>JAYVYJ010000186.1:0-34534 GCA_043784465.1 Hyphomicrobiales bacterium
TCCGCATAGGTTAGTCAGCCGCGGGAGGTGTCGAAGCTACGCCCGCGTTCGGGGGCGTCCTGTCGCGGCGGCTGGTCTAGCGTGGGAGGCGGGCATGAAAGGCTGGCTCTGTCTGTTGGGCGTCGCGCTGGCCCTGGCGGGCTGCGCTTCGCCTCCTAACGCGCCGCAAGTGTCGACCGCCGCGCCCGTCGCCGCCCCGGCTTCGCTGGAAAACGCGGGCGGGGTGCAAGTCGCCTATGTCGAATTCAAGAACTCAGCCTTCCCGTATCATGGCGCGATCCCCTCCTCGGAGGACGGCGAGGACGCGGGCAAGCCGTTCCTCAACGTCGACGAAAATGGCCGGCTCGGCCACAAGTCGCCGCGCGGCGGCGTCCATTGGGAGGATGAGACCTACAGCGACCGGCACGTGCTTGTCGCCGCCTCTCCCGACTTCGACCCCAAGGCGGCGGGCGTCATCGTCGTCTATTTCCACGGCAACAACGCGACGCTGGCGCGCGACGTGGTGGGCCGTCAGCGCGCACCCCATCAGGTGGCGGCCTCACGGCTCAACGCCGTGCTGGTGGCGCCGCAGATGGCGCTCGATGCGCGGGATTCCAGCGCGGGCAATTTCTGGCGCGAGGGCGGTTTCTCGGCTTTCCTTGAGGAAGCGGAAACCCGGATCTCCAAATATTTCCCCACCGCCACGCGGGCCGACTTTGCGCGCATGCCCGTGGTGATCGTCGCCTACAGCGGCGGCTATCTGCCCGCCGCCTTCTCGCTCGCCCACGGCGGCGCGCGCGAACGGGTCAAGGGCGTGGTGCTGCTGGATGCGCTCTATGGCGAGCCCGACAAGTTCGCCCGCTGGATTGAACAGGAGCGCGGCCGAGCGTTTTTCGTAAGCTCCTATTCCACGTCGTCCCGTGCGGAGAACGTGGCGATGCGCGCGCGTCTGGAGCGCGACGGCGTGCCCACCGTTTCGGGCGTGCCGGGTACGCTGGGGCCCGGAACCGTCGCCTTCGTCGACGCAGGCGATGTGCCGCACGAGGACTTTGTCAGCCATGCCTGGACGAGCGATCCCCTCACCGACGTGCTTTCGCGCGTAAGCCGGTAACAGCCTGCGGCACGTTTCGCCCCGCCGGAGCGCGGCGTCGCTTTAGGCGGGCGTAAATGATTTTGCCCCCCTTTACTTTCATGCAACGCAAGATGATTCGGGACAATTCCCTTCCGTCCGACGGCAACGTCCATGTCGTCTGACGGACTTGCGCAGATGTCGGCCAAAATCCGCGAAAATCCCGCCTACGCGGCGGCCGCATGGCGCTATGTCGTGGAATATGCCGAATGGCGCGACCGCCTGGGCCCGCTCAACAAGGTGGTCGCCAATCTCGCGCGCATGCGCGTGCTCGAAAATCTGGTCTATCTGCATTTTCTTTCCCCGGGACGGGAGGGACGCCAGGGCGCGACCTTCGAGCGTCTCGCCGAGCTTTCCGGCGCCGTCGACGACGTCGGGGCGCGCGCCGTGCGAACGCTGCTGCGGCTGGCGCAGACCGCTGGTCTCGTCGTGTCGGGCAGAAATCCGGCCGACGGTCGCCAGCGCGTCTATCGCCCGACTGACGCGCTGCTTCACCATTCGCGGGCCTTCACGATCATCTACGTCAGACCGCTGGACGCCGTCTTTCCGGAATTGAATATCTGCAAACGGCTGGAGACCGAGCCGGATCGCCATCGCGACGTCGTCATGGGCCTCGCGCGCGTCTATCGCGAAATCGGGATGAAGGGGGCTTCGCAAACCCAGGGTTTTGGCGACGTCATGCGGTTGGAGGGTGCGGCGGCGATTTTCTGCGTCGTCATCGACTGCTTCAACAAAGGGCGCAACATCCCCTCAGCGCCGGAAATTTCCCGTCGTTTCTTCATCTCGCAAAGCCAGGTGCGCGCCGTTCTCAAAGCCGCCGAGGCCGCAGGATTGATGGAAACCGGGCCGCGCGGACGCCTGATCGACGCGCAACCGCTCGCGCGGGCTTGCAGCGAAGCTCACATCCGGTTTCTCGCCTTCTCCGCCCTCCATACGTTCGGCCTGGCCGACGCGATAAGCGACTGACAAGGAGTGTCAGCCATCGGCTTCAGAAGGCTGCGTCCTAGCGGCTCCGCCGCCGCAGCTTCGACGAGATCGTGCGCAGGCGGGAACTCGAGGAGCAGACCGTCGACGTAGGCTTCGTTTGGCTTGCCGTAACGCTTCCAGCGATCCACGCCCCCCCCCCCCGCAAGAGTTCGGGCGGCGGAACCCGGGTCGATGACCGTCTTTATGCCGGCGCAGAATACACATTCTTTATATGGAGATTTTCGCCACAGCGCTTCCCCTAGCGGTACGTCATTGATGCTGCGTGCGGTACGTCGTGCGGAGTTCAAACGCGCTGCGCCGCACCTGATGGAGCGAGGAGGCTCGACGCCATGTCCCACTCGGCCGAGGTCATCGATCGTTTCGCCCAAGCCATCGCCGTCGACAGGCATTTCGACGCGGCGGTGGTCAGCTACATCGAGGCGCTGGTCGCGTGGCGACGCGGCCTCGGCGGTTACAATAAGGTCGTCGCATGCAGCGCCCGCCATCGCATCATGAAGAGCGTGCTACGCCTGCACTTCAGCAACGCGACCGACAATCCCGACGACGGCGCCACCTTCGAGCGTCTGCTCGCGCTCGCCAATCTCTCCGAAGGCGACGAGGGCTGTGGCCCGCGCGTGCTGCGCACGGTCATCGGCCTCGCCCAGCGCACCGGACATCTTCAGGTTTCGCAGGGCTGGTTCGACCGCCGCCTCAAAATCCTGCGCCCCACCGAAAAGTGGATCGCGCAGGAGGCCGAGCGGCACGATGCGGCGCTGAAGAGCCTGCGCCTGCTCTCGCACGAACGTACGCGGCATCTCAACGCGCCACGCGGCGCCGCGCTGGTTGCTCGGCTTGCGACCTCGGCCCCTTTCGACTGCGCCCTCGGCCTGACGGTGGGCGCTCCGGACGGCGGGCTGCGCGCGATCATGGCGCTCGACGGCGGCATCGCCACCGCCCTTTCGGTCGCTGACGCCTTCCTGCGAGGCAAGCGCATACCCTCGCATAAGGAGATCGGCGCGAGCTTCCGTCTCTCGGCGAGCCAGGCGCGCAAGATACTGCGGATCGGCGCCGATCATGGCCTGATCGGCTTCGACCGCCACGGCAAGATCACCGAGGCGTCCGGTCTGGTCGCGCAGTGCCGACGGCTGATCGCCCACGAACTCGCGCTATATGCGCGCGCGGTGAGCGTGACGGGCCTGCACGAGGAGGGGATCGTCCTTCCCGCCACGGCGCTGTCGCCGGGCGCCCAGGAACTCGCCCACTGAAAACTCGCGCCTGACAACAGGGGCACCGAAAACAAGCGATTTCGCCGCAACGCCCGTTCCCGGCGGAATGCTATCTCAGCGAACCTGCCGCTCGCCCTGTTCGAGCGCCGCGAGACGGTCTTTGGGGACGACGACTCCCGCCGCCATCGCCTTGACCAGACAATCCTTCGCACGTTGCGCGTCGCCCGGGGCGAAAACGACGCCGAATTTGGCGAGCATGGCCGGATCGTAGGTGTCGGCGAGACCAACCCACGCGCGGGCGTCGCCAGCCTCGGCCGCGCGGGCGAGAAACAGCCGTGCGCTCGAAATATCGCCACGCGCCAGCGCGACCAGCCCGCGAACGCTCCACCGCGCGGCGTCCGCAGAGGCGACCTGCGTGTTGACGGACGCGGAGGGCGCCGGCGCCGCGACGGCCGCGGGCGCCTCAGCTTTGGCCGTGACGGCGGCCTTGGCCGGCAGGGCGGGCGGGGAAACGGAGGGTGCCTGAACGGCGACGACGGCCGGCGTCGGCGCGGGGAGAGCCACAGGCGTCGAGGCAGGCGTCGCAGTGGCTGCGGCCACAGGTTTGGCCGGCGCCGCAGGCTTGGCGGCCGGCGTCTCCGTCGCGACAGCCAGAGTCGCGGCGGACGGCGGCGTGGGGTTGGAGTTCGTGGACGCCACGACAAACTGCGGCTTCTCCACCGCGTTGCGCGGCTGGACGGCGCTGGGTTCGAGGCGCGGCAGGAAGGCAAGCCCTAGCGCGCCGGCGACAACGCCCGCCGCCAGACCTGCTCCCGCCTTGACGACGATGCTCAAAACCCGCGCTCCCTCATGCTGCGCTCCGTCATGGCCCGGCGCCTTTTGCTCGCAAGAGGTCGGCGTAAAGCTTATCGGCGACCTGGCCGGGGCTGGCGGCTGAATCGTCCAACGCTGTTTTGGCGGTCTCGCGGAACGCGTCAAGCGCGGAATCGGGGGCGGGACGATGCTTTTCCAGCCAGTCCCGCGCGCTGGCGAGGCGCGCCCAATCGGTCTCGGCGCTCAGACTGACTTCACGCCATTTCGGGTCGGCGGCGGCCGACAACAGCGGCTGATGACGCTCGAACAAGGCGGCCACGAAGGCGACGTCCTGCGCCGCGCGCGGCGTCCCGTCGGCGGCGTCGATCGCGATCAATCCGAACGGTGTGCTGACGGTGTCGACGGCGCCGTCCGCCGGCACGAGTTTGGGCAGATCCTTGTCGGTGAGCCGCGCGGGCGCATAGGCCGTGAAGTCGTCGCGCCAGGGTACGGCGAGGGCGTGCAGTTTGCCGGCGCGCGAGGCGTCGTTGACGGCGCGCGACTCGTCGGCGCCCAAGGCCACCATCGCGTCGATCTTGCCGGCGGCCAACGCAGCGAGCGCGGCGGTGACGCCCATATGCACGACGCTGGGCGTCACGCCGAGCTTTGCGAACAAAGCCTGCCCCGTGGCGTCCACGACGCCGCCCGCCTCGCCGAAGGCGACGGGGCGGCCTTGCAGCGCGCCCACGTCGGCGATTCCTGCGGCGGCGATGATGGCGATGGGTTCGGGGGCGAGCCGGGCGACCAGAGGCGACTTCGCTCTCATGTCGGCGAATTTGGGGTCGGCGGCCAGCACGTCGATAGGTGCGACGGCGAAATCGCCGCCGTCCGTGGCGGCGAATTTGGCGAGCGCGTCGGGCGAGGTCTTGCCGGCCCAGGCGCGCGCCTTCAGTCCCGCCGCCTTCGCGGCGTTGACCAGTTCCGTGGCCATGCGCAGCGACGTGGCGTCGTCGGGATCGACTAGCACGATGAATTCATGCGCGGAGGACAGGGCTCCCTTGGCGGGCTTGTCGTCCGGCGTGTCGTCGGCTTCGTCGGCCTTGGCGACGGGCTTGGCGCGCCCATGAGAGCGCCAGGCGCCATGGTAGAGCACGCGATGGCCGTTGTGGAAGACGGGATGGTTATACTTGACCATCGTTTCGGCGCGGGCGGCAAAGGCCGAGCTCGCGACGCCCAACGCCAAGACGAGCAGGACGACAACGCCCGATGAGGCCGAACCGCCCGCGCTCTGCGTCGCGGCGGCGCCTCTATTTCCCCTGTTCAACATGGGATCTAGGGTGTCGTCCAAATGAGACGCTAAGATGGCGAGGACTCTTCGACGCCTTCCCCCGCCCAGTCAAGATAGGCGTCGTCCAAGGTCGAGGCGTCCAATTCTTCGAACATCCCGGACTCGATCCACAGCAGATAAGCCCGAACCTTGGACCCGGGAAACATCGCCGCCGCCGCCGCCCGGTAAAGCGCCAGTTGGCGCCGGTATTCCCGGCGCGTCGCAGGACTTCCGGTCTTGAAATCCGCGACCCAGACCTCGCCCGACGCCGCCAAAAGGCGGTCGATCCGGCCCTCGACCAGCACGCTCGCCCCCCCGGCGCGCGCCAGCGACGCGGCGAAAGGCACCTCGGCGCGCGACCCGGGGCCGAACAGCGGCGCCAGTTCCGGGGCCTCCAGAAGCGTCAACAGGCGGTCGGCGAGGGACTCGCGGCGCGCTTCGGGCATGGCGGCGCCGGCGCGGGCGAGATAGGTCGCCGCCGCCGTGCGGCGGCGCTCGGGCGGCAGCGCGGGCAGGCTTTGCATCAGCTTGTGCGCGAGCCTGCCCTCCTCCAGCCGCGCGAGCCGTTCGGGGCCGACGTCGCCCGCGATCCGCCGCGCCGGGGCGGCGGGCGCGTAGGCGATTTCGTGGCGCGCGGGGGCGAGCGCCCAGGCGGGGAGCGGCGTCGGGGGCGGCGGCGGCGGGAACACCGCCGGTCCCACGCCGACGGCCCCCTGCCCCAGCCGCAGGATCCTTTCGGCGGGGTTCCACCCGCTCGGCGTTTCCTGCGCGTGCGGCGCGAGGCCGGAGGCGATGAGTTCGGCCCAATTGTCGGCGGGAAGTTCGCGCGCGCCCCGGAAACCCGCGACGACGAGACGCTGCGCGGCTCGGGTCATCGCGACATAGAGCAGCCGGCGATGCTCGCCCGCCGCGCCTTCCCGCGCCACGCCCCGGGCGAGCGCCATCGCCTCGCTGTCGTCGGTCGCAGAGGTCGCCCAGACCAACAGGGGCTCGGCGCCGGAAACGGGCGCGAGACACAGCCATTTGGGGTCGTGGCGGCCGTTCGGGGCCCCGCCCGTGTCGGGCAGAAACACGATGGGCGCCTCCAGCCCCTTGGCGGCATGGACGGTCATCACCCGCACCTGATCGGCGCCCGCCTCCATGTCGCGCTTGATTTCGCTGTCGGCGGCCTCGATTTCGTCGAGGAAGCGCGTGAGCGAGGGCGCCTCGCCGCGCTCATGGGCAAGCGCGCGGGCGAGAAATTCGTCGATCACGTCGCCCGCCTCGCCGCCGAGCCGACCGACCAGCGCCCGCCGTCCGCCCTCCGCGCCCAGCAGGCGAGCGAAAAAATCGAACGGTCCCAGACCCGCGCGCGTCCGCCAGCGGGCGATTTTGCCGCTCGCGGCCGCGTAAGCGGGGTCGGCGGCCAGCGCCGCCGACAACGAGAACGGACGCGACGGGCAGAGCTGCATCAGCGCCTCGTCGGTCAGGCCGATCAGGGGCGATTTGAGCACGGCGGCGAGGGCGAGATCGTCGTCGGGGTTGAGCGCCGCGCGCGCCGCCGCACACAGGTCGAGCACGGAGATGTGGGCCGCGAGCGTCAGCCGGTCCGCGCCGGCGGCGGGCACGCGGCGGCGGCGCAACGCGCGTGTGAGGGCCTCGAACAGGGCGGCGCGGGCGCGCACGAGGATCAGCACGTCGCCGGGGCGGATCGACCGGGCCACGCCTGTTTTGGGATCGACGATGCGTTCGGGCGAGCCGGACGCCGTCCAGCGCGCGATCTGCTCGGCGATGCGGTCGGCCAGAACCTGCGCGGGATGGGTCACTTTTTGTGCGTCGAGCGGCAGGCGCCATTCGCCGGGCTCGGGGGGCGGTTCGAGCGCGAGGATGGGCCAGATTTCGACGAGGCCCGGCAGCGCCTCGCGGATCGCGGCGTGGGGCGGCGCGGAGGGCTCCGACGCGCTGACGCCGCGCCAGACCTGCGCGACGCCGAACACTTTGTCGATGGCGTCCAGCACAACGGGGGCCGAGCGGAACGAATGGATGAGCGGCTGTTGGATGAAGGGCAGTTGCGCCCGCTCATGGGCCTTCGCGAAAAAGCGCCGCTGCTCGTCGAACAGGTGCGGCTCGGCGCCCTGAAACGAAAAGATCGACTGTTTCTCGTCGCCGACCGCGAAGAACGTGCGCCCCGGCGCGCCCGCCCCGGCGCCGGAGAGGAAGTCCTCCGCCAGTTTGGCCAGAATGCTCCATTGCGCGCGCGACGTGTCCTGCGCCTCGTCGACCAGAATGTGCTCCACGCCCCTGTCGAGCTTGAACAGGACCCACGCCGCGTCGGCGCGCGCGAACAGGTTTTGCGTCCTGGCGATGAGATCGTCGAAATCCAGCGCGGAGCGGGCGGCTTTGGCGCGGCGATAGGCGCGCTCGCAGACGAGCGAAATCAGGTAAAGGTCGCGGCTGCGCGCAACCGCCGCCGCCGCGCGTCTTTTGTCCAACAAGACGAACAGCCGGTCGCGCTCGACGACCAGCGCCTCGGCGACGTCGGGCGTTTTGTCGATCACCGCCTTCGTGGCCATGCGCGCGCGGGGTTTGGTCCCGTCCTCGACCAGAAAGACCTGTAGATACATTTCGAGCGCCAGATCTCCGGGCGCCGCCGCCGCGCCAATCAGGAGCGTGGCGAGCTTCTGATCGGTTTTCGATCCCCGATTGAGCGCCTGCGCCCAGCGCTGCCAGACCGGCGGACCGCCGCCGCCCGCCGCCATTTCGCGCGCCACCGCCGCCTCGTCTTCGCCCGGCGCAAGGCCCAGCCGCGCGGCCAGCTTCTGCGCGAAGGCGTCGGGGGGGCCGTGCGCCGCGAGCTCGTCCGCGAAGCGTGCGGTCTGCGCGATCAGGGGCGCAAACCCCTCCGCCCCCACCGCCCCCGCCACGCGGGCGAGGGCTTCGCTCAAGGCGGCGTCACGCTCGGCGCCGGCGAACACACGAGCCTGCGACAGTTCGCGCAAGATCGCTGCGTCGCGCTCGTCGAGCGCGCGAAAGGCGGCCGGCACATTGGCCTCGAAGGGAAACATGTGCAGCACGCGCTCGCAGAACGCGTGGATCGTTTGAATCTTAAGGCCGCCCGGCGTCTCCAGCACGCGGGCGAACAATTTGCGGGCGGTTTCCAGATCGGCGGCGGGCGCGCCGGTCGCCAGAACGTCGGCTTTTAGCCTGTCGTCGTCGAGTTGCGTCCATTTCGACAGACGGTCGAACACCCGTTCCGCCATGTTGGCCGCCGCCGCCTTGGTGAACGTCAGACAAAGTATCTTCGAAGGGGCCGCCCCGTCGAGCAAAAGCCGGATCACGCGCAACGCCAGCACATGCGTCTTGCCCGAGCCCGCGTTGGCCGACACCCACGCCGAAGTCCGGGGGTCCGAGGCTCGGCGCTGGCGGGCGCTGGCGTCGTCGAGCTGGGCGCTCATGCCTCGTCGCTCTCGGTCAGCGCCCATTCGGCGACGCGCGCGAGATGGTCATAGTCGGCGCCCTTGGCGGCGAATTTCGGGTAGGGGCGCGACACATAGCCGGTCGTAGGCAGCCGGTAGTCGGCGAGCAAGGCCAGCAACCCTGTGAAATGGGCCTCGGCGACCTCTGCGAAATTGGCGTCCTTGAAGCGGATCGGTTTTTCCACGCCGCCCTCCTTGCCGCCGAGCTTGAGATAGATCGCGCCCTCCGTCACGAAGGCGCCGACCTCCGCGAAGGCGCCGCGCTTCAGCAGCGCGGCTTGCAGCGTCATCTGAGGCGAGAAGCCGACCTTGACCTCGTTGACGCCAGGCGGGGCGCCGGTCTTGTAGTCGATGATCGTCGCCAGGCCGTCCCGGCCAATTTCAATGCGGTCGGCGCGCGCGGTCAGCGTGAAGGTCGAACCGTCGGCGAGCACGACATCAAGCCGACCCTCTTTCTCGATGAAGATGCGCTCGGCAAGGCTGCGACGCTGTTCATCGAAGTCCAGAAACACATCCAAAGCCTCGACGATGCGCGGCCAGCGCAAGGCGCGAAACTCCGGGTCGGCGTTGAGCGGCGCAAAACCCGCCTCGGCCACGGCGAAAAGCCGCGCGCGGCCAAGGTCGGCGGGACCGCTACGCGCGAAGGTCTCCAGCGCCTTGTGCCAGACGTCCCCCAGCGCCGCCGCCGTCAGAGGAGCGCCGACCGCGGCGAGCGGGCTGAGCTTCAGGACGCGCTCGGCGTAAATCGCATAAGGGTCGCGGCGCAGCGTCTCGATGCGGGTGACGCTGAGCCGCGTCGGGCGCAGATCGACCGGGGGCGTGGGCGCCGGGCGCTCGGCCGGCGAGGAGGGTTCGGGCGCATCCACCTGAGCCGCGATGTCGAGATAGCGGGAGCCGCGCGCGCGCAGGGCGTCGTAGGCCTCCTCGCCCGCGAAGGCCGCGATCCGGCGCAGCAGGCGCGAGGCGACGGTGGGGCCGCCGTCGCGCTTCAAAGCGCGCGTCAGGATCACGTCGCTTGTCCCCATCGCCTGCGCGAAATCGTGCGCGGTCTGGCCGATACGGCGCTCGGGCGCGGAGAGGCCGAGATCGGCGCGCATCTGGCGGTTGAGGAAAGCGTCGGTGCTCGCGGCGGGCGGCCATACGGTCTCGTCAAGACCAGCCAGCACGACGCGGTCGAAGCGCAGCAGCCGGGCCTCCAGCAGGCCCAAAAGCACGAGACGCGGATGGCCGCGCGGCGAAGGCGGCGCGCGGCCCGCCGCCAGAGTCTCGAACATTTCGGCATAGTCCGAGAGGCCGCAGTCGAAGCCGTCGCCTGACGCCAACGCCCATTCGTCGAGCAGGTCCGCGACGCCCTCCCCTATCTCGTCCGGCGCCGCCAGCGCGACGAGCGCGGCGCGATGCGCGGCGATCAAGGCCGCGAGCGGCCCGCCGTCGGCCTCGCGCAGCGGCGCCAGGGCGGCCTCGATATCGGCCAGCAGCGCCTCGGCGGCGGCGAAATCTTGCCCGCTCAGGGCGCGAATGGCGCGATGCGCGTAAGACGAGACCGCCGCCTCACGCGCGATCACGAAAGCGGCGGCGCGATCGTCCAGCCCCGACGCCGGCAACGGCGCGCGCAGAACGCCCAATTCGAGCGCGCGCGCGGCGGCTTGGAAAGCCGGGCGCGAACGCCCGACCTGCACGCTGGGACAGGCCAGCATGGCCGCGAGGGCGGGCGCGGAAAACGCGCGCGCGGCGGCCAGCGTCAGGCGTGCGAACACCCCCTGCGGCGTCGCGCCGAGCGTCGCGCCGGAAGAGTTCTCGACCTCGATCCCCCAGCGCGCGAGATCGGCGGCGACGCGCCGCGCCAGCGCGGGGTCGGGCGTGACGAGCGCCGCCGTGCGGCCCGGGGTCTCAAGCGTTTCGCGCAAGGCAAGCGCGGCGGCCAGCGACTCCTCCGCCTGCGTCTGAGCTTCGATCAGCGCCACGCCGTCGAGCGCGGCGGCGGCGTTGTGCGTCGCGTCCCGCCACAGATGGGTCGCCTCCGCCGGGCGCAACGCCTGCGAAAGGAAGGCCGAGCGGGCGTCCGCTTCGGTGAGGCGGGTCACGTCGTCGCGCACGGCGCCGAGCCGCTTCATCAGTCGGGCGAGCGCGGCTTGCGGATGAGTCGTCGTCGTCGGTTCGAGGGCTTGCGCGAGCGCTTCGAAATCGGCCTCGCCCAGCGCCATGTCGAGCCCCGGCAGCACCACCGCGCCGTGGGGCGCACGCGCGACCGCCTCGATCAGCCGGGCCGTCGCCGAGTTGACGCCGGTGGAACCCGCGACAATCGTCGGCCCGCGCTGGCTAAGCCGCGCGATCTCGCGATCCACCGCCGCCTCCGCCCGCTCCGCGCGGTCGGCGAGGCCCTTCTCGGTCAGCCATGCGGGCCACGCTTCCGAGGCGATCTTGAGAAAATCGAGCGTGATGCGCCAGTAGGGATCGAAGCTGTCGGCGACGAGGCCGCCGAGTCGCTCGAAGCCGATTCCCTCTATCCTCAGATCGTCGATCAGAGCGGCGAGGTCGCCCGCGAGCGCGAGCGCCTGCGCGGGGGTGGAGGCGACGAGCGGCGGCTCGCT
Organism: Hyphomicrobiales bacterium; assembly: GCA_043784465.1. GTDB lineage: Bacteria > Pseudomonadota > Alphaproteobacteria > Rhizobiales > Beijerinckiaceae > Roseiarcus. The sequence continues at coordinate 11,466 of JAYVYJ010000186.1, forward strand.
GGAGTCGGTCTCCAGCCGTCCGTCCGGCCCCATGCGGCGGATCGCGCCTTTCAGCGCCGCGCCCCAGCCCGCGATCAGCCGCGCCAGCGTCATGCGGCGCTCAAGATCGCCCACGGCGGGGCGGGCTTCCAAAGGCTCGTCTTCGAACTCGGCCCCCTCGCCTTCCTCCTCCGAGAAGGCGCCGAGCGGGACGATGCGCGGCAGCGCCAGCCCGGCCCGCCCGCTCGCCTCCACCAGCGCGCTCGCGAAAGCGCGCTTGGCGCGCTGGGTCGGCAAGTAGACGACGGCCTCGCTCAAGCGCAACGGATCGCCGCCGGGAAAACCCTCGACGAGCCGGCCCTCCCAAAGCGCCGCCGCCAGCGTCGGCAGAAACGGCGCGTTCGCCGGTATGTTGAACAGCTTTAGCACAGGGCTGTGGTTAGCATGATTCGGATCAGCTCACGCGGCGTCCGAAGCGCCGCCGCGCCGGCCAGACCACCAGATGCGTCGCGAGCCAGCCGAGCACCGTCGCCGCCACCGCCAGCACGCCCGCCTCCACGGTCGTGGGCACGGCGGGCTGGAAATCGGCGAAGGCGCGGCGCGCGACGCCCGCGTCGTAGGACTCGAAAAACCCGACCAGACGACGCACCGGCGCCCCCGATTCGAACGCGTTCAGCGCGTCGCGCAGCCGGTTGAGCCGCCCCTTGTCCTCGGCCATGTCGCGCCCGCGCGCGCGGGCGAGCGTGTCGGCGTTGACCTCAAGCCGCTTGACGGCGTCCTCGGGGCTGACCCCCTCCTGCGCCGCCTCGGCGTCGAAGGTCGCCACGACCCGCGCGAGTTCGTCCACCGCGCCCGCGAGGCGCTGGCGGTATTGCTGGGCGAATTCCGGCGCCTGCGTGCCCAGAAGGCCGCAGGCCAGACCGATCGCCAGCGCGAGCCTGCGCCACAAAAGCTCCATCGGCCGCTCCTGAAGTTGACGCGCGAAACCCTCGCGCTTCTATGGCGGTCTTGTGACAGATGTTGCGGCCGGAGGGGATAAGCCAATTTCGGGATTGCCTACGTTCGTCCAGTGGCGTCCCCGCGATTTCGGCGCCGACGCGCTCGCGGGCCTGACGCTCGCCGCCATCGCCATTCCCGAACATATGGCCACCGCACGGCTCGGCGGGCTGCCCCCCGAGATGGGGTTTCTCGCGCTCGCGGCGGGCGCCGTCGGTTTTGCGCTATGCGGGTCGAGCCGGCGGCTGTCGGTGGGAGCGGATTCCACCATAACCCCGATATTCGCCGGCGCGCTGGCGATGGCGGGCGCGCCCTATCTGGGCGAGGTCGCGGTGCTGGCGCTGCTGGTCGGGCTCACGATGGTGGCGGCGGGGGCGCTGCGACTCGGCTTTGTCGCCGATCTGCTGTCGATCCCGGTGACGACGGGGTTTCTGGCGGGCGTCGCGGCGCATATCGTCACGAGCCAGGCCCCGTCGCTGATGGGCCTGCCCGCCGTGCACGGGCCGACGCCGATCCAACTCTGGACGCTCGCGCAACGCGCCGGGTCGGCGCATATCCTGCCCCTCGCGCTGGGGCTTGGCGTGACAGCCTTTATCTTCGCGGCCGAAAAGCTTGCGCCGCGTTTTCCCGGCGCGCTCGTCGCCGTGGGTGGGGCGACCTTGCTGACGGTCGTTTTGGACCTCGAAGCGCGCGGCGTCGAGACGCTGGGCGCGCTGGCCCGCGCTTCCCTGAGCCTCAGCCTGCCGCCCGTCACCTATGACGCGCTGCGCGATACGGCGGGGCTCGCCCTGATGGTGGCGGCGGTGGCGATGATGCAAACGGCGGCGACCTCGCGCGCCTTCGCCGACGATCCCGCGCGCGGGGCCGACGTCGACCGGGATTTCATCGGCGTGGGCGCGGCCAATCTGCTGGCCGCGTTTCTCGGCGCCTTCCCTGTCAACGCCAGCCCGCCGCGCACGGCTATCGTCGCCGAGACGGGCGGGCGCTCGCAACTCGGCGGCCTCGTCGCGGCGGCTCTGGCGCTCGGGCTGGCGCTCTACGGCGGGGATGCGCTGGCGCATGTGCCGCAGGCCGCGCTGGCGGGCGTGATGGCGTCCGTCGCCCTTCGCATTCTGCGGGTGGGGGCGATGATCGACGTGGCGCGGCGTTCGCCGGCCGAGTTCGGGCTGATCGCGCTGACTTTCGCGGCCATCGTGGCGCTGCCCATCGAGCAGGGCGTCGGCGTCGGCATCGCGCTGTCCATTATTCACGGCCTGTGGACGGTGACGCGCGCGCGCATCGTCGAATTCGTCAGGATTCCGGACACGTCGATCTGGTGGCCGAAATCGGGCAAGCAACAGGGCGAGACTTTGCCTGGCGTCGAGGTGATCGGCGTGCAGGCGCCGTTGTCGTTTCTCAACGCCAACGCGCTGCACGACGCGCTGCTCAGGCACAGCGGCGCAAAACTGCTGGTCATCGAAGCGAACGCCGTCGCCGAGATCGACTACACCGGAGCGAAAGTGCTCGCCGACGCGGTGGCGCGGTTGCAGGCGGCGGGGGTGACGGTCGCCGTGGCAAGGCTGGAATCGGTGCGCGCGCAGGAGGCTTTCGCCCGCCAGGGCCTGACGGCGCTGATCGGCGAGAACCATATTTTTTACAGCGTCGAGGAGGCGGTGCGGGCGCTGGCCCCGCTCGACGCGTCGCGCGCAACGGCTATAAGCACGTAGGGAGGAAACGCGATGTCGTCATTCCACGGTTTCACCGCCCACGAGAGCGCGCTGGGCGAAGCGACGATCTTCGCCCGCGTCGGCGGGTCCGGGCCGCCGCTGCTGCTGCTCCACGGCTACCCGCAATCGCATCTGATGTGGGCGCGCGTCGCCTCCGCGCTGGTTGGCAAATTCACGGTCGTCGCGATGGACCTGCGCGGCTATGGCCGCTCCTCCGCCCCGCCCTCGCAGAACGGCGCGCGCTACGCCAAGCGCGTGATGGCCCAGGACGCCGTCGCGCTGATGGCCGCGCTCGGCCACCCGCGTTTCGCCGTCGCGGGCCACGACCGGGGCGGCCGCGTCGCCTACCGGCTCGCGCTCGATCACCCCGACGTGGTGACCAAGATCGCCACGCTCGACATCGTGCCGACGGGGGAGATGTGGGCGGGCATGGACGCGGCGCGTGCGATGAGCGTCTATCACTGGATGTTCCTCGCCCAGCCCGAGCCTATGCCGGAAACGCTGATCTCGGGGGCGCCGGATTTCTATGTCGATCACAAGCTGGCGAGCTGGAACGGCGACCATTCGCTGCGGCCTTTCGCGCCCGACGCGCTGGAAGCCTATCGCGCCGCGTTTCACGACCCCGCCCGCGTGCATGCGACCTGCGAGGATTATCGCGCCGGGGCGACGATCGATCGCGCGCTGGACGATTCCGACCGCGCGGCGGGGCGCCGGATCGCGGCGCCCCTGCTGGCGTTGTGGGGAACCAAGGGCATCCCCGCCAAGGGCGAGGACCCGCTGACTGTCTGGAGGCGCTGGGCGAGCGACGTGCGGGGGTTGGGGATCGACGCGGGGCACTTCCTGCCTGAGGAGGCGCCGGAGGCGACGGCCAGGGCGCTGACGGAGTTTTTCTAAACTTTGCCGTGCGCGCCACGGCATAGCGTGTAAGACTGCGGGACGAATGAACATGGCCAAAGTCGACGGGAAGACCTTCATGCGCCGAAGAACCCTCCTCCTCAGCGTCGTCACTTTGACCGTGGGGCTGGCATCGTTAGCCGACGAGGCGTTAGCCTCCGATGTCGAAGACGTGAAAGCCGCCGATCAGGCGTTTCACGCCGCGCTATCGGCCATGGACGGGCAAACGATGGCGGGCCTGTGGGCTCACAAGGCTTCCGTGACCAACATCGGTCCCGGCAGCAAAGCGGTCGAAGTCGGCTTTGAGGACGCGGTGAGCAAATGGATGGCGACGACCGTGCCGGGTCGCTATTCGGAACTGAAGGCGCAAATGACGTCTTTCGCCGCGGTCGAGGTCAATGGAAACGTCGCCTGGGTCGTCGGAATGGAGAGCGTAAGCGGAAAGACCAAGACAGGGGAGGCCATCTCCTTCGACGCTATGGTCACGGACATTTTCGAGAAAGACGGCGGCAAATGGCTGATGGTGTCGCATCACGCCCAGCGGCCGCCAAAATAATCTGCCGCGCCTTAGAGACGCCGCTTATCGCCGAGTGGAGGCGCGCGGGTCGGGGAAAGCCCGATATGGGCCGAAAACAGCCCTCGCGAGCCGCGCAAATCGCCGGCCAAACGTCTGGCGTGAATCTCTACACATGCAGCACATACGCCCCCAGCGCCGTGCGCTCCTGCCAGTCCGCGCGCTCCAGTTCCGGCTCTTCGTGCTCCTCCTCCGGAAAACCGACGCACAGATAGGCGATCAGCCTGTAGGAGGTGGGCACGCCCAAATCGGCGACCAGCCGTTCGGGATCGAGGATCGACACCCAGCCGAGGCCAAGTCCCCGCGCCCGCGCCACCAGCCACACGCAGGCGATCATCGAGGCCACCGAGTAGTCCAGCATCTCGGGCATCGTCGCCGCGCCCAGCCCATGCCCCTGCCGGGTCGTGCGGTCGCAGAATACCGCGAACTGGACGGGCGCGGCGTCGAGACCCGCGAGCTTCAATCGCGCATAGGCGGCTGCGCGGTCGGGCGCTTGCCCGGCCAGCGCCGCCGCATTGCAGCCAAGGAAATTGGCGCGCACCGCCTCGCGCTTGCCTGCGGAGGCCACTTCCACCCAGCGCCAGGGCTGGCTGTTGCCGACCGAGGGGGAAAGTTGCGCGGCCTCGGTCATGTCCGCCAGCCATTCGCGCGGAACGGGATCGCGCCGGAACCGCCTGACGTCGCGCCGCCACGCCAGCAGGCTCCGCAACTGGGCGCGAAAGGCGTCGTCGAAACGAGGCGGCGTCACGCGGCGCCCCCGGCGATCACGTGGAAGAACGACCCGCTGACGAGGCCGCGCCGCGCGCCCGCCGGAGCCTCGGGCGCGCCGTAGGCGTCGGTGACGGCCGCGAAGGCGTCGCCGCCAGAAGCCGAGACCGTCGCGTAATGGAATTCGTGGCCGAGCCATTCCGCCCCGCGCGCCCCGAGCGGGCCGTCGGCGAGCAGCCGCGCGCGGCGATAGCCCAGCGTCATGCGGCGTTTGGCGAAGCTCGTCTCGACCGACAGAAGCCCCGCCATTTCGTGACGGCCCCCCTGCGCGTCCACGAGCCCCGCGCCCAGCGCCATGAAGCCCCCGCACTCGCCATGCACCGGCCTGGTTTCGGCGAACCTCCTGAGCCCGTCCCGAAAGCGGGACGCCGCCGCGAGGGGCCCCGCGTGCAGTTCGGGATAACCGCCCGGCAGCCAGCACACGTCCGCATTTTCGGGCGGGGCCTCGTCGGCGAGGGGCGAGAAGAACAGGATTTCGGCGCCCGCCGCCCGCCAGCCCGCCAGCAGATGCGGATAGACGAAACTGAACGCCGCATCGCGCGCCATCGCGATACGCCCGCCCGGCGGCCGCAGGGGGCCGGCGACCTCTACGCCCGCCAGCGGCGCGACGCAGGCCATCAGCGCGTCGAGGTCGACGTGCGCGGCCACGAAATCGCCGAGCGCATCGAGCCGCGCGTCGAGCGCGACGGTCTCCTGCGCCTGCACCAATCCCAAATGCCGCTCTGGCAGGCCTATCGAGCCGTCGCGCGGCAAGGCGCCCAGCACCGGCAGCCCCCGCGCTTCCAGCGCCTGCGAGCACAGCCGCCGGTGCCGCTCGCCGCCGACCTTGTTGAGCACAACCCCCGCCACCCGGACGCGCGAATCGAAATACGCGCAGCCCATCGCCACCGCCGCCGCCGTCTGCGCCTGCCCCGACACGTCGAGCGCCAGCACCACCGGCAGGCCGAGTATGGCGGCGACGTCCGCTGAGGCGCCCGTCGCGCCTTCGGGCGACAGCGCCCCGTCGAACAGGCCCATGGACCCCTCGACGATCACCGTGTCGCCCCCGAGCGACTGAGCAAGCGCGCGGATGAACGGCGCCGGCATCGCCCAGGAATCCAGATTGACGCTTTCCCGCCCGCTGGCGGCGGCGAGGAAGGCGGCGTCGATATAGTCAGGCCCCGATTTCGCGGACGCCACCGCGACGCCCCGCCTCGCCAGCGCGCGCAAAAGCCCCAGCGTCAGCGTGGTCTTGCCTGAACCGGATCGCGCCGCGGCGATCATCAGACCCTGTTTTCGCGCGCTCATCCGCCTCCCCTTCAATCCCCTCCTAACGCTAGCGGGCCCCAGCGCCAACCTCGCGGGGGGCGAAGGGGGGGCTTTGAGGGAGGCCCCGCGCTTTGCGCGGGCGCGGGACAAGCCCGCGGGGATTTCCCGGTGAGGCGTCTTGTGGTTTGAGACGACGCTCGCGTTCTAGCCTCGATCAGTAAATCTCCGGCTCCGGCACGGGGGCGCCGAAATCGGTGCGCAGGAAATCGAAATCGCAACCGTTCTCGGCCTGCTCGATATGGCGCGAGAACAGCCAGCCATAGCCGCGCTCGTATCGCGGTGTGGGCGGCGTCCAGGCAGCGCGGCGAGTGGAAAATTCGTCCGCGCTCAACGCCACGTCGAGCCGTCGCTCCGGTACGTCCAGCGTCACGATGTCGCCGGTGCGCACCAGCGCCAGCGGGCCGCCGATATGGCTCTCGGGGCTGACATGCAGCACGCAGGCGCCGTAGGCGGTGCCGCTCATGCGCGCGTCGGAAATGCGCACCATGTCGCGCACGCCCTGCCGCAAAAGTTTTCTGGGGATCGGCAGCGCGCCCCATTCGGGCATGCCGGGGCCGCCCAGCGGCCCCGCCTCGCGCAGGATCAGCACGTGATCGGGCGTCACGTCGAGATCGTCGCGGTCGATGACGGCCTTGAGGCCTGCGTAATTGTCGAACACCAGCGCCGGGCCGGTGTGGGTCAGCAAATGCGGCGCGGCGGCGGAAGGCTTGATGACGGCGCCGCCGGGCGCCAGATTGCCGCGCAGTACGGCAAGCGCTCCCTCGTTGTAGATCGGCCGGTCGAGCGGACGGATGACGTCGTCGTTGTAAACTTCCGCACCCTCCAGAATTTCCGCCCAACTATGTCCGGAGACGGTCGTCACGCTGAGATGCAGATGGTCCTTGAGCCGCGACATCAGACCCAGCAGCCCGCCAGCGTAGTAGAAATCCTCCATCAGATATGTGTCGCCGCTGGGGCGGATGTTGGCGATGACGGGGATCTTGCGGCTGGCGGCGTCGAAATGGTCGAGCGTGACGGCATGGCCCGCGCGACGCGCCATCGCGACGATGTGGATGACGGCGTTGGTCGAGCAGCCCATCGCCATCGCGACCGTTATCGCATTGCGATAGGCGCTCTCGGTCTGGATCTTGTCGGGCGTCAGACCCTCGCCGACCATGCCGACGATGCGCCGTCCCGCCGCCGAACACATGCGAATATGCTCGGAATCCGCGGCCAATATCGAGGACGCGCCAGGCAGCGTCATGCCCAAGACGTCGGCCAGCGCGGTCATGGTGGAAGCGGTGCCCATCGTCATGCACACGCCGTAAGAGCGCGCGATGCCGTCCTCCATGCGCCGCCAGTCGACGTCGGAGACGTTGCCCGCGCGGCGCTCCTCCCAATATTTGATGGCGTCCGAGCCTGAGCCCAGAGTGCGGCCGCGAAAATTGCCGCGCAGCATCGGGCCGGCGGGGACGTAGATCGCGGGCACGTTGGCGCTGGTGGCGCCGAGCAGCAGGCCGGGCGTCGTCTTGTCGCAGCCGCCCATCAGCACCACGCCGTCGAGCGGATGCGACCGGATCAACTCCTCCGTCTCCATCGCGAGGAAATTGCGGTAGAGCATGGTCGTCGGCTTGACCTCGACCTCCGACAGCGAGATCGCGGGCAACTCCACCGGGAAACCGCCGGCCTGAAGCACGCCGCGTTTGACGTCCTCCACGCGGGTCTTGAAATGAGAATGGCACTGGTTGATGTCGGACCAGGTGTTGATGACGCCAATAACGGGGCGGCCCATATATTCTTCGCGCGCGTATCCCATCTGCGCCATGCGCGAACGCTGGCCGAAGGAGCGGAAATCGTCGGGATCGAACCAGCGGGTCGAGCGCGGGTTGAGTTTCATGGCGAGCGTCCTCCTGAGGCTAGACACTAGACGTCCTTTGGCTGAGAAGAAACGTCCTGATGTTCGCCGCTCTGCCTATGTACGATTTTTCCTGGGTTCGCGCCGCAACCGACCGCATGTGGGCGACGATCCGGGACGGCCTGCGCGCACGGGGAATTTACGCGCCCGAGCTTTTGACGCGCGACGGCGGCCTGCATGAAATCTGGGGCCATGAAGGGCTGCTGCTCGGACAGACCTGCGGCTATCCCTATTGGAAGTCGCTGCGTCGCAAGGCGGAGATTGTCGCAACGCCGATCTACGGCTTTGCCGGTTGCGAGGGACCCAATCACCGCAGTTTCCTCATCGCCCGCCGCGACGATTCGCGAACCGCTCTGCGGGAGTTTCGCGGCGACCGCGTCGCCGTCAACGGGTTCGACAGCAATACGGGGATGAACCTGTTGCGCGCCAGCGTCGCGCCGCTGGCGGGCGGCGAACCGTTCTTCGCCGACGTCGTCGAGACCGGCGCCCACGCCCTGAGCGTCGTCGCCGTTGGGGAGGCGCGCGCCGATATCGCCGCCGTGGACTGCGTGAGCTACGCTTTGCTGGCGCGGGGCGCCTCGCAACTGATCGCTCAGGTGAAGATCATCGGCGAGACGCCCGCGTCCCCCGCCCTGCCCTTCATCGCCAGCCGCGCGCTGCCCGCAGAAACGCGGGCGGCGGTGCGTCAGGCGTTGCGCGACCTGCCGCCGTTCCCGGAACTGGGCCTCGCCGGCGTCGCCTTCCTGCCTGAAACCGCCTATGCTCGCGTGGAAGAGATCGAGCGCGAGGCCATCTCGGCGGGCTACCCCCGCTTGGCATGACCCCGCACTTGGTTTACACATAAACGAATTACCTCAGGGAGAACGTCATGGACTTAAGGTTCAGCGCCGAAGAGGTCGCGTTCCGGGCGCAAGTGCGTGATTTCGTCGAGCAGAACCTGCCCGCCTCGATCCGCGACAAGCTGGCGGGCGGCCATCACCCTTCCAAGGACGACATCGTCGCCTGGACGCGCATTCTGCACGCAAAGGGCTGGGGTGCGCCGCATTGGCCGGTGGAATATGGCGGCACAGGCTGGGACGCGATCCGGCTTTCGATCTTCACCGACGAAATCCAGCGCGCCAATGCGCCGGAATCGCTGGCGTTCGGCACCAGCATGGTCGGGCCGGTGATCTACACGTTCGGCAATCCCGAGCAAAAGGCGCGTTTCCTGCCGCGCATCCTCGATATCAGCGACTGGTGGTGCCAGGGCTTTTCGGAACCCGGCGCAGGGTCTGACCTCGCGGGTTTGCGCACCAAGGCGGAACGCGTGGGCGACGAGTGGGTGCTCAACGGGCAGAAGACCTGGACGACGCTGGCACAGTACGCCGACTGGATTTTCGTGCTGGCGCGCACCGACGCCAGCGTCAAGAAGCAGGAGGGCATCTCGTTCTTCCTGTGCGACATGAAGACGCCGGGCGTCACCGTGCGGCCGATCCAGACCATCGACGGCGGCTTTGAGGTCAACGAAGTGTTCTTCGACAATGTGCGGATCCCGGCCGGGAATCTCGTTGGTCAGGAAAACAAAGGCTGGGATTACGCGAAATTTTTGCTCTCCAACGAGCGCAACGGCATCGCGCGCGTCGGCGTCTCCAAGGCCCGGCTCGCCAAAATTCGCCGGCTCGCCTCGCTGGCCGTCTATGGCGACAAGCCGAAGATGGACGATCCCGTGTTCCGCATGAAACTTGCGGCGGCGGAGGTCGATCTCAAGGCGCTGGAGATGACGCAGATGCGCGTGATCGCCGCCAGCCGCACGCAGCTCAAGGGCGCGCCCAACCCGATGTCCTCGGTGTTGAAGATCAAGGGTTCGGAGATCCAGCAGACGACCACGGAATTGCTGATGGACGTCGTCGGGCCTTACGCGCTCCCCTACAGCGAGCATGGCGACCGCTGGAACGAGCCCGCCATCGGGCCGGATTGGGCCTCGACCATCGCGCCGACCTATTTCAACACGCGCAAGGTTTCGATCTACGGCGGATCGAACGAAATCCAGCGCAACATCATCGCCAAAGCGATATTGGGGCTTTGAGGCGCATGGACTTCGATCTCAGCCCCGAACAACAGCAGATCGCCGACAATCTGGCGCGCGTGCTGAAGGACAAATACGGCTTCGAGGCCCGCAAGGGCTATGGCGCGCAGCCGCATGGCTATTCGCCGGACCTGTGGCGCCAGTACGCCGATCTCGGCCTGCTCGGCGCTCCGTTTGCGGAGGAGGACGGCGGCTATGGCGGCGGCGCGGTCGAGATCATGCTGACGCAAGAGGCGTTCGGCCGCGCGCTGGCGCTTGAGCCTTATCTGGCCAGCGTCGTGCTGGTGGGAAGCGCGCTGCGCCACGGCGCCGGCCCCGAACAGCGCGCCGGGTTGGTCCCCGAGATCGCCAGCGGCGAGACCACGCTGGCGCTCGCCCATGGCGAGCCGCAATCGGGCTGGAACCCGCATGACGTGAAAACAACCGCGCGGGCAGCGGACGGCGGATTCGTGCTCGACGGCGAGAAGGGCCTCGTGCTGAACGGCGACAGCGCCGCCAAGCTGATCGTGCTGGCGCGGGTCTCGGGCGGCCAGCGCGATGTTCAGGGCCTCGGCTTCTTTCTGGTGGACGCCAAGGCGCCAGGCGTAACGCTGCGCGGCTATCCCACGCAGGACGGGCGCCGCGCGGCGGAAATCACGTTGTCGGGCGTGAAGGCCAAGGCGCTCGGCGAGCCTGGCGAGGCGGGGCCGGCGATGACCCGCGTCATCGAGGACGCCATTGCAGCTTTGTGCGCGGAGGCGGTCGGCGCGATGGCGGAAGCCGTCGAGATGACGACCGAATATATGAAAACGCGCAAGCAATTCGGCATCGCCATCGGCTCGTTTCAGGCGTTGCAGCATCGCGCGTCCGACATGGTGGTGGCGCTCGAACAGGCGCGCAGCATGATGTATCTGGCCGCCATGGCGACCAGCGAGACGGACGCCTCCTCGCGAGCGCAGTCGATCAGCGCGGCCAAGGCGCAGATCGGGCGGTCGGCCAAATTCATCGGCCAGCAGGCGACGCAATTGCATGGCGGCATTGCCATGACCTGGGAATACAAGCTCGGCCATCTGTTCAAACGGCTGACGATGATCGACATGGCCTATGGCGACGCCGATCATCATCTGGCCAAGATCGCGGGAGGCGAGAGCCTGTTCAACTAAAGGGCGGGCTTCCGCAACAGGGCTTACGAGAGCCACAGGCGCTGAAGCCTCGCGACAGGTTGAGGCGCCAAGCAGGGACGCCGAGGCAAGTTGGCGGCCCCTTTGTTGTAACGTCGCTGTGTTGTGGTGCGTAATCCGCGGCTGGGAAGCGGAAACGGGAGCGCCCATGCAAACTGTCCTGTTGCCGTTCACGCCGCGCTACGTCGCGCTGACCCTCGCATGGTTTTTGACCTTCGCCTTCGGCTCGCTGATTGGCGGCGACATGTTTTCGCGCTGGGACATTCCGTTAGCGATCGCGTTTTTCGCCTTCCTGTTTCTGGGCGTGCTGGGCATACGCGATCTCATCCAGACCCGACATTCGGTGCTGCGCACTTACCCCATCTCCGCGCATCTGCGGTTTTTGCTGGAACATATCCGCCCGGAGATGCGGCAATATTTCTTCGAGAGCGAGACCGACGGGCTGCCCTTCAGCCGCACCCAGCGCGCTATCGTCTATCAGCGCGCCAAAATGCAACTCGACAAACGCCCGTTCGGCACTCAACTCGACACCAACAAGCTAGGCTTCGAATGGCTGCGTCATTCGATGGCGCCGGCGGACGTGAGCCGCGACGCCTTCCGCATCGCCATCGGCGGGTCCGAATGTCGCCAGCCCTATGGGGCGAGCGTGTTCAACATCTCGGCCATGAGCTTCGGTTCGCTGAGCGCCAATGCGATCCGGGCGCTCAACCGGGGCGCCAGGCTCGGCGGCTTCGCCCATGACACGGGGGAAGGCGGGTATAGCCCGCACCACAAGGAAGGCGGCGGCGACATCATCTGGGAACTGGGCTCCGGCTATTTCGGTTGCCGAAGGCCAGACGGCGGGTTCGACCCGGACAAATTCGCCGCCGCCGCCGTCAACGCCCAGATCAAAATGATCGAGATCAAGCTGAGTCAGGGCGCCAAGCCCGGCCACGGCGGCGTGCTGCCGGGCGCGAAAGTGACCGCCGAAATCGCCGCCATACGCGGAATACAGGAAGGCCAGGACTGCCTCTCGCCCGCCCGCCACGGCGCGTTCTCCACGCCGCTCGAATTGTGCGGCTTCATCGCGCGCCTGCGCGAGCTTTCCGGCGGCAAGCCGGTCGGCTTCAAGCTGTGCATCGGTCAGCCGTGGGAGTTTCTGGGCGTCGCCAAGGCCATGCTGGAGACGGGAATCTATCCCGATTTCATCGTCGTCGACGGCAAGGAGGGCGGCACCGGCGCTGCGCCTCTGGAATTCGCCGACCACATTGGCGCGCCGCTCCGCGAGGGCCTCGTGTTCGTGCGCGACGTGCTCAACGGCATCGGCGCCAAGGACCGCATAAGGATCGGCTGCGCGGGCAAGATCGTCACTGCCTTCGACATGGCGGTGGCGTTCGCGCTGGGCGCCGACTGGTGCAACAGCGCGCGCGGCTTCATGTTCTCGCTGGGCTGCATCCAATCGCTGTCTTGCCACACCGACCGCTGCCCCACCGGCGTCGCGACGCAGGACCCGGCGCGGTCGCGGGCGCTGGTGGTCGAAGACAAGACGACGCGCGTGTTCAACTTTCACCGCGCGATGCTGCATTCCCTGGCCGAAATCACGGCGGCGGCGGGCCTCGCCCACCCGCAGGATTTCCGCCCCGAACATTTCGTGCGTCGCGTGTCGGAGCAGGACGTGATGTCGTTCGCCGAACTTTATCCGCCGCTGTCTAAGGGGGCGCTGCTGGGGGAGATCGCAGACGCGAAATGGCGGCGGCTGTGGGAGATGGCGTCTGCGGATTCGTTTGCTATGGCGACGTGAAGCGGATTTCTTAAAACCAAACCCAATCTAACATTGCGTACCATGACTTCTCGTGAATACGGCGGGGGAACCCGGGCTGTTGATCCTCCACAAGCAGGGTGCGCAATTCCGTCGCCGTTGCACTTTCCAGCGCGTCAAGATGCGAACTCTCGAACTGCGCGGCGCGTGCGAGCAGCACCGAGCGCAGATCGGGCGGCTCATGTGGCTTTTCAAGGCTTATCGGTTGTTGGGGTGGATTGTCCGGCCTGGACAAGCCACCGGCCCATGGGTTAAGTGGCGCATCCCGGTAGCGGGAAGCAGAGCTGCAACAATCAGCCGCTCCGAACCATCGGCGCTACGGACCTGACTTCTGACGTTGTTGAAAGAAATGGACTTGCCGACGGCTGACGCACCGTTTCATCTGGTCAGCACGACCAAAATCGACTCCAAACGGCCGCACTGCGCGTCCGTTCGTTCGCAATGGCCATTTCAAGACGCCAAGGCGCGGTTCAGCGAGTTGGTGCGCCGCGCCCGAAGCGAAGGGCCCCAGCACGTGACAGTGCATGCCCGGAGGAGGTCGTCGTCCTCGCCGCCGCCGAGTTCCGTCGTCTCAAAGGCGAGCGCCCCGGCCAGGCGCTCATCGACGCGCTCAAGGATTCGCCGTTTCCCGAGATCGATCTTGAACCCGAGAGCTTTCCCATGCCGTTGCGGGATGTAAAGATTTTACGGGATGGCTGCTCGACACCAATGTCGTGTCGGAGCTTCGCCAGTCCGGCCAAGCAGCAAGGTGTTGGCGTTTCTTCAATCGCAGCCAATTGAAAACTTATATATCATCGCCGTCAGCCTCGTCGAAATCCGCTTTGGCGTCGAGCTTGTGTGGGAGCCGAACCCGCGAGCGAAGTTGACGGACGGGCTGACCCACAAAGTGCGTCGGATGTTCGAGGACCGGACGCTGCCCATCAGCGAGGACGTCATCGTCACATGGCGACTGATGGTTGAGGAAGGCCGGAAGCGACGCCTTACCTGCGTCCAGCCTGATCTCTTCATAGACGCAACAACGATCCATCACGGTCTCACGATCGTCACCCGCGATGCAGCCGAATTCGAGCGTTCGGGGGCGACAGTTCACAATCCGTGAATGTAAGGGGGCGCGCTCACTTCACGACCCCCGGTTCAAACCCGTTCAGCGTCACCGTCCAGCACGTCGAACCAATCCGCTGCGACACCGGTTCACCCGGCTTCCCATGCACAAATATCTCGTCGATCTTGGTGCCGCCGACAAAGCCCGTCGCCAGAAAATCCACCGGCGCGGTGGTCTTCTCGGTCACGACGACGTTGACGTAAAACGTCTTGTCCTTGGGCGACAGCCCGACGACGATCTCGCCGTCGTTGGGCTGCAACTCACCGAACTTGCCGGCCCTCGCCGCGCCTAAAACAACCTTGCCCTCAACCACACGGGCGGAAAACGCCAGCGCCTGCCCAGCCTTCAAATCCAGCTTCACGGGCTTCAGCGCAGGCGCGGCGACAGCCGCCGCCGCCGCCGCCGCCGCCAGGATAACCAGCAGCGTCACGCCGCCAACTGCCGCAGCACGTATTGAAGGATCCCGCCGTTGCGGAAATATTCCAGTTCGTCGAGCGTATCGATGCGGCAGATCAGCGGAACCTTGGTCACCTTGCCCGCCGCCGACGTGATCTGCGCGTGCATGGTCTGGCGCGGCTTCAGATCCGGGCCGAGGCCGTGGATCGAGACCGTCTCGTCGCCCTTCAGCGCAAGCGTCAACCACGATGTCCCTTCTTCGAACACCAGCGGCAGGATGCCCATGCCGACGAGGTTGGAGCGGTGGATGCGCTCGAAGCTCTGCGCGATGACAGCGCGCACGCCGAGCAGACGCGTGCCCTTGGCCGCCCAATCGCGCGAGGAGCCGGTGCCGTATTCTTTGCCGGCGAACACCACCAGCGGCACGCCCTCCTGCTTGTACCGCATCGCGGCGTCGTAGATCGCCATGCGCTCGCCGGTCGGCTGATGCAGCGTGAAGCCGCCTTCGACCACGGCGCCGGACTCGTCCTTCACCATCTGGTTCTTGATGCGGATGTTGGCGAAGGTGCCGCGCATCATCACTTCATGGTTGCCGCGCCGCGTGCCGTACTGGTTGAAATCCTGCGGGCGCACCTGATGCTCGGTCAAATAAGACCCCGCCGGGCTCGCCGCCTTGATCGAGCCCGCCGGCGAAATGTGGTCGGTGGTGATCGAATCGAGGAACAGCCCCAGCACGCGGGCGTCGACCACATCGACCACGGGCGCGGGCGTCTTTTCCATGCCCTCGAAATAGGGCGGGTTGCGCACGTAGGTCGAGCCGATATCCCATTCATAGGAAGATCCGGCGGGAATCTTGACCTTCTTCCAGTTTGCGTCGCCCTCGAACACGCTGGCGTAGCGCTCTTTGAACATCTTGGCCTTCACCACCTGATGCACGACCTCGGCGATGTCGGCCTGAGACGGCCAGATGTCCTTCAGATAAACCGGCTTGCCCTGCTTGTCGGTCCCCAACGGCTCGGTGACGAGGTCGACCTGCATCGAACCGGCCAGCGCATAGGCCACCACCAGCGGGGGCGAAGCCAGATAATTGGCGCGCACGTCCGGGTTCACGCGGCCCTCGAAATTGCGGTTGCCCGACAACACCGCCGCGGCGACGAGATTGTTCTTGGCGATGGTCGCCGAAATCTCCGGCGCCAGCGGGCCGGAATTGCCGATGCAGGTCGTGCAGCCAAAGCCCACGATGTTGAAGCCGAGCTTGTCGAGCGGCTTCTGCAATTCGGCCAGCTTGAGATAATCCTCGACCACCTGACTGCCCGGCGCCAGCGAGGTCTTCACCCACGGCTTCGACGTCAGGCCCCTGGCCACCGCGTTGCGCGCGAGTAGTCCCGCCGCCACCATCACGCTGGGGTTGGAAGTGTTGGTGCAGGAGGTGATCGCCGCGATCACCACGTCGCCGTGGCCGAGGTCGTAATTCTTGCCCTCGACCTTGTAGCGCGCCTCGACCTTGTCGCCCTGCTTGAACTCGCTCGTCATCGCCCCCAGAAACCCGTTCTTGGACTCCGACAACAGCACGCGGTCCTGCGGGCGCTTCGGCCCCGCCAGCGAGGGCGCGACGTCGGCCAGTTCGAGCGCCAGCGTGTCGGTGAACACGGGGTCCGGCGTCTTGTGCGTGCGCAGCATCCCCTGCTTTTCGGCGTAGGCTTCAACCAGATCGATGCGCGCCTTCTTGCGCGCCGTGTTCTTGAGGAACGCGATGGTTTGGTCGTCGATCGGAAAGATGCCGCAGGTCGCGCCATATTCGGGCGCCATATTGGCCAAAGTCGCACGGTCCGCGACCGGCATTTCGTTGAGGCCGGGTCCATAGAACTCGACGAACTTGCCCACAACCCCCTTCTTGCGCAGCATCTGCGTGACAGTCAGCACAAGGTCGGTGGCGGTCACGCCCTCCTTCAATTTGCCCGTCAGCTTGAAGCCGACGACCTCGGGCAGCAGCATCGACAGCGGCTGTCCCAGCATTACGGCCTCCGCTTCGATGCCCCCGACCCCCCAGCCCAGCACCGCCAGGCCATTGACCATCGTGGTGTGACTGTCGGTGCCCACCAGCGTGTCGGGATAGGCGACCTCGACCGTCTGGCGGCCGCGCTTTTCTTTCTTCGTCCATACCGTCTGGGCGAGATATTCGAGATTGACCTGATGGCAGATGCCGGCGCCGGGCGGCACGACGGAGAAGTTCGAAAACGCCTGCTGACCCCATTTGAGGAACCGATATCGCTCCTGATTCTGCTCGTATTCACGCTTGACGTTCTGGCCGAGCGACTTCGAAGTGCCCGCATAGTCCACGACGACGGAGTGATCGATCACGAGATCGACGGGCACAAGCGGGTTGATCTTGTCGGGATCGCCGCCGAGCGCGACCATCGCGTCGCGCATCGCGGCGAGGTCGACGACGGCGGGAACGCCGGTGAAATCCTGCATCAGAACGCGAGCCGGGCGGAAGGCGATCTCGTGATCCGCCTTGCCCTTATGCTCCAGCCAGCCCACGACCGCCTCGATGTCCTGTTTGGTGACGCTGCGCCCGTCCTCGTTGCGAAGCAGATTCTCCAGCACGATCTTCATTGAGTACGGCAGTCTGCAGGCGCCCGCGAGGCCATTCTTTTCTGCGGCTCTGAGCGAGTAATACTCATAGCTCTTGGCCCCGACGGCGAGAGTCTTTCGGCATTTGAAACTGTCTAGGCTGGCCAAGGGGGGCTCCGCAGGGGTCAAGGAAAAACGTTTCGCGCGCTTATAGATAATTCCGCCCCCGCAAGCTACATCGCCCATGCGCGTAGAACGCACGGGTTCTGCGCATTTAGCCAAGGCAACATGCGTCTGACCGCCCAAAATTTGAGCCTGGAGCGCGGCGGGCGTCTGTTGCTGTCTAGCGTGTCGTTCGCGCTCGAAGCGGGCGAGGCGCTAGTCCTGACGGGGCCAAACGGCGCGGGCAAATCCAGCCTGTTGCGGGCGATCGCCGGCTTCCTGCCGATCAGCTGCGGAAAGGTTGGGTGGGAGGGCCTGCGCGACGGTGAAACAGCCGAGGAGCGCCTGCACTTTCTCGGCCACGCCGACGCGTTGAAGGGCGCCTTGACGGCAAGAGAAAATCTTGAGTTTTGGGCGGGCCTGCTCGGCGGCGCGCAAGGCGGCGCCGTCGCGGCGCTGGCCCAACTCGGCCTCGCGCATGTCGCCGACCTGCCCGTGCGGGCGCTCTCGGCGGGGCAGAAGCGGCGCGTCGCACTGGCGCGGCTGCTGGTCGCGCAGCGCCCGGTCTGGTTGCTCGACGAACCCACCACCGCCCTCGACATCGCGGCCCAAGTCCGCTTCGCCGACGTCGTGCGCGCGCATCTGGGCGGGGGCGGCCTCGTCGTCGCTGCGACGCATGTCGCCCTGGGGCTGGACGCCCCGCGCATCCTCGACCTGACCGCCGCGAGAATGCGTTGAGCGCGGCGGGAGCCCTGTTCCTGCGCGAATGGCGGGTCGCGCGCCGTCTGGGCGGGGGCGCGTCGGTCGGGGCGGTGTTCTTTCTCATCATGGTCGCGACCATGCCGTTCGCGCTGGGTCCAGACCTCAAGCTGCTGGCGCGGCTCGGCCCCGCGATCCTGTGGATCGCTGCGCTGCTCTCGACGCTGCTGGGTCTCGACCGCCTGTTTCAGGCGGACGCGGAAGACGGCTCGCTCGACGGGTTGACGCTGGGCGTACTGCCGCTGGAGATGGTTGTGTTGATCAAATGCGCGGCGCATTGGGCTTTGGCGGTGCTTCCCCTGGCCGTGGCCGCGCCGCTGTTCGGCCTGTTGCTGGCGATGGATGGCGAGGCGCTGGCGCGTACGTTCCTCAGCCTGCTCGTGGGCACCCCGGCGCTGACGACGTTGGGCGCCGTCGGGGCGGCGTTGACGGCCTCGCTGCGTCGCGGCGGATTGCTTATGGCGGTGCTGGTGCTGCCGCTGACGATCCCGGTGCTGATCTTCGGCGTCGCCGCCGCTTCGCCGGAGGGTATGAGCGCCACGCCGTTCGCCGCGCTGGCGGCGATCAGTCTGCTGAGCCTCGCGGGGGCGCCGTTCGCCTGCGCGGCGGCGATCCGCTTCGCGCTGGAGTAAGCTAGCCCCAGCGCCGCACGCGGTCCGCCGCCTCGCCCAGCGCGGCCTTCTTGAGCGCCAGCAAAACCTCCTGAACCTCTTCGCCCGCGCTCTGCAAAGCCTCCTGCGAGCGCGCGAGCGACGAGATCTGTTCGTCGCGCGACGGGCCGTTTGGCCTGCGCGCGTCGGCAAGCGCATATTCGAGGGCGATGATGGCGCGCTCCAACCTTTCGTAGAGGTGAGCGCCGCCGATTTGCGTATTTTCGCAACCTATCCGGGTGGCATTAGTCATTGAGGTCAGGGTTTCCATTCTATGTCCCCTCCGTAATTATAGGCGCGGAGACCTGTCAAGGAAGAGATCGTTATTTTACGTTGCGCCGCTTGAGACGCTGCAATTGTCTCGCATCTGCTTGATCGCCAAAGCGCACAGCCGTCCGCGCGCCCTCACCCCCCACGCAGAACGCGCGTCACATGACCCATCTTACGGCCGGGGCGCGTTTGCAGTTTACCGTAGAGATGCAGGCTCATGTCGGGCTCGGCGAGAATGTCGCGCCAGTCGTCGGCCTCCTCGCCTACGAGGTTGCGCATTTCGATGTTTCCCCGCCGCGTGGTCGAACCCAGGGGCCAGCCCGCGATGGCGCGCATATGCTGCTCGAATTGCGAGGTCTCGGCCCCTTCCAGCGTCCAGTGTCCGGAATTATGGACCCGCGGCGCGATCTCGTTGACGATCAGCCGTTCATCGCCCACTTCGGAGCGCGCGCAGAACATCTCGACGCCGATGGTCCCCACGTAATCGAGACCCGCCAGCACCTTTTCCACGATGGCGCGTGCGACCGGCGCCAGCGCCGGCGAGACCCGGGCGGGCACCCGGGTGCGCGCGAGGATATGGCGCTCGTGTTCGTTCTCGCACAGGTCGTAGGCGGCGACCGCGCCCTCCAGGCTGCGCGCGGCGATCACGGACACTTCGCGCTCGAAGGCGACGAACCCCTCAAGGATCATCGGCCCCGCGCCCAGGGCCCGATGCACCGCGCCGAGGTCCGAGCCTTCGCGCAGCATCGTCTGGCCCTTGCCGTCGTACCCGCCCCGACGGGTCTTGAGGATCGACGGGCGGCCCATGTCGCGCGCCGCGCGCATCAGCGCTCCGGCGTCCGGCACGTCCGCAAAGGGCGCCGTCTCCAGCCCGAGGTCGCGCAGAAACGTCTTTTCGGTCAGCCGGTCCTGCGTCAGCGCGAGCGCCCGCGCGCTGGGGCGCACGGGCAGCAGCGTCTCCAGAAATTCGAGCGTTGCGGTAGGCACGTTTTCGAACTCGAAGGTGACGAGATCGCAGCCGGCGGCGAATTTAGCGAGCGCCGCCTCGTCCTCGTAAGCCGCTATCGTGCAATCGTGGGCCGCGTCATAGGCGGGCGCCTCGTCCTCGGGCGCATAGATATGGCAGCGCAGGCCGATCTTCAGCGCCGCCATGGCGAGCATGCGGCCCAATTGTCCTGCGCCTAGAATGCCGACCGTCGCGCCGGGAGCCAGAATCAAGCAGCGCCCCCGTCCTGGGGAAATTCGGCGACGGCGTCGCGTCGCGCGTCTCGCCAGGCTTGCAGGCGACGCGACAGATCGACGTCGGAAAGCGCCAGCACGGCGGCGGCCAGCAGGGCGGCGTTGACCGCGCCCGCATCGCCGATCGCGAGCGTGCCGACGGGAATCCCGGCCGGCATCTGGACGATGGAATACAAGCTATCCTGTCCCGACAGCGCTCGGGACGGGCAAGGCACGCCGAACACGGGCAGGATCGTCAAGGCCGCCGTCATGCCCGGCAGATGAGCGGCGCCCCCGGCGCCAGCGACGATGACCTTGAATCCCGCCGCCTTGGCCCCCTTGGCGAAAGCGACCATGCGGTCGGGCGTGCGATGGGCGGAGACGATGCGCGCTTCGTATTCGACGCCCAATTCGTCGAGCGTATCAGCGGCGTGGCGCATCGTCGCCCAGTCGGACTGGCTGCCCATGATGATGGCGACGGGGGCAGGTTCCAAGGAGACGTCTCGGGTTTGACCGTTGTTTTCGCGATTAGGGCAGATGCAAGCGGAGCGCAATGCCAGCGCCCTGTCGTTCAAAGTCACGCACACCCAAAGCCGCAAGCCCGCTGCGGCCGGCCTGCCGGCGACGGCGAGAGGTCTTATTCGCAGCCGCCGGGTCCCGAGGGACCCACCGTCACCGAGATCGTAGCGCCCTGCGTCGTGACGGTGACGAGCCCCTCCGTCGCGTGGAGCGCCTCGCAAGCGTCCCTGAGCGCCTGGCCCAGCTCCGCAGTCACCGCGTCAGCTTCGCTTTCCGTCTTGCCGACCAATTTCCGCTCCGCCGCGGCCTTCTTTGCATCGAATGCGGCCTGATACGTGTCGACATGTTTTTGCTCATGAGCCTTGTTCAGAGCTTCGATCCTATCGATCGCCGTTCGGTTTGCGCCGTCGGGTTGAGGCTTGTGCTTGCCGCCGCTGACGCCGGACCCCGCCCAATGCGCGGTCGTCGCCGTTATCGACAGGCTCGCCGTCGCGCTCGATATCTTGCTGTCCTTGTCGAGGCTCCATTTGAAGCTGAGGTGCGGCTTCGTCTCGCCGAGCGTTCCCGCGCCGAACAGGGCGGCGGCGTTCTCCATGAACTCGTCGACATCGCTGGCGAAGATATTGGTGAGAGATACCGCCACGGGGTCCACCCTTTATCGTTCTGATTTACATAAAATAATGAATATTATTATGTACAATGTCAATATTCACGGTGGCCGACGGAACCGACCAGTGCGAAACGGCATTGGCAGTCGCGCGTCGACATTTTCCCCATCGTAAGACGGCTAGAGCCTGGAATCATGGAAGCTGCTGACGCGAAGAGCTATTCGGAATCCTCGAAAGTTGTCGGACTCGCCGCGCTGGGGGTCGTGTTCGGCGACATCGGCACCAGCCCGCTCTACACGCTCAAGACCGTGTTGAACCTCACAGGCCCCCACCCGGACGCGAGCGCTACGCTGGGCGCGTTGTCGCTGATCCTGTGGACGCTGTTCATCGTCACGACGGTCAAATACGTTAACTTCGCCATGCGGATCGACAACGACGGCGAGGGCGGCGTCATCGCCTTGATGTCGCTGCTCGGCTTGAAGAAGGGGCGCCGCCCGGCCATCGTGGCGGCGGGGCTGTTCGGCGCGGCGCTGATATACGGCGACGGCGCCATCACCCCCGCAATCTCCGTGCTCTCCGCGCTGGAAGGCATGGAGCAGGTCGCCCCGTCCCTGACGCCCTATGTGCTGCCCGCCGCCGTGGCGATCCTGCTGGGTCTGTTCGCCTTGCAGCCGATGGGCACGGCGACCATCGGGCGCGCGTTCGGCCCGATCATGCTGTTCTGGTTCGCCGTGATGGCGACGCTGGGGCTTTACGGGATCGCCCAGCACCCCGGCGTGTTCGTGGCGATCAACCCTTATTACGGTTTTAGATTTCTGAGCGGAGGCGGCGCGCAGGGCTTCCTCGTGCTGGGCGGCGTTTTCCTGTGCGTGACCGGAGCCGAAGCGCTCTACGCGGACATGGGCCATTTTGGCGCGAAGCCGATTTCGCAGGCCTGGAACTTCGTGGTGTTCCCGAGCCTGATCCTCAACTACGCGGGTCAGGCCGCCATTGTGCTGGAAGGCGCGCCGACGGACGGCAATATTTTCTACCGCCTGAGTCCCCCGATGCTGCTGACGCCGCTGATCGTGCTGTCGACCGTCGCGACGGTCATCGCGAGCCAGTCGATCATCACCGGCGCCTTCTCGATGACGCGACAGACAATCCGGCTCGGCTGGCTGCCGCGTCTCAAGATCAAGCAGACCTCGGCGGAAGGCTACGGACAGATCTACGTCGGCGCGGTCAACTGGACTCTCATGCTGGCGACGCTGGGGCTGACCATCGGCTTCGGCAAGTCCGACAATCTGGCGTCCGCTTACGGCATCGCCGTCTCGGCGACGATGCTCCTGACGACCTTCCTGCTGTTCACCGCGATGCGCGAGATCTGGAACTGGCCGCCGTTAGCGGCGGGCGCGGTGGCGCTGGTGTTCTTTTTGGTGGACGCGGGCTTTCTGGCGGCCAATCTCGCCAAGCTCTTCGAAGGGGGCTACGTACCGCTCATCCTGGCGGGTCTCGTCTATGGGCTGATGTGGGTCTGGCATCGCGGCGTGCAGGCGGTGGGCGCGAGCCTCGCTGCGGACCAGACCAGGGTGGTCGATTTTGCGCGCCAACTCGAATCGGGTCTCATCGCGCGGGTGCCGGGGACGGCGGTGTTCCTCAGCCGCTCGACGAAGGAGACGCCGCCGGTCCT
>JAYVYJ010000187.1:0-19749 GCA_043784465.1 Hyphomicrobiales bacterium
GGAGGCGATAGGCGGCGTTCTGATGCTGTGGCTTTTGTGGCCAAATGCGCCGCGACGCGGAATCGGGCTGCTTGCTTTTTTCCTCGTCTATCCCGTCGTCGCCTTCGTGCTGCTGACCGGCGCGCCCGCGCTGGCCCTGCCCAAAGTCGACACGATTCTGTGGGGCGGCGTGTTCGTGACGCTACTGACCGCTCTGGTCGGCATCGTGTTTTCGCTGCCGCTTGGCGTGCTGCTGGCGCTGGGGCGGCGCTCGTCCCTGCCCCTCGTCAAGGCGGCCAGCGTCGTGTTCATCGAGGTGGTGCGCGGCGTGCCGTTCATCACCGTTTTGTTCATGGCCAACAACATGCTGCCGTTGTTCTTGCCGCCGGGCGTCGAGCCCGATCGCTTCCTGCGCCCGCTGGTCGGCATCGTCCTGTTCGCAGCGGCCTACCTGGCGGAGGAAGTGCGCGGCGGTTTGCAAACGCTGCCGCGCGGCCAGTACGAAGGCGCGATGGCGCTGGGGCTCGATTACCGGCTCATGATGACGCTGGTGGTCCTGCCGCAGGCGCTGGTGCTGGTCATTCCGGGGCTGGTCAACAATATGATCGGCTTGTTCAAGGACACGACGCTGGTGGAAATCGTCGGGATCAACGATTTTCTGGCCGCGATGGATCACGCGATGAAGGACCCGTCCTGGGCGGGGCCCTCGATCTTCCCAACGGGATACGCCTTCGCAGGATTGTTCTATTTTCTCATCTGTTACGCGATGTCGATCTATTCGGCGATGATGGAGCGTCGGCTCAACGCCGGGCGGCGGCGTTGAAAGGGCGTCTTGAGCCGGGCGCCGACTGACAGTCGGGCGCCCCCCCCCCCCGCGGGCGACCGCCTTTGCGCTTCAAGCCAGTTCCTCAGGAAACCGGCGGACGCCCGCTCTGGCCATCGACCGGAGTTCGTACGACATACGCCAGATGCACGGCGCGCGGCGCGAGACGCAGGTCCGTCAAATCGGGCGCCGGCGCGCAGGTCGCGACCAGCGATATCCGTGGCGTTTGTTTCCCTGCCCTACGTCGGCATCAGAGCCGCCGACAGGCCGCCGCGGTCGAGCGAAAGCGCCACCAGCGGCAGCTGCGCCGACTTACCGCTGAGGCTCACCGGCGCGATGCGCCGCGCGTGAAGCCCTTCTCGTCCGACACGCAAGCGGTCGAAATAAGTGGCCGAGATCAGAATGTCGCACCGTGTTTCGCGCGCAGCCTGAAGGATGCGCGCGGCTGTGTTCATGGCGTCGCCGATCAGCGCAATTTCCTTCTTGCTCGCGCCGAGTTCGCCGACGACGACGGCGCCGGCGTGAATGGCGGCCCGAAAATCCGGGATTTCGGAGAACCTGGCGCCATAGATGTTTTCGCGCGCGGCGATCCTCGCTTTCGCTGCGAAGGCGGCGCTAATGGGACGTGCGGGATCGGCGTCCGCCCGCCACACGGCGATCACGCCGTCCCCCACGTATTTGTGAACGTCGCCGCCTTCGGCTTCAATTTCGACGGTCACGTCGGCGAAGAAGGCATTGAGGAAATCGAGAAAGCTCGTCTCGCCGAGCCGCTCGGCTATGCCCGTCGAGCCCTTGAGATCGACGTAAAGCACCGCGCGCTCCTCGCGACGTGGGCGCATATAACGGCCTGCGGCGAAAGCGAACAGGACGCCGGGACCCAGCAGTTCGTTGACGCCGAACAGCAGGTTCGCGGCTACGCAAATCGACAGCGCGAACTCCACATCGCCCCGATTGAGCGCGCGCGGGTCGAACGATCCGCCCGCGAGCCCCGCCAGCAGCGCATAGACGAAAACGACGACGACGGAATAAATGCCGACGCGCAGAGCGATATAGGCGGGGAAGGGCAGGCTCACGAGCGCGGGTTGCGAGTAGGAGCCCAAAAGGAAAAAACGTATGAACGCGAGCAGGCCGCCGATGATGGCGCCTGTCATCGCGCCCGTCGATACGGCGCCATGCGCGGCGAAGCCGTAGGCTCCCCCGACCCCGCCGCTGGCGAGCGCGATCCGCAGGACCCGGAGGCCGCGCCGCCGCCGCGTCGCCAGCTCCCGCTTCACTTCGTGCCGAACATGCGGTCGCCCGCGTCGCCGAGGCCCGGCACGATGTAGCCATGGTCGTTGAGCCTCTCGTCTATCGCCGCCGTCCAGATCTGCACTTCGGGATGCGCTTTTGTCAGCCGCTCGACGCCCTCGGGCGCGGCGAGCAGGCAGACGAAGCGGATGTCGTGGACGCCGCGCGCCCTGAGCCGGGAAATTGCCGCCACGGCGGAATTGGCGGTCGCCAGCATCGGGTCCATCACGATCACCAGCCGGTCGGCGACGTCGGCGGGAGCCTTGAAGTAATATTCCACCGCCTCCAGCGTCTCGGGGTTTCGGTAGAGGCCGATATGGGCGACGCGCGCGCTCGGCACGAGATTGAGCATGCCGTCGAGAAAGCCGACCCCGGCGCGCAGAATCGGGGCGAACACCAGTTTTTTGCCGGAGATCGACGGCGCCATCATCTTGGTCAGCGGCGTCTCGACCTCGACGAGTTCGAGGGGGAGATCGCGCGTCACCTCATAAGCGAGGAGCATGCCGATCTCGTTGAGCAGCTGACGGAAGCCTTTGGTCGAGACTTCCTTGTCGCGCATCAGGGTGAGCTTGTGCTGCACGAGCGGATGGTTGACGACATGGACGTTGGACATGGCCGCCTCGTTTGCAGAAATCGCAGGTGAGCGCAATCTGGCGCGGGACGGGCGCTGCGTCCATCCCCGAATGGGCTGGCTTGACGGGCTGGGGGGGAAGCTGTCACTTGGCGTCATGGCCGACGCGAAACCCGCCCAGGCGGGCGGGACACTCAACCTGCCCAATATCCTGACCTATGGCCGGGTCGCCGCCGTCCCCGTGGTCGTCGCGCTTTTGTTCTGGCCCGATAGAGCCTGGGCTTGCTGGAGCGCGCTGGGCGTGTTCATCCTGGCGGCGATAACCGATTTTTTCGACGGCTACCTCGCGCGCGCCTGGCATCAACAATCCTCGCTGGGTCGCATGCTCGACCCCATCGCCGACAAACTGCTGGTCGCCGCCGCATTGTTGATGCTGTGCGCCAACGGCACGTTGGCGGGGGCCAACATCTGGGCGGCCATCGTCATCCTGTGCCGCGAGATTCTCGTCTCGGGTCTGCGCGAATATCTGGCGGAACTGCGTGTGGCGGTGCCGGTCACAAGGGTCGCAAAATGGAAGACGACGGCGCAGCTCGTTGCGCTCGGCTTTCTGATCGCAGGGCCGGCGGCGGACGAAGCGGTGCCGGGGTCGCATGCGGCGGGGGTGGCGCTGCTGTGGATCGCGGCGATGCTGACGCTCTACACAGGTTGGGACTATATGCGGGCGAGTTACCAGTACGTCGGAGATTGATTTGAAAGCCGTGTATTTCGCCTGGGTGCGCGAGCGCGTCGGCAAGGCGGAGGAGGAGATCGACCCCCCCGCCGGGGTCGAGACCGTCGCCGATCTTGTGGCGTGGCTCAGCGAGCGAGACGAAGGTTATGCCCAGGCGTTCGAAAACCCGCGCGTCGTGCGCGCGGCGCTGGACCGGGCGCATGTGAAGCCGGACGCGCGGATCGCAGGCCATCGCGAGATCGCATTCTTCCCGCCGATGACGGGGGGCTGAGCTTGGACGTGCGGGTCCAACGGGAGGATTTCGACGCCTCGGCAGAGGCCCTCGCGTTGACGCGCTCGCGCGCGGACGTCGGCGCGGTGGTCACGTTCGTCGGGCTCTGCCGCGACGAAGGGGGGTCGCTGGCGGCGCTGGAGATCGAACACTATCCCGGTATGGCGGAAGCCGAAATGCGCAACGTGGTCGACGAGGCGCGCGTGCGCTGGCCGTTGCTGGGAGTAATGGCGATCCATCGTTACGGCGAGATCAAGCCGGGCGAGCAGATCGTGATGGTGGCGACGGCTTCGGCTCATCGCGCCGCCGCTTTCGCGGCGGCGGAGTTCCTGATGGATTACCTCAAGACCCGCGCGCCGTTCTGGAAACGGGCGCGTCTTGCCGACGGTTCGGTCGAAGGCTGGGTCGAGGCCAGGGACGCCGACGAGACCGCCGCCGCGCGGTGGAGCGCCTAAGCGCGCCGCGACACGGCGTTATAGATCAGCAGGACGATGATGGCTCCGCCGATGGAGAGCAGCCAGCTCCACGGGCTCCAGAAGCCCTCGACGCCGCCCAGGCCGAGCTTGGACCCGATGAAGCCGCCGACGATGGCGCCGACAATGCCGATGACCATGTCCAGCAAGACCCCGGAGCCCGACTTGTTGACGATCTTCGAGCCTATAAAGCCGCTGATGAGGCCGAGAATGATCCAGGCGATCCAACCCATGACGCGTTCCCCTCAAGCCGACGCGCAAGGCGCCGCAAGGGCAGGTTTGACGTCATCGACCTGAAAAACGCAAGGTACTAAGATGCGACGCCCTGTGGGCAGGAGGAAACCATGAGCTTTTTTGACGACGCCTTGAAGGACGCGGTCCCCGGAGGCAATCTCGCGACGCCCATCGCCCTCGCGGCGGGCGCGCTGCTGCTGCATCATTTCATGGGCGGCAAAGCGGCGACGCCGGCCCCCGCTCCGGCCCCGCAACCCGATTCGGGCGGCTTCCTCTCGGGCGGCGGCCTGATGGGCGGGCTTGGCGGGCTGATCTCGAAGCTGGAAGGCGCGGGCGCGGGCGCGCAGGCGAATTCTTGGGTCGGACCCGGCGCCAATCAGCCCATCGCCCCCGCCAATCTGGGCACGGCGCTCGGGCCGGACGTGATCGCGCAACTGAGCGCGCGCACCGGGATGAGCCAGCAGCAGATTCTGGACGGCCTCGCGCAGGTGTTGCCGCAACTGGTCAACAACCTGACGCCGAACGGGCGCATGCCCACGGCGCAGGAGGCGCAATACGGGCGCTGACCGCCCGTGCGGCCCTGCGTTTGCGGGGCCGCTTCAGCCCTTGCGCTTCTGGTAGACGTCGACGCCGACGGCGGCTAGCAGCACGAGGCCCTTGACCACTTGCTGCCAGAAGATGCCAAGCCCGATCAGGCTCATGCCGTTGTTCATAACGCCCATGAACAGCGCGCCGATCACCACGTTGAGCACTTTGCCGACGCCGCCCGACGCCGATACGCCGCCGATGAAACAGGCCGCGATCACGTCCAGTTCAAACGAATTGCCCGCGCTCGGCGTCGAAGAGTTCAACCGCGCCGCGACGACCAGACCCGCCAGACCCGCCAACAGGCCCATGTTGGCGAAGGTGAGGAAGATCAACCGCTCCGTCTTGACGCCCGAAAGCTGCGCGGCCAGCCGATTGCCGCCCAGCGCGTAAATGCGGCGCCCGATCACCGTGCGCGTCGTCACGAAGCCGTAGAACAGCGTGAGCGCGCCCATGATGACCAGCACGATGGGCAGGCCCTTGTAGCGCGCGAGTTTCCACGAGATGAACAGGATGATCGCGGCGAACATCAGGTTTTTGAAGATCAGCAGCGGCAGAGGTTCCGCCTCCATCTTTTCAGCCCGCGCCCGCAGCCAGTTGCGCACCGAGAGAAAGAACATGACGAAAGCGCCCAAGACGCCCAACCCCAACGCGAACAGGTTGACCGACGTCGGTTCGTCCAGCAGGTAAGGGATCGGGCCAAGCTGCAACGTGAAGCTGGGGAACACAAAGCCCGAAGCGATGTTCTGGAAGCCGCGCTCGAAGGGGCCGACGAACTGCCCGAGCAGCAGATTGCCGGTCAGGCCGCGAAAGATCAGCATGCCGCCCAGCGTCACGATGAACGAGGGGATGCGCGCATAGGCGACCAGCAGGCCCTGAACGGCGCCAATGCCTGCGCCAATCATGAGGCTCAGCACCATGACGACCGGATAGGGCCATTTTGCATAGACCATCAGCGACCCCGCCACCGCGCCGACGAAGCCGACGATGGCGCCGACCGAAAGGTCGATATTGCCGCCCACGATCACCATCAGCATGCCCAGCGCCATGATGATGACGTAGGAATTCTGCGCGATGATGTTGGTGATGTTGACGGGCTGAAGCAGCGCCGCCACGCCGGTCTCGGGGTCGAGCGTCAGGTAATAAAAAAACCCGACGATCAGCAGCAGCGACAACAGGAGGCCGTAGTCGCGCAGGTTCTCCTTCCAAAGCTCGTTGCGCATTTCGCGCGTGGCGGCGGTGTTGGGCGCGGGGGCGGCGGGGGCGCTCATGGACGGGCTCCGTACTGGCGCATGATCGACGCCATGATTTTTTCCTGGCTGGCCTCTTTCGCCGGCATTTCGTCGACGAAACGGCCCTCGTTCATCACATAGATGCGGTCGCAGATGCCCAGAAGTTCCGGCATTTCGGAGGAGATGACGATGACGCCCTTCCCCTCCGCCGCCAGCTCGTTGATGATGCCGTAAATCTCATATTTGGCGCCGACGTCGATGCCGCGCGTCGGTTCGTCGAGCATCAGCACCTGAGGCCCGGTGAACAGCCACTTCGAGAGCACGACCTTCTGCTGGTTGCCCCCCGAAAGATTTATGGCGCGCTGATAGATCGAAGGCGTGCGAATGCGTAGCGCCTGCCGGTAGCGCGTCGCCACCGCCACCTCCTTGCCCTTGTCGATCACGCCCCTGTCCGAGACGCCTTCGAGATTGGCGAGCGTGATGTTGGTGCGCACCTCTTCGGTCAGCACGAGGCCCAGCATCTTGCGGTCCTCGGTGACATAGGCCAACCCTTGAGCGATCGCCTTCTGGATGGTCGAGAGGTCGAGCAGCTTGCCGCCCAGCGTCGCCTTGCCGCGGATGTTGCGGCCGTAGGCGCGGCCGAAAATGCTCATCGCGAGTTCGGTGCGGCCCGCGCCCATAAGCCCCGCAATGCCGACGACCTCGCCGCGTTTCACATGGAGATTGACGCCCTTGATGACCTCGCGGCCCGCATGCATCGGATGCTCGACGCGCCAGTCCTCGACGCGGAACAATTCCTCGCCGATGGTCACGTTGCGCTGGGGATAGCGGTCGGTCATCTCGCGTCCGACCATGCCCTTGATGATGCGGCCCTCGCTGATCGGCTCTCTGTGCGTGTCGAGCGTTTCGACCGTCGAGCCGTCACGGATGATGGTGATCTTGTCGGCGACTTTGGCGATCTCGTTGAGCTTGTGGGAGATAAGGATCGCCGTCATCCCCTGCGCCTTGAAGCCCAGCAGAAGGTCGAGCAGCGCGGCGCTGTCGGCCTCGTTGAGGCTGGCGGTGGGTTCGTCCAGGATCAGCAGCTTGACGTTCTTGGCCAGCGCCTTGGCGATCTCGACGAGTTGCTGCTTGCCCACGCCGATGTTGGTGATCAGCGTGCCCGGCGATTCCTTGAGGCCCACCTTGGTCATCAGTTCGCGCGCGCGCCGGTTGGCGACGCGCCAGTCGATGATCCCGTTTTTCGCCGTTTCGTTGCCCAGAAACAGGTTCTCGGCGATGGAAAGCTGCGGGGCCAGCGCCAGTTCCTGATGGATGATGATGATGCCCAGATGCTCGCTGTCGCGGATCGAGGCGAAGCGGCGCACTTCGCCCTGATAGACGATGTCGCCCTGATAAGAGCCGGCGGGATGGACGCCCGACAGAACTTTCATGAGCGTGGATTTGCCCGCGCCGTTCTCGCCGCAGATCGCGTGGATTTCACCTTGTTCGACAGCGAGATTGACGTCGCTCAGCGCCTTCACGCCGGGAAAAGTCTTGGTGATTCCACGCATTTCCAGAATCGCAGCCATGCGCCCTCCCGAGGCGTCACTGCCGCACAGAATGAATTCGCGCGCGGTGCAAGTGACTTTGAGGCGTTGTGAATTACTTTTTACCCAAGCCCATCCAAAGGGCTTGGAAGCCGAGAGCGGCAAGTACTGCTTTAACAATGTCGCCCACCACAAAGGGCGCGAAGCCCCAGGCAAAAGTTGTGGTCCAATCAGGGGCCACATTGTGCAACCATAGAAGGCCCGGGATATAAAGCACGGCGGCGCCGAGCAATGACGCCACGGTCATTTTACCAATATTTTTGTCCCAGCCGCGTTCAGCCAGATAGCCAACCAAAGCCGCAGCAAAAATAAAGCCGATGATGTAGCCGCCCGTTGGCCCGGCGATAATGGCGGCGCCCGCCTTCATTTCCGCAAATACCGGTAGGCCTGCGGCACCTTCAGCAGCATAAAGCGCCAAGGTGGCAGCCCCGAGACGCGCACCAAAGGCGGCCCCCACGGCCAGCACAGCCAAGGTTTGCAAGGTCATCGGCACGGGATACATTGGAATATAAATTTGTGCCGCAATCGCCACAACCGCACTGCCGAGCACAGCCAGCACAATATTGCGAATGATCGCATTGGAATTAGATTGCGGCAAAAGGCGACTGGCCAATGTGGTGGAAGAAAACATCTTAAGCGTCCCTGTTTGCGTGGTCCAGAAAAGCTTCCTAGGGTAGGTCCATAAACGACGCAAGGACTTATAAGCCCTTGTGGAGAACAATAGATTTGACCGCGTGGTGCAATATTCTGTTTGGTGACGCGACTCATCCACTGTCTTCAGCGATCGGCCTGCCAACGTCAAAGACAGGCCCGCGCGAACGCGGGCCTGCAAATATCACCTTTTACGATTACTTAACCTGTTCGGCCTTGTAATAGCCAGAGTCTATCAGCGCCGACGTCACGTTGTCGGCCATTACGGGGACGGGCTTGAGCAGGTAGGACGGGACGATCTTGACCTTGTTGTTGTAGGTCTTGGTGTCGTTGATCTCCGGCTGCTTGCCCGAAATCACCGCGTCGACCATGTTGGCGGCGACCTTGGCGAGTTCGCGGGTGTCCTTGAAGATGGTCGAATATTGCTCGTGCGCGAGGATCGACTTCACGGACGGGATTTCCGCGTCCTGCCCGGAGATGACCGGGAACGCCGTGCCGGACGTGCCGTAGCCGACGCTCTTCAGGGCGGCGAGAATGCCGATGGAGAGGCCGTCATAGGGGGAGAGCACGGCGTCGACGTGCTTCTTGGTGTAATACGCCGAGAGCAGGTTCTCCATGCGCGACTGGGCGGTGGCGGCTTCCCAGCGCAGCGTCGCGACCTTGTCCATGCCCATCTGCTTGGACTGGACGACCAGCGTGCCCTTGTCGATCAAAGGCTGAAGGACGCTCATCGCGCCATTGTAAAAGAAGAAGGCGTTGTTGTCGTCGGCCGAGCCGCCGAACAATTCGATGTTGAACGGGCCGGTCTTGCCGGAATCGAGGCCCAGGCCATGCAGAAGCGTCGTCGCCTGCTGCACGCCGACCTGGAAATTGTCGAAGGTCGCGTAATAATCGACGTTGCCCGAACCCACGATCAGACGGTCGTAAGAGACGACCTTGATGCCCGCATCCGCCGCCTTCTGCAGCGCGTCCGACAGCGTGGTGCCGTCGATGGCGGCGATCACCAGGACTTTCTCCTTCTTGGTGATCATGTTTTCGATTTGGCTGAGCTGGGTCGGAATGTCGTTGTCGGCGTATTGCAGGTCGGTCTTGTAGCCCTTGGCCTGCAAGGTCTTGACCATGTTGTCGCCGTCGGCGATCCAGCGCGCCGAAGATTTCGTCGGCATGGCGATGCCGATGGTGCCCATGTCCGCCGCCTGCGCCGTCACGGCCCAAGTCAACACGCCCATCGCGACAGCCGTCGCGAACGCTTTGATACCCATGCGAATCCTCCCGTATTCCCTCGGCGCCGTTGAGGCGCAAAATATTCGGCGCCGGAGAACCCCGCCGCCGCGCGCGACTCCTAGTCCCTTTGATATGACAGTCAAATGCGTTGAATGGCGTAAGCTATCCAATAATCGTATAGGTGCGTCGCCATGTCGACCCGTCCTCCCACCCCGCAAAGCCGGCTCAAGTTGTCGCAGCTTCGGCTGGTGGCCGCCATCGAGGACGCCGGATCGGTAAGCGCAGCGGCGCTGACGCTCAACCTCTCGCAGCCCGCCGCGTCCCGAATGGTGGCCGAGATGGAGACCGAATTGGGCGCGGCGCTGTGCGAGCGTCACGCGCGCGGCGTGCGGCTGACGCCGCTGGGCGCGACGCTCGCACGCCACGCGCGCGCGGTGCTCCAGCAGATCGCGGAAGCCGAACGGGAGTTGGGCGACCTCAAATCCGGGCGACGCGGCGTGGTGTCGATCGGCGCCGTGACGGGCCCCGCCTTCGACCTGCTGCCCGATGCGGTGAGCCAGGTGCGCGCCTGCGCGCCCGAGATCGAGCTTTCGGTCAGAATCGATTCGTCCAACGTGCTGGCCCGCGACCTGATGGCGGGCGCGCTCGACCTCGCGCTCGCCCGCGTGCCCGACGAATTCGACGCGCAGGCGTTCGAGAGCCATGCGGTCGGCGTCGAAGAGGCGGCGCTCGTGGTGCGGCGCGGTCATCCGCTGCTGGAAAGCGCGCCCGCAACGCTGGCCGCGCTCAGCGCGTGCGAATGGGTGGTGCAGCCGAGCGGCACGCCGTTGCGGCGCGCGGTCGAGGCGTTGTTCGTCGACGCGCGGCTGACGCCGCCGCGCCGCCTGCTGGCGACGACCTCGCTGACCATGACGCTGATGACGGTGGCGCGCACCGACGCGGTGGCGGCGGTGAGCCGGGCCGTCGCGCGCTTCGCCTGCGAACGCCAAGGAAGCTTGAGCGTTCTGGCCGCCTCGGTCCGGCTGGTGATGCAGCCTTATGGCTTGCTGAGCCTGCGCGGGCGTCCGCTGTCGCCGGCGGCGCGGACCGTGTGCGAAACGCTGCGGGCTTTGGCGGCGGCGCGGTGAGAAGATGGCGCCTTGGCCGCGCGGCGCTTAGAGATGATCCCAAGGTCGAAGTTTGAACCTTCGCCCGCGCGTGCGCGACAAAATCGCGACGACGAGAGGGGGGCGAAATGCGATTTCAACGCACGGTCTGGGCGGGCCTGCTGGCGCTGGCGCTGGGCGCGAGCGACGCTGCCGCGCAACGCTTCGGCAAAGGTCCCGGCCCCGCTGATTCCGGCGGCTACGGCTACCCCCCCTTTGGATCGGGTTTCGGCTTCGATCTGCCGCTCTTCCTCCCTCCGCCCGCACCGGACGAGGGCGACGACCCGCCGCCGCGCCGGCGCTCTGTCCATCGCCCGCCCGCCGGCGATGCGCGCCCTCCTGCACGTATGCCCAAGCCTGTGAGGGACGACGTCCCGCCTCGGCGGGCCGTTCCGCTCAAAGCGGCGCCTGTCGCGCCGCCCCCGCGCCCACCCCGGACGCCCCTTCCCCTCGCCCTGCCCGCCCGCGCCCGTCCGCCCGGCGGAGAGATCCGCTATCTTGAAGGCGAGGTGCTGGTCGAAACGCTCGACGGGACGCCGCCCGACGCGATCGCCGCGACCGCACGCCGCCACCGCCTCGTCGAGGTCGAGGCGACGCGCATCGACCTGCTGGGCGCGACCGTCAGGCTTTGGCGCATCCCCGACGCGCGCAAGGCGGCGGCGGTGATCGCGGAACTGGCGACGGAGGGCGCGCTGGCGCGCATCCAGCCGCATTATCTGTTCCGCACCGCCGACGCGTCCCCGCCCCCGCCGGCGATCCCCCAGTATGCGCTGGCCAAGATGAAGGTCGCGGCGGCGCCCGCGCAGGCCGGCGGCGCGTTCGTCCGCGTGGCCGTCATCGACACGGCGGTCGACGAGACCCACCCCGATCTCAAGGGCGCGGTCGAGGCGCGCTTCGACGGCTTGAGCGCGAAAATCGTCTCGCGCGACCACGGCACGGCGATGGCGGGCGGCATCGCCGCCGACGGGCGCCTGCGCGGCGTCGATCCCCGGGCGAAGCTGTTGAGCGCGCGCGCGTTCGACAGCGACGGCGCCAGCGGCGCGCTGGGCTCGACCCTGTCGATCCTCAAATGCCTGGACTGGGCAGTCGCCGCCAGGGCGCGCATCGTCAACATGAGCTTCGCCGGCCCGGACGATCCCGTACTGCGCGACGCGCTCGCCGCCGCCGCCCGGCGCGGCGTGGTGCTGGTGAGCGCAGCGGGCAATCTTGGGCCCAAGGCGGCTCCTCAATTTCCCGGCGCCGACGCCCATGTGATCGCCGCGACCGCGACCGATTCGCAGGACAGGCGGTTCGTGGGCGCCAATGTCGGCGCTTACATCGCGGTGTCGGCGCCGGGCGTCGACGTGATGCTGCCGGCGCCGGGCGGCGGCTATGCGTTGGAGACCGGCACCTCCGTCTCCAGCGCGCTGGTGGCGGGCGTGATCGCGCTGATGATGGAGGGCAAACCCGACCTCACGCCCGACGACGTGCGCGCGCGGCTTGTCGCGAGCGCACATCCGCTGGGCGCGCGGGTCGAATTCGGCGCAGGTTTGGTCGATGCGGAGGGGGCCGCGTCGCGCTGAAGGCGGGCCGGCGCCGATAAGTGGGGCGGCGCTTTGCGAAACGCTTTACAAGCGCGGGCCACGATGATTTGACGACCCTCGACAGGGGAGGGGCGGCGTGACGCAAGGCGAGGACGATATCCTCGTGACGGAGGGGCTCGGCAAGTCTTTCGGGGATTTCAAGGCGGTGTCGGAGGTCAACTTGCGCGTGAAGCGCGGTTCGATCCACGCCTTGATCGGACCGAACGGCGCCGGCAAGACCACCTGTTTCAACATGCTGACCAAATTCATCCGGCCGACGCACGGGCGTATCGTCTACAAGGGGCGCGACATCACCCACACGGCGCCCGCCGACGTGGCGCGTCTGGGGCTGGTGCGCTCGTTCCAGATCTCCGCCGTGTTTCCGCATCTGAGCGCGCTCGAAAACGTGCGCGTGGCGTTGCAGCGGAAGCGCGGCGACAATTTCGATTTCTGGCGCTCCAAGAGCGTGCTGACGCAATACGACGGCCGCGCCCGCGAATTGCTGGAGGAGGTCGGCCTGACCCCCTACGCCAACGCGCTTGCGGGCGAAATTTCCTATGGCCGCAAGCGCGCGCTGGAGATCGCGACCACGCTCGCGCTGGAGCCCGAGATGATGCTGCTCGACGAGCCGATGGCGGGCATGGGGCACGAGGACATCGACCGCATCGTCGCGCTGATCCGGCGCGTCTCGACGGGGCGCACAGTGCTGATGGTCGAGCACAATCTGGCGGTCGTGGCGAACCTCTCCGACCGCATCACGGTGCTGACACGGGGCCGCGTTCTCGCGGAAGGCGATTACGCCACCGTCTCGGAGAACCCGGACGTGAAAACCGCTTACCTGGGCGTGGCCGATGCCTGACGCTGCGCTGAAAGTCGCCGGGCTGGAAGCCTGGTATGGCGAATCCCACATCTTGCACGGCGTGGATTTCGAGGTGCGGCCCGGCGAGGTCGTCACGCTGCTCGGGCGCAACGGCGCCGGCAAGACGACGACGCTCAAGTCGATCATGGGAATCGTTGGCAAGCGCAAGGGTTCGGTGACCTACCAAGGCCGCGAGACGATCGCGCTCTCGTCCGACCGCATCGCGCGTGCGGGAATCGCGCTCTGCCCCGAGGAGCGCGCGATTTTCCATTCGCTCAGCGTGCGCGAAAATCTAATGCTGCCGCCGCGCGTCGCCGCCGAAGGGGGCCTAACGCTGGAGCGTATCTTTACGCTGTTCCCCAATCTGAAGGAGCGGCTCGCCAGCGGCGGCGGCAAACTGTCGGGCGGCGAACAGCAGATGCTGGCGATCGCCCGCATCCTGCGCACGGGCGCCAAATTCCTGATGCTGGACGAGCCGACGGAAGGGCTGGCCCCCGTCATCGTGCAGCAGATCGGGCGCACGATTCAGGAGATCAAGAAGGCGGGCTTCACGATCCTGCTGGTGGAGCAGAATTTCCGCTGGGCCTCGACGCTGGCGGACCGGTTCTACGTGATGGAGCATGGCCGGATCGTGGAGCGCTTCGCCGCCGCCGACCTCAGCGCCAACATGGACAAGCTGCATGACTATCTGGGGGTTTGAGCAACACGTCGGGGAAGCCCCCCCACCCCGTCCCTCCCCCGCGAGGGGGCAGGGGGCGCACGGCGCGTTGCGTCGTAGTGGGCGACGCCCATGCTGATCGCGCTCGCCATCACGCCGCAGCAACTCTACGGGCAATTGCTGATCGGGCTTATCAACGGCTCGTTCTACGCGCTTTTGAGCCTGGGGCTCGCGGTGATCTTCGGCATGCTCAATGTCGTCAATTTCGCGCATGGCGCATTTTATATGGTGGGCGCATTCGTCGCCTATCTGCTGCTGCTGCAATATGGCGGCGTCACCTACTGGTTCGCGCTGTTCCTGGTCCCGGCGATCGTCGGCCTGCTCGGCGCGGTGGTCGAACGGCTGCTGATCCGCCGCCTCGCGGGGCTCGATCATCTCTACAGCCTGTTGCTGACCTTCGGCCTCGCGCTGGCGATGCAGGGGTTGTTTCAGTATTATTTCGGCTCGTCGGGCAAACCTTATCCCGCGCCCCGGGAGTTGGCGGGCGCCTACAACCTCGGCTTCATGTTCTTGCCCAAATACCGGGCGTGGGTGATCGTCTGTTCTCTGGTCGTGTGTCTGGCGACGTGGTTCGCCATCGAGAAGACGCGGCTCGGCGCCTATCTGCGCGCGGCGACCGAGAACCCGACGATGGTGCGCGCCTTCGGCGTCAACGTGCCTTTGATGATCACGGCGACCTATGGGTTCGGCGTGGCGCTGGCGGCCTTCGCCGGCGTGCTGGCGGCGCCGATCTATCAGGTGCGGCCGGGCATGGGGGCCGACATCATCGCGGTCGTGTTCGCGGTGGTCGTGATCGGCGGCATGGGGTCGATTCTGGGCTCCATCCTCACCGGCTTCGCGCTGGGCGTGGTGGAGGGCCTAACGAAAGTGTTTTATCCCGAGATCTCCAACACGGTGGTGTTCGTGATTATGGCGATCGTACTGATCATCCGGCCTTCGGGCCTTTTCGGTCGCGCCGCATGAGCGCCTTGGCCGCCGCTCCCGCTCCCTCCCGCGGTCATCACGAGCGCCGCGATTTCTTCGTCGCTTTGATCGGGCTGATCGCGCTCATCGCCGCGGCGCCGTTCTTCGCCTATCCGTTCTTCGTCATGCAGATGTTGTGTGTGGCGCTGTTCGCCTGCGCGTTCAATCTGCTGATCGGCTATGTGGGGCTGCTGTCGTTCGGCCACGCGATGTTCTTTGGCATGTCGAGCTATGTCGCCGCCCATTGCGCGAAGGAATGGGGGTTCGATCCGCTGGCGGCGATCCTCAGCGGCGTCGTCGTCGCCGCTGCGATGGGGCTGGTGACGGGGGCGCTGGCGATCCGCAGCAAGGGCATATATTTCGCGATGATTACGGTCGCGCTGTCGCAGATGGTCTATTTTTTCTGCGTCGAGGCGCCGTTTACCCATGGCGAGGACGGCATCCAGTCGGTGCCGCAGGGGCGCGCGCTGGGCCTGCTGGATCTGGCGAACCCGCAGCAGCTCTATGTGTTCGTCGCCGCGGTGTTTCTGTTCGGCTTCCTGTTCGTCTATCGCACGGTGAATTCGCCGTTCGGCGAGATTTTAAAGGCGATCCGCGAGAACGAGCCGCGCGCGATCTCGCTGGGATATCGCGTGTCGCGCTACAAGCTGGGCGCGTTCGTGCTGTCGGCGGCGCTGGCGGGGCTGGCGGGGGGAACCAAGGCGCTGGTGGTGCAAAACGCCTCGCTGAGCGACGTGAGTTTCGGCCTTTCGGGCGAAGTGGTGCTGATGACGCTGCTGGGCGGCATGGGCACGCTCTATGGGCCGGTGGTCGGGGCGATCGTCGTCGTGGCGATGCAGAATTATCTGGCGCAGTTCGGCGAATGGGTGACGGTGATCCAGGGCGCGGTGTTCGTCGCCTGCGTGCTGGCGTTCCGGCGCGGGGTGGTTGGGGAAATCGCCAAGGCGGCGGGGTTGTCGTTGTAAGGAGAGGCAATTGTTTTTATCAATAATAATTGCCGTGCATGAGTGTGTCCTCATTTGCGTCAAGCCATGGCGCGGACCAAATACAAGCCGGCGCGAAAATTGAGTGCGGTTTTTTCGTAACGCGTGGAAATTTTGAGGAATTGCTTGATAAATCGAAACAAACGCCCAACGAGACTGCGCTCTCGATAGAGCGAGAAATCACATGGAGCGGTATTTTTGAGATCCAAATAGACGCCGGGGATAGGAACCAGGTCGCGTTTCAGCAAAAAACCGCCGTTGCAAGCGAAGCGAAGCCCTCCCGCTTTTCCGTTCTCGTGTGTCCGCAGGATAGTCTCTACACAACCGAACCGGTGGATGGCTTCGTTGCGATCGTCCTGACGCGCGCTGCTCTTGTCTCCACGCTAAACGCCCCGCAGCGCCCGAGCAACCGCAGGCCTCCGTTAAATCAAAATATTTCTATTTTCCAATATTTATTTTAGACTGCTATTCACTTCAGCAGAAGCCCCGCGGTCGGCGCGCGGCGAAGGCCAAGCGGCGCGAGGGGATACTCGAGGACGTCGTCAGCGGCGTCGAACGCGGAATCGTTTCGCAAAAGTATGGCGTCAGCCTCAAGACCGTCTATCGCCAAGTCAATCGCGAGCTCCACCAGCGGCGCCTCGACGCGCCCGACCGCTTCGTGCGGGTTCAAATCGAACGGCGCGGCCACGCGTGGCAGCGCATCGACAACGCGATCCTTCATGCCGAAGTCGAAGCCGTGCCGCATCTTCTCAACGTGATCGACGAACTCGACCTTTATCACCGCTTAGGCCCCCGCGAGCACATCGAACCCCGGCCCCAGCGCGAAGCGCCGTTTCCGCCGCTCGCTCCGGGTCGCAAGCGGTCAGAATCCGACGCTCAGCCCTCTGAAATCACAGGATTCGGCACAACACTAATGATTGTCTCTCGGCACGCCCGCCGATTGCGCCAGTCGCTGGAACCCGACCGCCGGTTTCAACACCATGCCCTCGTCGAACTGCGCGACCATCTGGCGCTGGATTTCCTGCCATGGCGTCTGGCTGGCGGGATAGGCGAACGGGTGCCTCTCCAGAATCGCGCGCCGCTCCGCCACTTCCGCCTCGCTGATGAGAATATTGGCCGTGCGCCGCCCCAGATCGACGCGCACCCGGTCGCCCGTCTTGAGCATCGCCAGCCCCCCGCCCGCCGCCGCCTCGGGCGAGGCGTTGAGAATCGAGGGCGAGGCCGAGGTGCCCGACTGGCGTCCGTCGCCGATGCACGGCAGCGCATGGACCCCCTGTTTGATGAGATGCGCGGGCGGCTGCATGTTGACCACTTCCGCGCCTCCGGGATAGCCGATGGGGCCCGTGCCGCGAATGAACAGCATGCAGGTCTCGTCGATCCCCAACGCGGGATCGTCGATGCGGTGGTGATAATCTTCAGGGCCCTCGAACACGATGGCGCGGCCCTCGAAGGCCTCGGGGTCTTTCGGGTTGGAAAGATAGCGCTGGCGGAATTCCGCCGAGATTACGCTCGTCTTCATCACCGCATTGTTGAACAGGTTGCCGCTTAGCACGATGAACCCGGCGTCCTCCATCATCGGCTTCTCGATGGGGAAGATCACGTCGGAATCGTCGCTCGCCTTGCCCTTGTTATTCTCGCCGAACGTCCGGCCGTTGACGGTCAGCGCGCCCTCATGGATGAGCCCGCGCTTCATCAGTTCGTTGACCACCGCCGGCACGCCGCCCGCGCGATGAAACTCCTCCCCCAGATATTTGCCGGCGGGCTGCATGTTGACTAGCAACGGCGCCTTGTGGCCGACCGTCTCCCAATCCTTGACGTCGAGCTTGACGCCGATGTGTCGCGCGATGGCGTTGATGTGGATCGGCGCGTTGGTCGAGCCGCCGATAGCGGTGTTGACGACGATGGCGTTCTCCAGCGCCTGCCTCGTGATGATGTCGGAGGGTTTCAAATCCTCCCACACCATGTCGACGATGCGCTTGCCGGTTTCGTAGGCGATCTGGCCGCGTTCGCGGTGCGGCGCGGGGATCGCGGCGCAGCCGGGCAGGCTCATGCCGAGCGCTTCCGCCAGCGCATTCATGGTTGAAGCCGTGCCCATCGTATTGCAATGGCCGACCGAGGGCGCCGAGGAGGTGACGATCTCCATGAACTCCTCGTAGTCGATCTCGCCCGCCGACAATTGCTCGCGCGCCTTCCAGACGATCGTGCCCGAGCCGGTGCGCTCGCCGTGATGCCAACCATTGTTCATCGGCCCGCCCGAAAGCACGATGGCCGGCAGGTTGACGGTCGCCGCCGCCATGATGCACGCCGGGGTCGTCTTGTCGCAGCCCGTGGTCAACACCACGCCGTCGATGAAATACCCGTACAGCGTTTCGACGAGGCCGAGATAGGCGAGGTTGCGGTCGAGCGACGCCGTCGGCCGCTTGCCCGTCTCCTGAATCGGATGGACCGGGAACTCGAACGGCACCCCGCCCGCTACGAGGATGCCGTCGCGCACGCGCTTGGCAAGTTCGATATGATGGCGGTTGCAGGGCGACAGGTCCGAGCCGGTCTGGGCGATGCCGATGATCGGCCTGCCGGAGCGAAGCTCCGAGGGAGTGAGGCCAAAGTTGAGATAGCGCTCGATATAGAGCGCGGTCATGCCGGGGTTCTCGGGGTTGTCGAACCACATTTTCGAGCGCAGCTTCCGGCTGCGATCCCCGGACGTCGCGCCTGTCGTGCTCATGGAAACGCTCCCGTATGGCGGCCTCGCCGCTTTGGCCGCGGTGAATAGGCGCGCCGGCTCCCATGCGCAAGATGCGCCACGCTCGACACCGCGCGCGCGTCGCCCTAAATGCGCCGCCGGGGCGCCGACGCCGGCGCCCGCGACAGGCGAAGCGCCTGGCGCCAGCGACAAGGCCGGCCGTGACCCCATTCGCCTTTCGGCGCCCCCGATGATCGTCGCCATCGACGGCCCCGCCGCCTCGGGCAAAGGCACGCTCGCCCGGCGGCTGGCGGCGCATTACCGCCTGCCCCATCTCGACACCGGCCTGCTGTATCGCGCGACCGCCGCCAGCCTGCTGCAAGCGGGCCAGGACCTCCGCGACTCCGACGCCGCCGTTGCGGCTGCGCGTGGGCTTGGGCTCGTCGAATTCGACGAGGCGCAGTTGCGGGGCGCGCAGATGGGCGACGCAGCTTCCGTCGTCGCCGCCCTGCCGCAGGTCCGCGCCGCGCTCATCAAGGCTCAGCGAGATTTCGCCGCGCGGCCGGGCGGCGCGGTGCTCGACGGGCGCGACATCGGCACCGTCATTTGCCCCGACGCTCAAGTGAAAATCTTCGTCACCGCGAGCCCCGCCACGCGGGCGCAGCGCCGGGCGCTGGAGCTTCTGCGACGCGGCGAAAAGATGGACTATGCGGCCGTGCTCGCCGACATCGCCAAACGCGACGCCCGCGACCGGGAGCGCGCCGACGCGCCCATGCGCGCGGCCGCCGACGCGGCGCAACTCGATACGACGAATCTAGACATCGAAGCGGCCTTCGCCCTCGCGCTCGCCATTGTGGAGACGCGCGCGAGGAAGACCTGAATTGAGAAAAATGTTAACGACGCGGCCGACGCGAAGAGGCGTTCGAAATTGGGTCAGGCGGAAGCCGCGAGGGGCTCCTTGACCGGGAAAGCAGCGGCCAACCGGTCGTGCGTCGCACGCAACCGCGCAATCGCGCCGTCAATTTCCGCCCGTTGACGCTCAAGATGATCGATCTGCGAAACGATCTGCTGCGGCTTCAACTTGCCCTCGAAATCCTCGGTAGAGTCCTGACTCCCGATGAGATCCTGAATTTCGGTCAACGTGAAGCCGAGTTGCTTTCCTCTGAGAATCATCTGCATCCGAAGACGAT
>JAYVYJ010000188.1:0-16254 GCA_043784465.1 Hyphomicrobiales bacterium
ACGGCGGTCGAATTCGTCGCCTTGCCCTTTGGCGCGGCCATCGTGGCGCGGCTGGCGGGGATCGACCAGACTTATCTCGTGTCCTACGACGCCGAGCAATCGCATGGGTTGGAGGACGCGGAAAACGACGCCGACGTTCCCTTGATGAGCGCCGACGAGGCCAAGCCCTTCCTCGCCGGAGCGGTCGAGGCGGGCGTGCTGAGCGCCGCCGAAGGCGATTTGTTGCGCGCCATTCTGGCGGGCCGCGACCTGATGTCGGCGATGTCGGACAACCTGGCCCTTCGGCGGCGCCTGAAAAGCGATTTCGGCGGCGACGTGGGCGCCTATGTCGACGAACTTTCCGCGCGCACGACGCGTTTCGTCGTCGAGGCGGCGGGCAGACCGTAAAGCGGCTTCGAGACGAAATGTTGCGCATTTACGCAACCCAAATCGAAGGGATAAGCCGTGGAGACCAAGTTTGAATTGAAGGAAGCCGCACGGTTCCTGCGCACGCTCCGGGTCGCCACGGGCGTCGCCGTCTCGCGCGAAGAGATGCGGCGCGTCCGCGCGACGCCGGCGACGTCTTTCCTGGCGCTCGCCGCCAAGACCGGAGAATGGCGGTTTCCCCCGGAGGGTCTGTTGAGCGGCGACGGTCTCCTGCTGGCTCGGCGCGTGCGCGAGGCGGACGGAAGCGGCGCGCTGGTTCTGCAAGCGCAGGGCGCGGTCGGCGTCAATGCTTACGCCGACCGCGAGGCTCGCGTCGTCGCGGGCGAAGCGTGGAGCGGGCAGGGCGCGTTCAACCGCTTCGGCGCGCTATGGCTGCCGTTGGCGACGCAGGAACTGGACGATGCGGCGCTCGCCCGCTTTCACGTCGAGTTGCTCGACGGCGCGCCGTGACCGCGCGCGTCTTCGTGCCGCTGGTCGACGCTGCGGGCGAGGCGGCGCATCTGTTCGAGGCGATCGCGGGCGAAATTCCTCCCGAGGAACATCCCGCCCGGCTCGTGCCGCAGATCGCCGAATTGTTCGATTTCGGACTTTACGGCGTCGGCCAAAGCGCGCGCGAGGCGGTGATGAGCTTCGTCGAGACCCGCCGCCGTCGCCTCTGGCTGAGCCCGCGCAACGCCGTGCTCAAACCCTGGCACCTGAGGATTTCCGATCTGCAGCTTGGCCGCCTCAGCGACGGCAACGCGCGCTCGGCCGGGCTGGGGCTGACCATCGCCGCGTTGTGTCAGACCTTCGGCCGCGATCCCGGCCTCGTCTTCGCGACCGGCGAAATTCTGCCCGCCAGCGGGCCGGGCGCGACGAGCGCAAGCGTCGGCGCGGTGTCGG
Organism: Hyphomicrobiales bacterium; assembly: GCA_043784465.1. Classification (GTDB taxonomy): domain Bacteria; phylum Pseudomonadota; class Alphaproteobacteria; order Rhizobiales; family Beijerinckiaceae; genus Roseiarcus. The sequence continues at coordinate 1,309 of JAYVYJ010000188.1, forward strand.
GCATGCGCGGCAAGCTGGCGCTGATCGGCGATTATCTGAGCCAGCATGGGCCCGCGCTCGAAGGCCAGCGGGTCGTCGTGGCGCTGCCCGCGCTCGCCGACGACGGCCGCCCGCTGGCGGAAGCCGAGCGGAGCCTGCTCGCCCGCCTTCGAGAGCAAGCCGCCGGCTCAAAGACGAAGATCGACATCGTGTTCGCCGACACGCTCGAAGCGTTGGAAGCAGCGTTAGGCCCGTTCACGATCCCCGAACGGGTGACGCCCCGGCGGGCGATGGCGGCGGCGGGGGTCGCTGGCGTGGCGGCGCTCGCTTTCGGCCTTTGGAGCGCGTGGGCGCACGCCCCGATCCGCCTCGCCTTCGAGCCGCCGACGCCCACGACCGCCCCCGGCGCCGACGAGGCGTCGCCGCAACGGGCGCGCTACGACGCGAAATCCGACAAGCTCGAACTGCTCGGCCCCTGCTTCGACGCGCAGCGCGAGCCGCTCGTGATCGGCGGCGAGACGCTGGTGATGAAAGTGCGGGCGCAGGACGCGTTGCCCTACGCCAGCCGCGTGCGGCCGATCCGCCTGTTCATCGCTTCCGTCTCCCGCAGCGCCGACCCGGTGATCCTCGACGCCACCCATTTCCGCCCCCTGGGCGGTGAAGCCAAGTCGGACCCGGACGCGCTGGTCGCCATCATCCCCATCGAGAAAGTCGAGGACGAGGTGCGCCTGTTCGTTCTGGCGACGCGCGACCCCTATTTGGTGATAAGCCAGGTCGAGGCCGCGCTGCGGGCGACCTTGACCGGCCTGACCGGCGCCTCGGCGCTCGCCGCCACCACGACCTTTCTCGCCGACCGCGTCGGCGCCGAAATCGCCTATCAGTTCAGGGTCACCAACGATGTCAAAGCCTGCACGGCTTAACCGTCTCCTCCTGCTGGCCGCGCTGCTCGCGATCAGCGCGCCCGCCCGCGCGGCGCCCGCGCCGCTCGACAGCGACGCCGACGTGGCCGCCTTCGCCGAGCGCGTGCGCGCCTATTCGCGCGCCAGCCTCGTGCGCTGGACCATCGTCGCGCCGACCCGCGCGGAAGCGGAGGGCCGCATCGCCGCCATTCTCGAAAGGCTGTCGCCGTCCGAAAAGGCGCTGGCCAAACGGCTGATCGCGCAAGGCTCGTCCGAAGCGAAGGGCGTTTCGGCCTATGTCTCGCCCCAGATCGGCGCGACGGGCGGGGGAGCCTGCTCCTGGCAGGTCTGGGTCACCGACCCCGCGCTGCCCTCACAGGACGGCCAGACCGCGATGGCGCCGCTCGCTGCGCGCGACCATATGCCGGTCGGCCGCAACGCGACTTTCAGGGTCGGGCATTTCGGCCTCGTGCAGTCCAAGCTTTACGCTTTCGACGAGACCCGGCCGGGCGCGATTCGCGATTTGGCGACCGTGTCGGAAGTCGACATTCCCGTGCCCGCCGACGGCGCGGCCGATTACGTCGTGCTGGCGGCGGCGCGCAAGGCGGCGCCCGTGCTGGAAAGCGTCAAAACCGCGCTGGCCGGCAGCGGGGGCGAGCGCAAGGAACTAGGATCGGAATTCGCGTTGCGCGAACGCCTGTTGGGCGCCGGGCGCGGGATCGGCGCCAATATCGAGGTGATCCCGTCCTCGATGATCGTCCGCAAGTCCGACGCCGTCGCGTCGACGAAATCCGAGAGCGACGACGGCCTGATGGAGACGTGTCTTTACACGCTGACGCCCGCGCAATGAGGATCACTCCCCCAGCTTGAACACCGCGAGCGCCGCCGCGCCGCCCGCCTCGCCCCATTGCGCGCCCAGCACCCGCGCCACCTCCGCCGAAGGCCCGGCGCGAAAGGCGTCGAGACCGGCCAGCGGTTTGGCCGAGACGATAGCGAGCAGCACCTGCGGCTTGCCGACCGAAGTGGCGTCGCCCGACAACGCGATGTTGAACGAGGCGGAATCGCCGCCCGGCGTGGCTTGCGCGCGCAATTTGACCGCGCGGCCATCGTCGGAAATGGCGAGCAGCAAAAGCGGCCGGCCCGAAAGCCCCGACACCGAGCCCGACAGCGGCCGACCCGTGCCGACTTCCGCGCTGACTAGCGTCAATCTTGGCGCAGGGCCTTCCGCGAGCGATTTCATAATCGCCGCCGCAGGGCATTGCGCGGGCGTGAGTAGCTGGGCGTTGAGTTGCGGTTCGCGTCCGAAGGCGGCCTTGAAGGCGCCTACGAACCGCTCGAACGCGGAGCGCTCGACGCCAAGCGCCGCGACGCGCTGGTCGTCATTTTCGACGGGGCGAACCGAGAAGCAGGCGCCGCCGTCATAGCTGCGCAGGAACGCGGCGAGAGAAGGCGGCGTGGGGGCGGCGGTGAGCGTCGGCTCCGGCAAGACAGCCGGCGCCCCGACCTCGATATTGACCTTCATGCGGGCTTCGGCCCCGCTTTTGCCAGTGGCGACGACGTCGAAACCGAACCTTCCCGACTTGCCGGGGAGGCCGGCGAGTTGGCTCAGGCCCCCGCCGAGATCGGCGAAAGCGAGGCCGTCCGGCAGGCCCTCGGCCCGAAGCGCGAGCGGCTCGGCCGAGCGGAACGGCGGCAGCCCGGCGCTGTAGGTCAGTCCGACCGTCGCAGGCGCCAGATCGACGACGCTCTGCGCAGGAAGCGGGGGCGCGGCGAAGACGTCGAGCGCAACTTTCATGCGCGCAGTCTTGCCGGCGGGGCTGACCGCCACGACCTCGAACCCAAAACGGCCTGTGGCGGCCGGCGCGCCCTCTAGCACGCCATGCCCGTGGCCGAGGTCTGTGAATTTCAGTCCCGTCGGCAGGCTCCCTGTCGTCCGCAAGGCGACGCCTTTGCCACCGGGATCGTCGAAGGGCGGCAGCTCCACGCGCGCGGCGGCGCCGGCCCGCAGAGGCCCAAGCGCCGGTTCGGCTTGCGCAGGTTTGGGCGGCAATTGCTCCAGGAGGACTTGGACGGAAGGCGTCTCGGCCTGGACGGGGACCGCCGTCGCGGGCGGCGGCGGAACCGTCAGCGTCGCTAGGGGCGTCGGCGTAGAAACGGCGGTCGGCGTCGAAACGGGCGTCGCCGTGGGGAGGGGAGGGGGAAGCGGGGGCAGCTTGGTCGTGGACTCAGAGGTCGCGACGACGGGTGGCCACAAGGCGCTTCGGAGCGCGTCGCGCTCGACATAGGCCGCCATTGCGGCCCCCGCCAGCACGACGAGGAGCAGCGCCGCCGCCTTTCCGCGACCGCCGCGCGGCGCAGTTGCAGGCTTCTTTGCGCCCGGCGGCGGCGCCAGCGTCGTGCGCTCGCCTGTCTCGCCCCAGGCGGCGACCTCCGCCATGCTCGCAGGCCTCTCCCGCGGGTCGGGCGCCAGCATGGCGGTCAGCAGGGGCCGCAACGCGATGTCGATGCCGGAAAGGTCGGGGACGCGGCGGCGCTTCTCGATCACGTCCACCTGGGAGCCGCCCATGTCGATGGGTCGTCCCCGCAGCGCCTCGGCGACAACGAGGCCGAAGGAATACATGTCGGATTTCGGCGTCACCTCGCCGCCCGCGAGGCCGAGCTGCTCGGGCGACACATAGTTGTATTTTCCCGCAAATCCGTCGCCAATGACCGTGCCTTCCCGCGCCTGCGCCCGTGCGATGCCGAAATCGACGATCTTTGCCCGGCGCGGATCGCCGTCGGGCAGGATGATGTTGTCGCTGGAAATGTCGCGATGCACGACGCCGCGCGCATGCGCCGCGTCCAGCGCGCCGCCAATGCGCCGCAAGAGCACGCGCACGTCGTTGGACGACATCGGCCCCGCGCTCAGCCGTTTTTGCAGGCTGACGCCGTCCACGAACTCCATCGCGATATAGGGGCGCTGAAGCTCGGGCTCGATCGAGAACACGTAATAGCGCGGGATGGCGTCGTGCATGAGGTCGTGCAGAATGTTGGCCTCGCGCCGGAACAGGGCCATGACGTCGGGATGGCGCGCCATCTCCGGGCGCACCAGCTTGATGGCGACGGGATCGCCGGTGGCTATGGCGACGCCCTTGAAGACCTCGCCCATACCGCCTTCGGCGATCAGACGCTCGATCTCGAACATGCCGTTCAGCCGCACGCCTGCGCGAAGGCTTCCCTGCGGCGCGGGTTGAAAGACGGTCTTGTCGTCCATGCCCATCCTTGCACCTGCGGCCTCTTCGCCGCCGCCTTGAGCTTACGGGCCGCACCCTAACCCGTGCGCGCACGGTTGGCAGCCGAAACGTGACGCAAATAATTTTCTTGCGTCGCGGCTTGCGTTAAGATGCGGACCGTAAGCGAAGTACGAACCCGGCGTCGAGCCGGACATCCAGCTTCGTTTCAGGGAGAGTGAAAATGCGCGCTTCCTTATGTCTCGCCGCCGGCTTCGCCATCGCTTGCGCGACGCCTGCCTGCGTAACCCCCGCCGCCGCCGATCCCGCCTACACCGCCGCAAAGGTCGTCGACTTTTTCGCGCAGGCGAAGGCCGCCAAACTGGGCGCCACTCGCAAGATCTGCTTCGAGGGCGATCCCGATTGCGCGCCCAAGGCGGCGCCCAAACCCTTCGACCTGATGGTGAACTTCGAATTCGACTCCGACCGGTTGACCCCGGCCGCGCAAGAGAACCTCGGCCAGTTCGCCCAGGCGCTGCACGATCCCCGCCTCAGGGGCCAGAAATTCGCCATCGACGGCTTCACCGACGCAACGGGGACGGAAGTCTACAACAAGACCCTGTCGGAGCGTCGCGCCGAAGCGGTCGCCCGTTTCCTCGGCAGCAAGGGCGTCGAGCGAAACAGCCTCGTCGCCAAGGGCTACGGCCCCAGCAAGCCCCGCGCCCCCGATCCGTTCGATCCCGTAAACCGGCGCGTCGAAACTCATCTAGAGGAATGAAACGGTTTCCGGTCGAGGGTTTTTGTCGCCCGAGCGGGTGCGACGCCCCCGGGCCGCATCCCACATCGTCAGCGGTTCGGGATCCCGGAGATCACCGAACGGCACGACATGCTCGTTCGCCATCGCCACCATCGACGGCCCGGGATTGCAAAAGATGATCGCCGACAAAGGCGCGCATAATGTGCTCGCCCTGAAGGGCGATCAGCCTGCTCGAACCTGAGAAGAAATTCCGCGATATCCGGCGCAGACGCCTGACCGCCTGCATCGACACTCGGTGGCGACCCAAACGCGTCGCGAACAAACGATCAAAATTTCGCCGTACGAGACGCCTCGGGATTTCCCCCTGCGTGACGCCCGCGCCTTCACGTCCCCGGAGGGCGTCCACGTCCTCGCGAACCGATCGAAGCGTCAGAGCCAGCCCATCGTCTCGCGCCGGGCGACAGCCTCAAGTACGGCAAGTCCCTCGTCGCCGTCGTTGAGGCAGGGAAGCGCTGCGAAATGCTCGCCGCCCGCCTCATGGAAATATTCGGCGTTCTCGACGCCGATTTCCTCCAGCGTCTCCAGACAATCGGCCGCAAAGCCCGGGGTGATGACGGCGAGCCGTTTGACCCCTTCGCGCGCCAGGGCTTTCACCGTTTCGTCGGTATAGGGCTGCAACCACGCCGCGCCGCCGAAGCGCGACTGGAAGCTCATACGCAGCTTCTTGGCGTCCAGACCCAGCGCCTCGCGCAGCAGGCGCGTCGTCTTGGCGCAATGGCAATGGTAGGGATCGCCCTGGTCGAAATAATCCTGCGGAATGCCGTGGTAGGACGCGAGGATCACCTCCGGCTCGAAATCAAGTTTCGCCAAGGAGGCGCGAGTCGAGGCGGCGAGCCCCTCGATATAGGCGGGATCGTCGAAATAAGGCGCGGCGACGCGCAACGTCGGCTGCCAGCGCATCGCCTTCAAGGCGTCGAACGCCTTGTCGCACACGGTGGCGGACGTCGCGGCGCAATATTGGGGATAGAGCGGCACGAGCAGGATGCGGTCGCAGCCCGTTTCCTGCAACGCCTTGAGCCGGCTGGCGATGGTCGGCTTGCCGTAGCGCATCGCCCAGTCGACCTGGACGGGTCGTGCGGCGGGGCTTCGCGTCAGCCGCTGGGCGAGGCCGCGGGCCTGCGAGGACGTGATCGTCTTAAGCGGCCCTTCGTTCAGTTCCTTGTTCCAGATCGAGTCGTAATCCTTGCCCTTCGCCCCCGGCCGCTTGGTCAGGATGATGAGGTTGAGGATCGGCCACCACAGCCATCGCGGGGTCTCGATCACGCGCCGGTCGGACAGGAACTCCTTGAGATAGCGGCGCATCGACCAGTAATCGGTCGCCTCGGGCGTGCCCAGATTGACGATCAGCACGCCGACCGAACCGACCCGGACGGGCGGGTGGCCGGCGGGAAGCGTTTGGACGAAGGCGCGGGGCGGGGTCGCGTTCACGCGGTCGCCGGGGTGAAATTCGTCGCCACGCCGTTGATGCAGTAACGCAGGCCGGTCGGGGGCGGGCCGTCGAGGAATACGTGGCCCAGATGCGAGCCGCAACGCGCGCAATGAACTTCCGTGCGCGTCATGCCCCATGAACGGTCGGTGGTCGTCTCGACCGAGCCGGGCATCGGATCGGCGAAGCTCGGCCACCCGGTGCCGCTCTCGAACTTGAGTTTTGACTCGAACAAGGGCTGCTCGCAGCCTGCGCAGACGAATACGCCCGCCCGCTTCTCCCAGTTGAGCGCGCAGGACCCCGCGCGTTCGGTGCCGTGCTCACGCATGACGTGGTATTGCTCGGCCGTCAGCATTTCGCGCCATTGCGAGTCGGTGCGGGTGACGGGATAGGTCTTGGCGTCCATGGAAATCTCCTTGGGGTCTATATCGCCGTCAGGACGCAAGGTTCAACCCAAGGCGGCGGCGAAGTTTTGCGCACGCGCCAGGGTGGCGAACTGGCCGTTCCTGGCGACGAGTTCCTTAAACTCGCCCGTTTCCACGATACGTCCGCGCTCGAACACGAGGATCACATCGGCATGCAAAACCGTGGCGAGGCGATGCGCGATCACGAAAGTCGTGCGGCCCCGACGGGCGGCGTCGAGCGCGGCTTGCAGTTGCGCTTCGGTTGCGGCGTCCAGCGCGCTCGTCGCCTCGTCGAGGATCAGCACCGGGGGGTCCTTGAGCAACGCGCGGGCGATGGCGAGGCGCTGTCGCTCGCCGCCTGAGAAATTGCGCCCGCGCTCGCCGACTTCCGAGGCGAGACCCTTGGGCAGCGCGTAGACGAAATCGGCCTGCGCCCGTTCGAGCGCCCGCGCGATTTCTTGGCCCGTGGCGTCCGGCTTGCCGAGGCGCAAGTTGTCCTCGACGGTGCGGGCGAGCAGATAGGGTTCCTGAAGGACCACGGAGACATTGGCGCGCAGCGAGGCTAGGGTCATATCGCGCAGGTCGACGCCGTCGAGGGTGATGCGGCCATGGCGCGGATCGAAGGCGCGATGCAGCAGCGCGAGCGCGGTCGACTTCCCCGAGCCGGTGCTTCCCACCAGCGCCACCGTCCGCCCTGCTGGCGCATCGAAGCCGATGTCGGACAGCACGATGCGTTCCCCGTAGGAATGGCCGACGTGCTCATACCGCACATGGCCTTCGAGGCGCCCTACTGAGCGTGCGCCGTCCGTCACCGCCGGTCGAACCGCCATGGCCGCGAAATAGGCGTCGAGATCGCCCGCCGCGCCGAATATGCGGAACAGGAAGCCGTTGACCTGATCGAGACGCGCCACCAAGGCCGTCGCCAGCCCCATGAAGGCTATGATTTCGCCCACGCTGGTTTTGCCCTGAAGATCGAGCCAGACGCCAAACGTCAATATACCGATGAGCGTCAGCGTCGCGCTGGCGCGAGTCGCCACGGTCGCCAGCGCCCACCACGCCAGCACCGGGAATTGTGCGTCCAGATAAGCCTTGCCCGAAGCGCGGTAGGAGGCCGCCTCAGATTTCGTGCGGGCGAAGGCCTGCAGCATCGGCAGGTTGGCCAGGGCGTCGGCGACGTGGGCGGCCATGGCGTGATATCGCCCGTCCGCCGCGCCCTGATGGCGCTTGGTGGCGCGAATGACGAGGTTCATCGCAAAGCCGGACGTGAACACGAGGGCGATCAGCACGAGGCCGAAGCGCGCATTGACCGCTAGCGTCGCAGGCAAAGTGACGAACAGCGCGACGAAGGCCGCACAATGCTCGCGGAAGAAAGTCAGCCACAGGCCGAACATCGCGTTGGGACCGTCGAGCATGATCTTCGTCAGCCGACCGGAATGGGTCTCGCCGTGATAGGCGGGCGAAAGTTCCAGGAGATGCGCGAAAAATTCCGCCATCGCCGCCATGCGTCGCCGCTGCGCGAGGTGATCCGAATACAGCGCGACCGCGACTCCGGCCAATATGGAGAACAGCCCGAACCCGCCCCAGGCCAAGAGCAGCGGCGCAACCTCCCACCATTGCGGCCGCCCCCCGGCGCCTTGCGCCGCGGCCAGCCGATCGACGACACGGCCTAGCAACAAGGGTTCGGCGAATTGTGCGAGCGCCACAGCGACATTCGCCGCGACCAACGCGAGCGCGAGACGCCCTTCGGCGCGGAGTTGGGCGAGCACGCGGACATAGAGTTTAAAGAAACGCATAGGACCGGCCGGGCGCCCCCTAGGCGCCATGCCGGTCTTAAAAAGCGGCGCGGCCGGTTTGTCGAGACCGCCGCGGCGCGGGGGTTAGTTCTTCGCGACCAGCGTTGGCTTCTCGCGATAGAGCGAAGGGAACAGGCGCTTCAGGTCCTCGACCTTGGGGATGTCGTTGTAGGCGATATAGGGCTCGCGGGGGTGCAGCGTCAGGTAGTTTTGATGGTAGCCCTCTGCAGGGTAAAAGACGGCGAGAGGCTCGACCTTGGTCGCGATGGGATTGGGGTAAACCTTCGCCGCGTTGAGTTCCGCAATGTAGTCCTTCGCGAATTTTGCCTCTGCCGGATCGGTTGCGAAAATTTCTGAACGGTACTGCGTGCCCTCGTCGGGACCCTGACGGTTCAACTCGGTCGGGTCGTGGGCGACCGAGAAATAAATCTGCAGGATGTCGCCCAGCGAAACCTTGCGAGGGTCGAACGTCACTTCGACCGCCTCCGCGTGACCGGTCGATCCGGTGCTGACGATGGGGTAGGTCGGGTTCTTCACTGTGCCGCCGGCATAGCCGGAAACGGCGCGCTGGACGCCGTCGACGTGCTGGAACACGCCCTGCACGCCCCAGAAGCAGCCGCCGGCCAGGACGATGGTTTCGGACACAGCGGCGGTCACAGGCGCCTTTTCCTTAGGCGCGGGCGCCGACACCGTCGTTTGGGCTGAGACCGACAGGGTCGCTGCGGCGATCAGGGCCGCGGACGTGGCGAAAGCCAAAAGCGGCAGGGGTGAAATCTTGGGCATGGTCCCTCTCTCCAAGGCAGCCCCGGAGGCGCCGTCTTGCTGTCTCTACGTGGCGCGGGGTAGTCTTGTTTCAAGGTTCAAGAAAAGTTTTGCGCGTCGCCGTCGAAAAGTTGACGCGCGCTCATGAGGTCTCCCTTGCAAATTTCTGCTCTTTCCCGGCTCGCGCCTACTCCGCGCCTGCCCGCTTTGTTCGTCGGCCATGGCAATCCGATGAACGCCATCGAGGATAACGCCTATTCGCGCGCCTGGGCCGATCTGGGCGCGAAGCTGCCGCGCCCGCAGGCGATCCTCTGCGTCTCCGCGCATTGGATGACGCAAGGCCGCTCGCTCGCCCATGTCGGGCGCCGGCCGCAGACGATCCACGATTTCGGCGGCTTCCCGCGCGAACTTTTCGCGCAGCAATATCCAGCGCCCGGCGCGCCCGAAGTCGCGGCGGCGGCGCTCGAACTGCTGCAAACCCACCATGCCGCTCCCGACGAAGAATGGGGGCTCGATCATGGAGCGTGGTCGGTGCTGATCCGCATGTTCCCCGACGCCGACGTGCCGGTGTTCCAGCTTTCGCTCGATCTGGGCATGAACCCGCTCGCCCATCTGGAGCTGGCCCGTGAGCTTAAAACCTTACGCGAGCGTGGGGTGCTGATCGTGGGCAGCGGCAATCTCGTGCATAATCTGGGGGCGCTGAACCCGGGGGGACAGCCCTACGACTGGGGCCTCGCCTTCGACGCGACGATGAAGGAGCGCATCCAGGCGCGCGACGCCGCCGGGGTGGCCAAGGCGCTCGACGCCTCGCGGGTGGCGCGGCTCTCTCATCCGACGCCTGAGCATTTTCTGCCCGTGCTCTATCCGCTGGGCGTCGCCGACGCGGCGGATGAATTGAGCTTCTTTAGCGAATCGTTCGATCTCGGCTCGATCTCGATGCGCTCGTTCCTGCTTTCATGAGGGCGCTGGTCGTCGGGGCCGGCCCGGCGGGGCTGATGGGGGCCGAGGTTCTTGCGCGCGGCGGGGCGAGCGTGGAGGTGTTCGACGCGGCGCCGACCCCGATGCGCAAGTTTCTGCTGGCGGGGCGGGGCGGGCTCAACCTGACGCACGCCGAAGGATTTGAAGCTTTCCTGGGTCGATACGGGCAGGCGAACGGGCGTCTGGCCTCCGCCATCGCGGCGTTTCCACCCGACGCCTTGCGGGCCTGGGCGGCGGCGTTGGGCGAACCGACCTTCGTGGGGTCGAGCGGACGGGTGTTCCCCAAGAGCTTCAAGGCGACCCGGCTCGCGCGGGCGTGGCTGCGGCGGCTTGGCGAGTTGGGCGTGGTCTATCGGCCGCGCCGCCGGCTTGTCGCCCTGGGGGACGGCGCAACCTTCTCTGGACCGGAGGGTCTGGAGACCGTTCGCGCCGACATCGTGCTGCTGGCGCTGGGCGGCGCGTCGTGGCCGCGCCTTGGCGGGGACGGCGGTTGGGTGGGGGCGCTGGCTTCAGCGGGTGTCGAGATCGCGCCGCTTGAGCCGGCGAACATGGGGCTGCATGTCGCATGGTCGGCTTTGTTCGCCGAGCGGTTCGTCGGGACGCCTTTGAAGGCGGCGAAATGGAGCTTTGGCGAAGCCGTATCGCGCGGCGAGGCCGTCGTGACGGCGACGGGGCTTGAAGGCGGCGCGATCTACGCATTGTCGGGGGCGGCGCGCGAGGCGGTCGGCAAGGAGGGCGCAGCCCGGTTGATCGTCGATCTCAAGCCGGACCTGTCCGGGGCGGCGCTTGCGGCGAAGCTGGCGACCGCCGCCCGCGCGTCGCGCTCGACCCGGCTCGCCAAGGCGGGCTTGTCGGCGGTCGCCGTCGGGCTGATGCGCGAGGCGGGGGAACTGCCCGCCGACCCGGCTGGGCTAGCGGAGCGGGCCAAGGCGTGCCCCGTGAACGTCACGGGCTACGGGGGGCTGGAGCGGGCGATTTCCAGCGCGGGCGGGGTACGCTGGGCGGCGCTGGACGAAGGGTTGATGCTGACGTCTTGCCCGGGCGTCTTCTGCGCCGGGGAGATGATCGACTGGGAGGCGCCAACGGGGGGATATTTATTGCAGGGGTGTTTTGCGACAGGCGCCGCCGCCGGCCGCGCCGCGCTGGGCTGGCATGCCGCCAAGGCGACGCAGTGAAGGCTGATTTCTTCTGGATCGACAGGTCGCACTTGCCGACGTCGATTTCGATACGCGCACCCTTCTCGTCTCGTGCGTCGGGCAGGACTGGCGCCGATTAGGCCCGCCGCGACGCCGAGTATGGCGATTAGGACGTAAAGCTTTGTCCTATGTGTGTATTTTCCCTCGAAGGCGCCGTGTGAACGTGCCGGGGCGACGAGGATTGCCAAGGCTCGCGGGCAACATCGAAAACATCGATGAAAATAAGGTAAAAATTGTGCGGTATGCGCAGTCTCATGTCGTTTCGCCGACGTCCCGGCAGAACGCCCGCCCATGCGGCGCGACCTCTGACGCGAAATTGACGAGAGGAGGCCGCTCGCAGAGGCTGCCGAGGTCGCGCTCGGGCGACTTTGGCCTTAAGGCGAGGGCGGACAAAACTCGGGGAACAGGCCCTGAGAATGAGGAGCCGCCATGTCACAAGTCCGATTTCCTTTCGCTTTTCCGGCCGCGACGGTCGCCTCGATAATGCTGGCGACGGCGTTGGGCGGGACGGCCGCGCTCGCGGCGGAGGGCGTGCGCACGCGCGGCTCCGTGGTGAGCCTCGAAGGCGCCAAGCTAGTCGTCCATCCCAAGACGGGCGCTGACGTCACCATCGATCTGGCGGACAAATTCGCCGTCCTCGCGGTCGTGAAGTCGTCGATGGCCGAAATCAAGCCCGGCACGTTCATCGGCACGGCGACGACGACGAAGCCCGATTCCACGTTGCGGTCCGTTGAGGTCGTGGTGTTTCCCGAAGGCATGAAGGGGACGGGCGAGGGCCATTATCCTTGGGATCTGCCAGGCTCCAGCGCAATGACCAACGCGACCGTCACCAACGCCGTCAAGGGCGTCGATGGCCAAACGGTCACGGTGAGCTACAAGGGAGGGGAGAAGAAGGTCGAAATCCCCGCCGACGTCCCCGTGGTGACGCTCGTCCCCGCGACCGCCGCAGACATTATGCCGGGCGCGGCGGTGTTCGTGCCGGGCCAGCGCGAGGCGGACGGTTCGCTCCATGCCGGCGTCGTGCTGTTCGGCAAGGACGGCCTCGTTCCGCCGATGTGACCGAATAGCTCTATTGAATAAGCTCGGCGACGTGGCTCCGCCGCGTCGCCGAGCGGCGTGGCCCCAGACGCGTGGCGGCGTATCTGAGTATTTTCCGGGGGTAGGGAATCGAAAAGAGATTGGGTAATGGGAAGGCGCTTGCACCTGAGCGGCCATCGCCGACCGGGGCTGCCGACGCTCAAAAGCCAGTTGCAGGATGCCCGCGATGATGACGCCGCCATCGATCTCCGCTTATGACCGAGAGGCCCTGCGATTACTTTCGGGCGTCCTCTTCGACGTCAAGCGGACCATCGAAAGCCGGGCGGTCAGACCTTTCACCGAAGGGGAACGGACAGACGTAACGAGAGCGGTGGCCGACAGGCTGATGAGGGTTTTCGACACGGGAGAGCGCGACCCGCGGACGCTAAAGCGGGCGGCGATGGAGGGGCTGAGCGCGCCGCTCCGTAAGCTTTAGGGCTTTTGTCTGCGTCTTGGGCGCAGTCCGTTGCTCTCGGGATGAGAACCGTCATGGCGAACAACGCGCCGCCAACTGGCCGCGCCCCATTGAATGGGTTGGCGTTTTCCATCACCCGCCAGCCAATTTTGGATGGTCATGAGGTGGGAACAACGCTGGATCGCTTCGTTCCGCTGGCAACGAAGGCCGTGGCGTCGTAACGAAACTCCGCCGTATTCGGCAGGCTCTGCTGCACTCCGGATTTGTCATGGTCGCCTGAAAGAGATAGCGCCGCCGCCAGAAGGCTCAGATTTTCCGTTTCACGCGTGACCAACGCCTTTCAAATAACGAAGCGGACGGTGACGGGCGCGTGCGTGACGATACGCGCTCTGCCCTACAACATCCCCGGCAGCACGCGGTCTGGCGGCCTGTGACCGTCCATGAACGTCTTGATGTTGACGATCACCTTCTCGCCCATGTCCACCCGGCCCTCCTGCGTCGCCGAGCCCATGTGCGGCAGCAGCGTCACCTTGCCGGCGCGCGCCAAAGCCACGAGCTTGTCGGAGACGACGGGCTCCTGCTCGAAGACGTCGAGCCCGGCGCCGGAAATCTCACCGGCCTCCAGCATCCGCACCAGCGCGTTCTCGTCGACGACCTCGCCGCGCGCCGTGTTCACGAGGATCGCCTCGGGCCGCAGGTATTTGAGGCGGCGCGCGCTTAGCAGATGATAGGTCGCGGGCGTGTGGGGGCAGTTGATGGAGATGAAATCCATGCGCGCCAGCATCTGGTCGAGCGAATCCCAGTAGGTCGCCTCCAAAGCCTCCTCGATCTGCGAGGCGACGCGACGGCGGTTGTGGTAATGGATGGACAGGCCGAACGCGCGCGCCCGTCGCGCCAGCGCCTGCCCGATGCGGCCCATGCCGACGATGCCGAGCCGCTTGCCGGTGATGCGCCGCCCCAGCATCCACGTCGGCGACCAGCCGCTGAACTGTCCTTCGGGGATGGCGTGCGAACCCTCGACGATGCGACGGGCGGTGGCCAGGATCAGCGCCATCGTCATGTCGGCGGTGTCCTCGGTCAGCACGCCGGGGGTGTTGGTGACGGTGACGCCGCGCCGCAACGCCGAGGTGACGTCGATATGGTCGACGCCGTTGCCAAAATTTGCGATCAGGCGAAGCTGGTCGCCAGCCTGCGCGATCATGCCGGCGTTGATGTCGTCGGTGATGGTGGGCACGAGCACGTCGGCTTCCTTCATCGCCTCCACGATTTCAGCCGACGACATTGGGGCGTCGTGGAGATTGAGCCGCGCATCGAACAATTCGCGCATACGGGTTTCGACGCCCTCGGGAAGCCGGCGCGTGACGACCACGAGAGGTTTCTTTTTCGACATGAGCCGCGTTATCCTTCCCCGCCCGGGTCGCCTCGCCTGCCCCCGCGGCGTTACTTTACGGTTCGTTCATCATCGCGAAACAAACATGCGTTTCGACTTCTCTAGCAGATGACGAACCGAACACAAGGACGGCCAGGCCGGATGGCCGAGGAAGCGCTTAACCCATGAAATCGTTGATTTAACCATGAAATTGCCCATTTGCCTCGCGCTCTTTGCCGCGCTCGCGGGAGCGCAGGCGCGTGCGGGCGCCCCTGCGGGCACGGTGACGGGCCTGCCGCTGCCGCGTTACGCCAGCCTGAAGACCGACCGCGTCAATCTGCGCGAGGGGCCCTCGAAAGATCATGCGACGAAATGGGTGTTCCAGCGGGCCGGACTTCCCGTGGAGATCACGGCGGAATTCGCGACGTGGCGGCGGGTGCGCGATTCGGAAGGCGCGGAGGGTTGGGTTCTGCACACTTTGCTGTCGGGACGCCGCACCGCGCTCGTCGGGCCGGGAAAGAAGGAGGCGACCTTCAACGTCGTCGCGGGGCCGAGCGACAAGGCCGACATGATCGCGCAATTGCAGGCGGGCGTTATCGTCAACGTCAAAAAATGCGACGGG
>JAYVYJ010000189.1:0-6250 GCA_043784465.1 Hyphomicrobiales bacterium
GGGCGGCGCAGCGCGCGCGGCGAAGATGACGCCAGAACGTCGGGTCGAAGTCGCGAAAAAGGCCGCTGACACCAGATGGAAGCGCGGCGGTTGACAAAACCCGTCATTTTTCGTAAACGGTTGCATCGCAGCTAAGGCAACCGATTCGCCCATGGACACCGTCTCCGCTGAACAGTTTTTGGCCGACCAGCTTTCCGCTGTGCAGAGGGCTTTGGTTCCACCCGCGCTTAAGTCTGCCTACTCGGCGGTACGCTTGCTCGTTGCCCAAGAACCAATCCTACAAGTTGCATCAGCAGCGGATAATCGTGGACGCTTGATTGCTTGGGCGGTCGATCTGATGTTCGAGAAAATGTTGCAAACAAAGCAATGGCCATTTGACTATCAATGGCGGAATTTTTCTCAACCAACCGGCCGCTACTTGGAAATAAGACTGTCTCATTCCGTGCTATCTATAAGTCAAATTGCTAACCCGGATAAGCAGCCCCGAAATGTCGTCTTTCGCGAAAACGGGCGCCTAAACAACGAACCGTTTTTCGATCTTGATGAATTTAGAGACGAGAGGGAAATTCAGGGTTTACCTCACTTTTTGTTGGTCCATGGTCACCAAGAACTTAAATTTGCGCATATTGGAGTTCCTCATTCGGCTTTCAGAAGAGATTGGATATACAAAACCCCCAACTTGCTCAATTTGCTGCATCCGGTAGCTTCGGATTTGCCGGCCGCAGAGTCGACGGACTTCGAATCGGCAATGGTGCTTAAAGAAGAAATCGAAAATTGGCGCAAAGATCATGGGGCGTAACGTTGTCAATTTCCCCTCTCGTATAGCTTTCAGGGGATTTTCTCCGTCGAAGCTGAAAGACGCGCGCTGCGCTCGGTTACTCAATCAAACTGAATTGGCAACTGCCGTTGAAGTAAGTCGGCAAGCGATTTCGGCATTCGAATCGGGGGAGAAGAGTCCAGACCCGGCAACGGCGGGTCGGATTGCTGACGCATTGGCGCAGCCTCTTTCCTATTTTGCGACAGACGAGTTACCCACGTTTGGCGAAACGGGAACCCGTTTTCATCGGGCTTATGGTGCGGAAACAAAGCGCCGAAATTCAGCCTGCGATGTAATGGGAAAGTGGTTCGTTCAGGCCGCTCGATATTTTTTTGAGCGAGTCAGTTTTCCGCAGGTCCGAGTTCCTAGCGCCGCCCCAATCAATGGGGATATATATGAGGACGACGAAATAGAAGACATTGCCATGGAGTGCCGCCGTGCATGGGGGTTGGGTGTTGGGCCGATCTCCAACGTTGTCGGCCTACTGGAGACAAATGGTATCGCGATTTGCCGTTATGAAATGACTGGCGAAAAGATCGAAGCATTTTCTTTTTGGAACGGCGACCGCCCCTTTATAATTTTGTCCTCCGATAAAAGTTCGGCCGTCAGATCGCGTTTCGATGCGGCTCACGAGCTTGGTCATATTGTGCTTCATAGGTGGGTTGGCCAAGAAGAACTTGAAGACCCAAAAGTACTAAAACGAGTTGAAGCGGAGGCTAACCGGTTTGCCGGCGCATTTCTGCTGCCCGCAAAGTCGTTTCCCGTGGAGGTATATTCTCCGAGATTGGACGCTTTTGTTGAATTGAAACGGCGTTGGAAAGTTGCGATCCAGGCAATGGTTTACAGGTGCAAAGACTTAGGTGTATTTGACGAAGCTCAGATCACAAATTTGTACAAGCAAATTTCTTTCAGAAAGTGGCGTACTAAGGAACCCTTGGACGATACACTTGCATTGGAGCGCCCGAGCTTACTAAAGCGGGCAGTTGAACTTTTAGTCTCGTCGGGCAAAAGCGCCGCTGATGAAATCGTGAGTGATTTACGTTTGTCGGCGAGCGTTATCGCCGCGTTTTGCGCTGTGCCTGTCGAGTTCTTTTTACCGGCAACAAGGCCGGAGTTCAACCCCGTCCTGAAATAATTTCCTTGACGCTAAGCATAAAAGTTCATATCATGCCTAGCATGAACAAGCTCGACGTCGCCACTCGCGCCCAAATCCTCGCAATGCTCTGCGAAGGTGCGTCAATGCGCAGCGTTTCCCGGCTGGCGGACGTCAGCATCAACACTATAGCGAAGCTCTTGGCGGATGCGGGCAAGTTCTGCGCGGGCTACCACGACGCCAACGTGCGCGGCGTAAAGGCCAAGCGCGTTCAGGTCGATGAGATTTGGAGCTTCACCTACGCCAAGCAAAAGAACATCGCGACGGCGAAGGCCGCGCCCGATGGCGCTGGCGACACTTGGACGTGGACTGCGATTGAAGCCGACACGAAACTCATTATTTCGCACTTCGTTGGCGGTCGTGATGGTGAGTGCGCGGCGTGGTTCATGAATGACGTTGCCGACCGTGTCGCTAACCGAATCCAGATCACGTCAGACGGTCACAAGGCTTACCTTGAAGCCGTTGAGGGCGCGTTTGGCGCGGACGTCGATTACGCGATGCTCAACAAGATTTACGGGACGTCGTCAGAGAGCGCCAGGGGACGCTACAGCCCCGCCGACTGCATCGGGATCAAGAAGCAGGCTGTCACCGGCAAGCCTGATATGGGGCACGTCTCGACGTCCTATGCCGAACGCTCGAACCTGACGATGCGGATGCACAACCGCCGCTTCACCCGGCTCACCAACGCCTTTTCCAAGAAATTCGAAAGTCACGCTCACATGGTGGCGATCTGGAGCGTGTGGTACAACTTCATCCGCATCCACAAGACGCTTCGCGTTACGCCTGCGATGGCGGCGGGGCTATCCGATACAGTTCTCGACTGGTCGGACTTCGTTGCGCTCATGGACGTGGAAGCGCCCAAGGGCGGCCCGCGCGGTCCTTACAAAAAGCAGGCTACTCAGCAGCAAGCGTGAGGCGCGGGAAAAATATGTCTACCAATCGCATGGCGGCCTCGAATGACACCGCCTTGCCCAAAACGTTTATGCCTACCGCTCCCGGCGTGTTGCGAGCCTCAAACAAAAAGTATCCTTCACTTCCCATGTGGGAAGCTCCCGAATTTACGAGCGTTTGCCGTGACAAGGTAGCAACGTGAATGGTACGATCTGGCGCAATTGCCGCGCTTGCTAGGATTTCATCCATTGGCCACTTCCCCGGCTCCCCGTTTGACCGCCCGCATTTCCGTCAACGATCTGGCCCGCTTCATGGTGTCGTCCGACACCGCGCGCATGGGGATAATTCGTCGTGCCAAATTTCCTCAGAAACACCCCGTCATCCGATACAAAGACGTGCGCCCGGTTCTGGCGGCGTATCTATCAGACGCGGGACGCCGTGTGAATCCTCTTGTTACG
Organism: Hyphomicrobiales bacterium; assembly: GCA_043784465.1. Classification (GTDB taxonomy): domain Bacteria; phylum Pseudomonadota; class Alphaproteobacteria; order Rhizobiales; family Beijerinckiaceae; genus Roseiarcus. The sequence goes on from JAYVYJ010000189.1 coordinate 3,320, forward strand.
GCGGAGGAAATGTTCCGCCAGCGGGCTGGCGACCCAGCGTCTGGGCCGTTGAGGCAAGACGATGCCCAAAAGTCTATTGAAGTTTTACACGCGGTTCAGACTATGGGAAATCAACTTAAGCAGTACGACTTTCATGCAAGTCCTCCATATTTAAATAAGTTAAATTTAGCTGGAGTAGATATTTCGATCAGGTCGGATTTGCTAGTGTATGGTGAAACGAAAGGAAAGGCTCAAATCGGCTCAGCTATATTCCGTATGACGCAAGACGACGCCGATACAGATGAGGCCAAGGAAAAGCGCAAGGATATGGGTCTCTACGTTGCCACGCTGGCGCTACGCCAACTGAGCGAAGCGCCGCCGTCGAATCGTGAGGTGGCGGCGCGCTTGTGCATGTCGATCGACATTCAGCATGGCGAGGTTTTTGTCGCTCCGAATGCAAATGCCCGCCGCATGAACGATGTCGAAAACGCCTGCCGAATGATCGCGGCGATCTGGCCTACGATTTAAAATTCAAACTGAGACACTACCACCCTGTCGAAGGCCTTGACGTTCCAGCGCCGGAGGCAAGGTCTATTGCGCCAGGACGAACGGCCCCGGAACGGCGCTACGCGGCGTGCGCGTCACGCGGCTGCATTTCCAGGACGGGGCGATGCGGGTCGACTACAAGAACCGGAGCTTGACCTACACACATTTCAAAAAAAACCCCGGCCCCGATCCCCCGAGGACGAAAAGACGCGCAACGCCCGCATGGCCGCGATCGTCACGGCCAGCGCGACCAAGCCCGAAGCCGAACCCGTCAGCACGGAAGGGCGTGGATAACGCCGGTCTTCGCTACAGCGTTATGGGAGCGCGCTCAGCCCGGCGTCACCCACCCCCACCCGAACCGCGACGGCGCGCCCAAAAGGGGACATTCTCACGCGGCGCTATCAGGGGACACTCTCATGTTGCGTTGACAGGCCACCCAGAACACGTTGACAAGAAATCCTGCTCGAACTATCAGCGAGGCGGGCCCTGGTGGCGGAATTGGTAGACGCACTGGTTTCAGGTACCAGCGGGTAACACCGTGAAGGTTCGAGTCCTTTCCTGGGCACCATTACATTGTCTCATTGTGTAACATAAGGTCACTTTTCCGCTGAAATTTCAAAGACATAACCTGTCCCGAGAGCTCATAGCGTCTCCTGGGGGCACGTTGCATCGCCTCAAAAAGGGGGTAGATTCGGGAGTGTTACCCCCAGGTCCGGAGGGCGATACCCCCTATGCCTCTTACCCACTTCGACATCCGCAACACGAAGCCCGCTGAAAAACCCTTCAAGATTTCCGACGGCGGCGGGCTCTACCTCCTTGTCCAGCCCCACGGCGCGATGCTCTGGCGGCTGAAGTACCGCTATCTCGGCAAGGAGCGTGTCCTCTCCTTTGGCGCATACCCGATCGTGTCGCTTGCCGATGCCCGCGAGAAGCGAGACTCCGCCAAGAAAATTCTGGTGAACGGGAAAGACCCTGCTACCGAGCGGCGGCTGGAGCGGCTCGCGTCGGAGACCGCCGCGCGCAACACCTTCGGTCTCGTCGCGGCCGAGTACGTCAAGAACCTCGAAGATGGCGGCATGGCCGAGATCACCGTCACCAAGAACCGGTGGCTTTTAGAGGACCTCGCGAGATCGCTCGCAAACCGTCCTATTGCCGAGATCACGGCCGCCGAGCTTCTCGACCTCCTGAAGCGTGTCGAGAAAAGCGGCCGGCGCGAGACCGCTCGTCGGCTGCGCGGGGTCATCGGTGGCGTCTTTCGCCTCGCTATCGTGACCCTGCGCGCGACGACCGATCCGACCTATGCGCTCAAGGGTGCCCTGCTGCGTCCGAACGTGAAGCCGCGTGCGGCCATTACCGACGAGAAGAAGCTCGGTGGACTCATACGCGCAATCGACGAATTCGACGGGTGGCCCACGCTCCGCTCGGCTCTGAAATTCTGCGCACTCACCTTTGCCCGCCCAGGCGAGGTTCGCGGGGCGCGGCGATCCGAGATCAATTTTGAAAAGGCCGTCTGGCGTATCTCGGCTGAGCGCACGAAGATGCGCCGGCCGCATGACGTTCCCCTCTCGCGGCAGGCGGTCGAAGTGCTCCGGGAGATTTGGCCAGCGTCCGAGTTCGGTGATCTCGTCTTCCCCTCGCTCATTTCATACAAGAAGGCACTGTCGGAGAACGCCTTCAACTCCGCACTGCGCCGCATGGGCTTCACCCAGGAAGAAGTGTCCGCGCATGGGTTTCGCTCATCGGCGAGCACGATCCTGAATGAGAACGGCTTCAATCCCGACGTCATCGAGGCGGCACTCGGGCACCAGTCGGAGAACGCCGTTCGCCGCGCTTACAATCGCGCGATCTACTGGCCGGAGCGGATTGCGCTCATGCAGAAGTGGGCGGATATGCTCGACGAATTTCGCGCGTTACCCCCAACCGCGTGACCAACCAGATCACTTCGGCCTCTGGGCTCCTTCTAAACCCGATCCGACTTTGTCATGCTTCCAAGCGTGATAGAATTTGCGATATGTCTTTTCCAGAACAGTCTGGCGACGCCAACGCACCGGCGACGCCAGCACAAACATTTCTTCTCCTACCAGCGCCGAGCAGCACCAACGACAACAGCGTCGCCAGCGACGCCAACCTCGCTGCCTTGGCGCACAATCTCGACTACACTCTAACAGTTGGTCAGGCTGTAGATCGCTTTGTCGCCGCCAAGCGCAAGCCGCCGTCAACGCGTACGATCCAGCGTTACTGCATAGAGGGCTTGTTGGAGGCACAAAAAATCAGAACTGTTTTTGGAGCGGAGTGGCTCATCAACGAGACGGCATTGATGCAATTTATCGATGCAGAACCCGTCGTCACTAGCGTCGCTGGCGACGCTATTCCACCTGTTCCGGCGTCGCCAGCGACGCCGCCAAA
>JAYVYJ010000190.1:0-26914 GCA_043784465.1 Hyphomicrobiales bacterium
TGTCGAATCCTTCAGACAGCGCCTTATGGCCGTGCGCCCACCCCCGCCCCACGAATTTCGTCGCGTCGTCGACGGCGTTCTGGACATCGTTGGCGTAGCCGGCGTAGCGTGACGAAGACGGAGCGTGGAGGCCGTGGCCCTGGGTCGCAAGTTCGTCCAGCGCGGCGTTGAAGCGCAACGTCTGCGACAGTTGCAGGTAACTCGACGCTGTGAACGTGGTCGAGGGGTCGATTCCGGCGAGCCGAATCGCCGCGAATTCCGCGTCAAACTGCCGCTGCGCATCCGCGCGATCCACGGCCTGTTGCGCGGCGCTCCGCTTCGACAGGCCGGAATTCTCGAACACAGCCTCCGCGTTGGCCTCGACGCGCTGTTCCACGGTCAGGGATTTGCCGCCCGTCGTCAGCAAATCGACGTAGGCGGCCCTCCATTCGGAGGCAAGATCCGTCGTCGTCTGAAACAGCCCGCTCGCGTCGGCGGTCCACGTATGCGTGATCCCGTTTCCGATATTGAACGACATCGTGTTGGCGATGGCGAAGCCGAACAGCGTCTTGAGCTGGCCCGCCGGCGCGGGCGCTGCGGCCTGGGCCTGGAGGGCGGCGAGGCGGATCTGGTCCTGCGCGGTCCAGGAGGCGGCGGCGGTCGCCTGATTGCTCGCCCTCGTTGGCCCGTGCGCGGCGAAGTCAACGTTCGTATAAACGCGATAGACCATGGAATCGTTAAGCGCCACGATCGCCTGAAATACGCCGGCCTCCGCAGCGCCGTTCTGGTTGAGCTGGATCAGCTCGCCGTTCCTCGCGATCACCGAAAAGCCGATGTGCGAAAGCGCATTGTCGTCGAAGAAGGCTTCGATCGCCCGCTCGTTATTGTCCTGAATGCCGCCGCCGATGAAGCGAGTCGCATTGTCTACGTTGTGCTGAAAATCGTTGGTGTAGCCTGCGTAACGAGAGATTCCAGAGTTGTTGAGCCCGTGGCCCTGCTTGAACAATTCGTCCAGCGTCGCGTTCGACTGGATCGTATGCTCGACGGTGAGATAGCCGGCTTGCGTGAACGCCTTCGTGGCGTCCACCCCGGCGATCTGCATCGCGGCGGCCATGGCGTCGAACTGTCGCTGCACGTCCTCGCGGTCGCGAGCCTGCGCGCCCGCATCGAGGCGCGCGAGACCGGTGTTTCTGAACACGGCCTGCGCGTTGCCTTCGAGCCGCTGAACGTCGGTCAGCGAGGCCGCGCCGCCGGTCTGCATGGTCTGGTAGTAAGTCTCCCACTCGTTGGCGAGGTTGGTCCCGGTATGATAAAGGCCCGTCGAATCCGCGCTCCAGTCGTGCAGCGTGGGGGTCAGCGCATTCGACGACAAAATCGTTCCGGACACTGTGGCGCCCGTGAGGGTCGTGAACGACACCAGAGGCTGGTCGTGGGTCAGCATGAAACGTCTCCCGCCGCCCGGGAGATCCGGCGGCGGGTTCACGGTTTGCGGAGGCCGCATTGCGGCGCCTCTAATCCGTTCGCTAAAATGCGACGCAATGCGTCTATTTGAGAAATAAATCGTAGGCGCCGCAAGGGTCGAGGGGATTCCCGCGACGTCGTCGCTCGCAACTACGTCATAAACGCGCGGAGATTGCCCTGGTACCACCACCCCGGCTCGAACGGGGGACCTCTAGATCCACAATCTAGCGCTCTAACCAACTGAGCTATGGCGGCCTTCCAGGCGGCGCAGAACCTAGTTCCAAACGCCCGCGCTGGCAACCCTCCTCAACCGTCAATAGGCTCGATTTTGGCGATCTCCACGCCAAAGCCCGAAAGGCCCACATATTTTCGCGGCGCGTCCGTGCGCAGGCGGATCGACGTGACGCCGAGATCGCGCAGGATTTGTGCGCCCAGGCCCACTTCGCGCCATTGCGCCTGCCGCGCGTCTTCGCTCGAATCGCTTGTGGCGCTGTTGAGCGGCACGCCCGCCGAGCCGTCGCGCAGATAGACGAGCGCCCCGCGCCCATCCTCCTTGAAACGCTTGAGGCAGCGCTCGATGGGGCCGTCGCCGAAAATGTCGTTGAGGATGTTGGCGCGATGCAGCCGCACCGGAACGTCGCGCCCATCCCCCAGCGATCCGTAAACGAAGGCGAAATGCTGCACGGGGTCGAACGGCGTCGAATAGGCGTACACCGTCATATCGCCGATGGGCGACTTGATCTTGTGCGTCGCCACGCGCTCGACCAGCTTTTCGCGCGCCTGCCGGTAGGCTATGAGGTCGGCGACCGAAATGCGCCAGAGTTTATGTTTTTCGGCGAAGGCGACGATCTGCGGCCCCACCATCACCGTGCCGTCGTCATTGGCGAGTTCGCAGATGACGGCGACCGGGGGCAACCCCGCAAGCGTGCAGAGGTCCACCGAGGCCTCCGTATGCCCCGAACGCATCAGCACGCCGCCCTCGCGCGCCACAAGCGGGAACACGTGGCCGGGCCGCACGAAATCGGCCGGCCCCATGTTGCCGTTGGCCAGCGCGCGCACCGTGTTGCAACGCTGCTCGGCCGAGATGCCGGTGGTGAGGCCGTGCTTGACATCGACCGACACCGTGAACGCCGTGCCCAGCGGCGCGTCGTTGACCGCGACCATCGGGTTGAGATGCAGACGGCGCGCGAGTTCGCCCGTCAGCGGCGTGCACACGATGCCGCAGCCGTTACGGATGATGAACGCCATCTTCTCGGTCGTGCAATGAGAGGCGGCGACGATCAGGTCGCCTTCGTTCTCCCGGTCGTCGTCGTCGATGACGACGACGATCTCGCCAGCCGCGAAAGCCTCGATGGCCTGGTTGACGTTGTCGGACATGCGCTCCGGCTCCTGCGGACAGATGTTAAGGAAATCGTTGGGGGTGACGGCGCCCTGCGTCTCAGCGACGATACGCTCGGCGGTCTCGCGCGAGACCCAGCCCGACTCGCGGCAGATCAGCGTCACCGCGCCGGGGGAAACCCCGATGCGGCGGGCGAAGTCCATGCGCTTGACGCTATGTCGGGTCAGCCATTCCGCCAGCTTCATGCCCAATACATATCGTTTTTATATATTGAGTGCAACTCAAATGCCGATAGCCGTTTGTCGACCCTGACGGGCGGCGGACGATATGATAGAGCCGTTTCCGCTTAAGGAGACATCGATGCGGCGTTGGGTGGCGTTGGGTTTTGTGGCGGCGGTCGCTTGCGTCTCCCCGTTCGCCCACGCCGATTTCGTGCGCACGCTGACCGGCGCTGCGGCTTTCGGCGACTGGCGCATCGACGCGCCGGGCCTGCGCTTTCGCATCACCCCGGCCGATCTGCCCCCGCCGGGCGCCTCGCAAAGCCTCGCCAATCCGCCCGAGACTGTGGCGCGCGCCCCCGGCGCGCTGCCCAAAGCGCCGTTCGGCTTCACGGTGGAGCCGTTCGCGGAAGGGTTGAACCAGCCGCGCGTCCTCCGCACCGCCCCTAATGGCGACATTTTCATCGCCGAGACCGGCGGCGGCCGCATCCTCGTGCTGCGCAACGCCGACGATCCCCAGAAGCCGGCCGAAGTTTCCGTCTTCACCGAGAAGTTGGAAAAGCCCTACGGAATCGCATTCTGGCCGCCGGGGCCGGACCCCAAATACGTCTATGTCGCCACACCCGCTCAGGTCGCGCGCTATCTTTACAAGTCCGGCGACACGCTCGCCTCCGGTCCGGCGGAGAAGATCGTGGGCTTGCCCGACGGCAAGGGCCATCTGACGCGCGATCTTGCAGTCGCCGCCGACGGCAAGACCATTTTCGCCTCCGTGGGCTCGGAATCCAACGTCGGCGAGGAGGTCAAGCCGCTCGCAGGGCTGGAGGCGTTTCGCAAGACGCATGCTCTGGGCGCCGCGTGGGGTCCTGAGGCGGGCCGCGCGGACGTGCTGGCGTTCAATCCCGACGGCGGCGCCATGCGCGTCTTCGCCACGGGCCTGCGCAATTGCGCGGGGCTGGCGGTGCAGCCGGAGGCGGCGGCGCTGTGGTGCGTCGTCAACGAGCGCGACAGCCTGGGCGACGACCTGCCGCCCGACTACGCCACCACGGTCGGCGACGGCAAGTTCTACGGGTGGCCGTGGTACTACATCGGCGACCACGAGGATCCTGTTAAGGGGAAGGACCGGCCCGACCTCAAGGGCCAGGTCACCGTGCCGGACGTGCTGTTGCAGCCTCATTCCGCGCCCCTGGGGTTGGCGTTTTACACGTCCTCCCATTTCCCCGCGAAATTCCGCGACGGCGCGTTCGTGGCGATGCATGGCTCGTGGAACCGCGCCAAGCGCACCGGCTACAAGGTGGTTCGGCTGGTTTTCGACAATGGCCGCCCGACTGGCGAATACGAGGATTTCATCGACGGCTTCGTCAACGACGACGACAGCGTATGGGGCCGCCCCGCCGGAGTGGCGGTGACCAAGGGCGGCGATCTCCTGGTGTCGGACGATCTCGGCGGTAGGGTCTGGCGCGTGCGCTACGTTGGCGGCTGAGGGCGCGCCACTTGCCTGATGGCTACCGGCCCATAAGGGATATCCTGATGCCGACCTCCGCCTCCCTCCTCGTTCAGCGGTTCTATCTGGAAGTTTGGAACCGAGCCGACGAGACGGTCGCGCGCGAACTGCTGCATCCGAATTTCGCGTTCCGCGCCTCTCTGGGACCCGAGAAACAGGGTCCGGACGGCTTTATTGAATACATGCGCTCCATCCACGCGGCTTTGGCCAACTACACCTGCGCCATCGACGATCTCATCGCGGCAGGAAATCGGGCTGCGGCGCGCTTGACCTTCAGCGGGCGCCATCGTGGGCGCTTTTTCGAAGTCGAGGCCACGGGACGAGAAATAAGCTGGAACGGCGGAGCCTTCTTTACGATGGATGACAATCAAATCGTCGAGCTTTGGGTTGTGGGCGACGTCGACCGAGTCAAGCAACAGTTGAACGCGCCCAAACAAGCGACCTTCCCCTACGATGGGAACGCGTTTCGAAAGCCATGACCCGTCATGGCGAGCGAAGCGACGCCATCCAGCCGTGCCGTTTAATCGTAGCTCTCCTGTAAAGAGCCGACCGCGAACCGCTGGCGTCGACGCTGGAGAGCAACTTTCTCTAAGCCAGCGGCCCCGCGGTCTCGGCGTCGATGCGCGATGTGCGTTTCGTGTCGGACATCGTCAGATAAACGATGAGCGAGGCGAAAATCACCAGCGTCGCGTACCAGTAGAACCCGCTCTCGTAGCCGGCCTGTTTGAACCGTAGCGCGATATATTCCGCCGTGCCGCCAAACAGGGAAACTGCGATGGCGTAGGGCACGGCGACGCCGGTGGCGCGCACGGCGGCGGGAAACAGTTCCGCCTTCACCACCGCGTTGATCGACGTGTAGCCCGAGACGATGACCCATGCCGCCGCGATCAGGCCGAACGCCTCGAACGGACCGCCCGCATGGCGGATCGCCGTCAGAATCGGAACCGTCAACAAAGTGCCCAGCACGCCAAAGCCGATCAGCAGCGCGCGCCGCCCCACAACATCTGACAAGGCGCCGTAGATGGGTTGCAGGATCATGGCGAACACCAACGACGCCGCGCTGACGGCGGTGGTCTGCCCATCCGTCAGGCCCACGGAGAGCTTGAGGAATTTCTGCATGTAGGTCGTGTAGACATAGAAGGCGAGCGTGCCGCCCGCCGTCAGGCCGATGACGGTCAGCGCCTCGCGCGGATGGCGAGCCAGCGCCGTGAGGCCCCGTTGATCCGCCCCCTTTCAGCATTCTTGAAGGACGGCGTTTCCTCCAGATCGCGCCGCATCACCAGCGCGAACAGCGCCAGTCCCGCACCGATGAAGAACGGGATGCGCCAGCCGAACGCCTTCAGTTGATCGGCGCTGAGAAAAACATTCTGCAACGCCAGAAGCACGGCAAGTGCAGCGAGCTGGCCGCCGATCAGCGTCACATATTGAAAGCTGGCGTAGAAGCCGCGCCGCTCCCGCGTCGCCATCTCGGCCAGATAAGTGGCGCTCGCCCCATATTCGCCACCTAGACTGAGGCCTTGCGCCAATCGCGCCACCAGCAGCAGGGCTGGGGCGCCCGCGCCGATCTGCGCATAGGTTGGCGCCAGCGCTATCGTCAGCGAGCCCAGACACATCAGCAGCACGGACAGCATCAACGCAATCCGCCGCCCGTGAGCGTCGGCGAGCCAGCCAAACAACCAGCCGCCGATGGGCCGCATGAAGAAGCCGAGTGCAAAAACACCCGCCGTGTTGAGATTTTCGGCGACCGGATCGTCCGAGGGAAAGAACGATTTGGCGAAATAGAGCGAGAACGCGGAATAGGCGTAAAAATCATACCATTCCACGAGGTTGCCAAGCGACCCAACCAGGATCGCCTTCACCCGTCGCGCCACGTCGGGCCGTGTTTCCTGCCTTTGCATAAAGCCCCCCGGCGTAAAATCGTTAGCCGGAGGACGGCGGAATCGTCAACGCGCGAGCAGCGGACGACGATCGCGTTCGACCGTGCGGCGTCGATCCTGCGCGGGCTGATAGGCGACCTTGCCGTGGTGCGCGCAATAGGGCGTGGCCGCGCGGGCCGGAGATCCGCAATAGCGGAACTCCATCGACGAGGGATCGCCGATCGGCCATTTGCACATGTTCTCGCGCAATTCGACGATCGTCACCTTGAGCGACAGCGGGACGACGTTCTCCTCCGACGCGACGGCGGTCTTGATCGCTTCGGCAGGCGCCGTCGCCAGCGACAGCGCCGTAGCGCCGACCGTTCGGGCTATCGCCGCCATGGGCGCGGGCGACGGCATGGCGACGGCCGCGCGCGGCGTCGCGCGCCGCAGGCTTGCGGCTGAACTCATGATCTCCGCCGCCTCCGGGGCGTCGACCGAAGCTTCCGCCGTTTTGGGCGCCGGGGCGTTGGCCTTCACGCGTCCGGCGAGGCCCAGGCGATGCACTTTGCCGATGACGGCGTTGCGCGTAAGTCCGCCGCCCAGCAGCGCTGCGATCTGGCTGGCGCTTTTGCCCTCCAGCCAAAGGCGGCTCAGGAGGTCCACCCTCTCATCCGTCCACGACATATGGCCTCGCTTTCCCGTTGCTCTGCAACTGACGCCACGAAGGCGCATTTACTGAAACCAGCGGAATCCCTAAGCATTCCCGCTGGCGCCGACCAGCGGGAGAAACGGAAGGGCCCGCCCTCTTGTGAGACTTGCGCAACGTCATTTCGTTGCGCCTGAGAAAAACGCTACACTAGTCGTTGAATCGCGCGCAAGAGTCGGACGGTAACCGATCTTTAAGTTTTCCCCAGCCTTCGAACGCCCTGATTCGCCCTGCGCCGCGACCGGAGACGATTGTTTGAATCCCGCCAACAGTTTGCGCGCCGCCTTGCCTCTGGCTGGTTGCAACTACCGCGAGCGGATTTTTTTCTCTCTCCCCCAAGCGGACGGGTTAAACCTTAATCGCGCCGATGTTAGGGAACGCACGTCAGGGCCCGGAGGACGGCGATGAGGCGGTGGAAGGTGCTCTTCGTCCTCGCTCTATATGGTGTCGCCGCAGCGCGCGCTGAAGAGCCCGCGCCCGTCGCCGCCGCCGCGCATCTGAAAGACGAAGGCGACCGCGCCAGCCTTTCATTCGATCTTTCCTCGGCCGTGGCGGGCCGTGCGCGCGAAATCGAGCAGCCGGACCGGATCGTGCTCGACATGCCCGAGGTCGATTTCCGTTTGCCCCCGAGCGCAGGCCGGGTCGTCGCGCCAAAATCGGATGCGCTCGTGAAGGCGTTCCGCTTCGGCCTGTTCGGGCCCGGCAAGGCGCGCGTCGTCATCGACCTCGCGCGCCCCGCCTGCGTCGCCAAGGTCGAGACGCGAAAACTCGCGCGAGCCAGCGAGGCCGCCCGCCTGACGCTGGAACTGAAAGCCTGCGAACACACCGCCTTCGCCGCCGCCGCCCAGGATCACGCGCCGGCTCCCGCCGCCGCGCCGGAGGCGCCCGCCGCGCCGCCTAGGCCGGGCCTGCCCGTCATCGTGCTGGACCCCGGACACGGCGGCATCGACGGCGGCGCCTTCGGCGTCGAGGGCGCCGTGGAGAAGACGCTGACCTTCGCTTTCGCCCAAACGCTGCGCGCCAAGCTGGAATCCACCCAGCGTTATCAGGTGGTGATGACCCGTGAGAACGATCAATACGTCTCGCTGGAGGACCGGGTGACGACCGGTCGCGCGGTCAACGCCTCGCTGTTCATGTCGATCCACGCCGACACCCTTAAGGAAGCGGTCGCCGTCTCCGGGACGACGGTTTACACCTGTTCCGACCGGGCCTCCGACGCCGAGACGGCGAGGATCGCCGAGCGCGAGAACGCCGCCGACCGGGAGGCCGGCGAGGAGCGCCGCGCCGCCGATCCCGGCGTGGCCGACATCCTGCTGGACCTCAAGCGCCGCGAGACCCGCGCAAACGGGCGCCGCTTCTCGCATGGCCTCGTCGCGCGCCTGAGCGAGGCGGGCGCTCTCGCCCACCATCCCGAGCGTTCGGCGGGTTTCGTGGTGCTGAAAGCGCCCGATTTTCCCTCCGTGCTGATCGAACTGGGCTTTTTGTCCAACCCGCACGATGTCGCCAACCTCAAATCCGACGAATGGCGCGATAAAACTGCGGAAGCTATGCGGGCGGCCATCGACGGTTATTTCGCCCCGCCCGCGCCCGTCGCCGCCGGAACTCCGCCCAAGCCCACGCCCTAGGAAGGCCTTCGCTCTGGGAAAGCCTTCTCCTTAGTTTCGCCGCACGCAGCCCTGAAGCGTGACGCCGACGCCGGCATGCGATAAAGCGCTGGCGCCACGGAGGGGCTCGCTTGAGCGCGGGCCTCGGGGAAGACGACATGCGGGCCATTGGGCGATTTTTCGGGTTCCTGTTCGCGACAGGCGCTATCGTGTTCGTCCTCGTGGCGGCGGCGGCGGCGATCGTCATTTTCAGGTTCGAGCAGGACTTGCCTGACTACAGCCACCTGAAGAACTACGAACCCCCCGTGATGACCCGCGTCCATGCGGCGGACGGCAGCCTGCTCGCCGAATATTCGCGCGAGCGCCGCCTTTATCTGCCCTCGACCGCGATCCCCGATCTCGTCAAACACGCCTTCATCTCGGCCGAGGACAAGAATTTCTATAGCCATCGCGGCTTCGACCCCGAGGGCATCCTGCGCGCGGGCGCGGTGTTTCTGGAGGGCAAGCGTCATATCCAGGGCGCGTCCACCATCACCCAGCAGGTCGCCAAGAACTTCCTGCTTAGCGCCGACCGTACGGTGGAGCGAAAAATCCGCGAAATCCTTTTGAGCCTGCGCATCGAGTCCGCCTATTCCAAAGACAAGATTCTCGAACTTTACCTCAACGAGATCTATCTGGGCCTCGGCAATTACGGCGTCGCCGCCGCTGCGCTCAACTACTTCAACAAATCCGTACACGAACTCAGCGTCGCCGAAGTCGCCTATCTGGCCGCGCTCCCCAAGGAGCCTTCCGCCCTCAACCCGTTCCGCAACCACGACCGCGCCGTGGAGCGCCGCAATTACGTGATCGGCCGCATGGAGGACGACGGCGTCGTCACCCACGAGCAGGGCAAGGCCGCCCGCGCCGAGCCGCTCGCCATTCATCCGCGCGTGCTGACGCCCGACGCCATCGCCGGCGGCTTCTTCGCCGAAGAGGTGCGCCGCGAATTGCTCGACCGCTACGGCGAGAAGAAACTCTACGAAGGCGGCCTGTCGGTGCGCACCACGCTGGACCCGAAAGTTCAGTTGATGGCGCGCAAGTCGCTGATCGACGGCCTTGTGCGCTACGACGAGGCGCATGGCTGGCACGGCGTCGTCAAGTCGATCGATCTGGGCCAGGACTGGGGCGTGGAACTGGGCAAGGTGCCGGAATACGGCGACATCAAGCCCTGGCGCCTCGCCGTGGCGCTCGACGTGACCGACACCGCCGTCCGCGTCGGCCTTCAGCCCGGCCACGAATCGTCGGGCGAAATCAGCCAGGCGCGCGAAACCGGCGCGGTCAGCATGAACGGGGCGCAATGGACCTATCGTCGGCCCAAGCAACTCGTGAAGTCTGGCGACGTCGTCTATGTGGAGCCGCTTAGCGGCAAGGCGGGTGAATACCGGCTGCGCCAGATTCCGGAAGTCTCCGGCGCCTCGGTGGCGATGGACCCGTTCACCGGCCGCGTGCTGGCGATGGTCGGCGGTTTCTCGTTCGACCAATCCGAGTTTAATCGTGCGACCCAGGCTTTGCGTCAGCCCGGCTCCTCGTTCAAGCCGTTCGTCTACGCCGCCGCGCTCGACAACGGCTACACGCCGTCTTCCATCGTGGTCGACGAGCCCATCACCATTGATCAGGGCAATGGCGAGTCGTGGTCGCCTGAAAACTTCGAGGGCAAGTCGGGCGGCCCGCACACGCTGCGCTACGGCATCGAACATTCGATCAACCAGATGACCGTTCGCCTCGCGCGCGACATCGGCATGCCCTTGGTCGTCGATTACGCGCGCAAGTTCGGCGTCTACGACAATTTGCCCAATTATCTGTCGTTCTCGCTGGGCGCGGGCGAAACGACCGTGCTGCGCATGGTGACGGCCTATTCGATGTTCGACAACGGCGGGATGCCGATAAAGGCGACTTTGATTGACCGCATCCAGGACCGCTGGGGAAACACCATCTACAAGCACGACGAGCGCCAATGCGAGGCCTGCGACGCCCCCAAATGGTCCGGGCAGGACGAGCCCAAACTGGTCGACAAGCGCAAGGATCCGCGCAATCTCGTGACCGACCCGTTGACCGCCTATCAGATCACTTCGATCATGGAGGGCGTCATCCTGCGCGGCACGGGTCAGGCGATCCTCGACGTCCACAAACATCTGGCCGGCAAGACCGGCACGACCAACGACGCCAAGGACCTATGGTTCGTCGGCTATTCGCCCAATCTCGCCTATGGCGTGTTCATGGGTTACGACAAACCGCGTTCGCTGGGCGACAGCGCGCAGGCCGCGCTCTACACCGCGCCGATCTTCCGCGACTTCATGAAGATGGCGCTGAAGGACAGCCCCGACACGCCGTTCCGCGTGCCCCCCGGCGTCAAGCTGATCTCGGTTGACGTCCATTCGGGGATGCGCGCAAGCGGTCAGGGCTCCATTCTGGAGGCGTTCAAGCCCGGCACGGCGCCCCCAGAGTGGGGCGGCGGCGGAGGCGGCGTCGCGCAGGGCGGCGGCGGCGGTGGCGGGGGAGACGCCGGAGGCGTGGGTGCGGGTACAGGAGGCCTCTACTGAGCTTGCACGTTTCCCTATGGGGATCGCGCGGCGTTCAGTTGGCCACGTCGTCATGACGGGCGAAGCGAAGCCATCCAACTATTCGTTAACTAAAGGCGAACGTTCGAACTGCGGCTTCTGGATGGCTGTAAAGCTACGCTTTTCGCCATGACAAAGCTTCAGCGCGTCGTTTCGTCTTCCGCACGCAGATAAAGTCGGTTGGCGCTTAACACCGCATCGGGACGGGCGACGGGCTGCGCGCTCGAGTCCGGACGCCTTGGGACGATGACATAGCCCTCAAAATGCGTGCAACCGACCCTGCATGAAGCAAATCTATCAGTCTGCGAGGTCGATGAAATTATCTGGTCGGCCGGCGCAAAATCCTGCGCGAAAAAAACCAGCGATAGAGGCAGTCCCCACAGGGCGAAAAAGCGCTTCATAATAAACGTTTGTTCATCCTGAATGGGGCCGGATTGCGGCGCCGTTCAGGCCGCGGCAAGACCCTCGAACAAAGGCAGCCCATCGACGCCGCCGGTCAGCGCATCCACCAGATTTTCCGGATGCGGCATCAGCCCCAGGACGTTGAAACCGGTGCTGTACACGCCTGCGATATTGTTGACCGACCCGTTAGGATTGGCGGTCTCGCTCGCCTCGCCCGCCGCGTCGCAATAGCGGAAGGCGACACGCCCGTCCTGCTCAAGCTCTTCAATCACGTCGGTCTGGGCCACATAGGCGCCCTCGCCATGCGCCAGCGCATAGTTGACGACCTGTCCCGGCCGATACCGCCGCGTGAACACGGGCGCGATGGTCTCGACGCGCAACGTCTGCATGCGGCCGATGAACCTCAGCCCCTTGTTGCGCATCAGCACCCCCGGCAGCAGTCCCGCCTCGCACAATATCTGGAAGCCGTTGCAGATCCCTAGCACCAGCCCATGGCGCGCGGCGTGCTCGCGCACGGCCTCCATCGCGCGCGCCCGCGCCGCGATGGCCCCGCAGCGCAGATAATCGCCATAGGAGAAGCCGCCGGGCAAGACCGCCAGATCGGTTCCCTCCGGCAGCCGGTCCGCCGTGTGCCAGACGATCTCCACTCGCGCCCCGGCGATTTCAAGAGCGCGCGCGACGTCGCGTTCGCGGTTGGAGCCGGGGAACAACAGGACGGCGGCGCGCAGCTTACTCATGGTCAACCGAGTAGGATTCGACGACCGTGTTGGCCAGCAGCTTTTCGCAAGCCTGTTTGAGCAGCGCCTCGGCCGCCTCCGCGCTGACGCCTTCGAGTTCGACGTCGAACACCTTGCCTTGACGCACGCTGGCGAAGCCTTCGAGGCCGAGCGACGCGAGCGCGCCCTCGATCGCCTTGCCCTGCGGATCGAGCACGCTCTTCTTCAGGGTGACGACGATCCTGCGTTTCATCACATCCATCCCTCAGGCGGCGTTCGAGGCCGGCGATATCGTGAGCAGCGAATAGATGGTGGCGGCGTCGCGCGCGCCGCGCAATTGCGCCGCCACGCCCGGGTTGCGCAGCGCGCGGGCGATGGCGGCCAGCGCCTTCAGATGATCGGCTCCCGCCGTCTCCGGCGCGATCAACAGAAAGATCAGGTCGACCGGCAGACCGTCGAGCGCCTCGAAATCGATGGGACGTTCCAGTCGCGCGAACACGCCGCATATGCGCTCGCATCGCACCAGTTTGCCGTGCGGTATCGCGATGCCGTCGCCGACCCCTGTGGGGCCAAGCCGCTCGCGTTGCAAGATCGCGTCGAAGATTTCGCGCGCCGGCAGACCCGAGGCCTCCGCCGCCCGCTCCGAAAGCTCCTGCAGCGCCTGTTTCTTACCGTTGACGCGCAAGGTCGGGATCACCGACTCCTGGGCCAATATTTTTCCTAGCGACATGCGTTCAAACTCGAAGGCTCTGGCCCACGACCGCCGCGCCCTCGCGCAGGCCGCCGATTCGGGCGTCGGTCAGCGCGGATCCAGCCAACCGATGGCCCCGTCGCCGCGCCGATAGACGATGTTGACCCGCCCGCTCGTCGCGTGCTGGAAAAGCACGACTGGCGCGCCCGTCATGTCCAGTTCCAGCACCGCAGAGGCGACCGAGAAGGTTTTCAGGGTCTGCATTTCCTCGGCGACCACGACCGGCGAGAACTCGCCCGTCACGGTCTCCACCTCCTCGGAGGGCGCCTCCATCACGACATTGGCGACCTCGCGCCGCTCCCGCCCGGCGGCCATGTCATGGCCGGAGGCGTGTTCCTTCAACCGCTTGTTATATTTACGCAAGCGCCGTTCGATCTTGTCGCACGCCTGCTCGAAGCTGGCGTAAGGTTCGTGTGCGCGGCCCTCCGACTGAAGGTTCATGCCCGAACTCAGATGCAGCGAGCAATCGGTGCGATAGGCCGACCCTTCGGGCGAAATCACGATATGGCCGGTGACCTTGCCGTCGAAATAGCGTGCGATGAGCGCCTGTACTTTTTCAAGCACATGGGCGCGCAACGATTCGCCAATGTCGAGATTTTTTCCGGAAACCCTGAGCGGCATGGCGGCCCGACCTTAAGCTCCCCTCGGCCCGGCGCTCGGGTTTGCGGGCTACCCGCAGACGCGAACCCCGCCCGAAATCGAGAACAGCCCTAGAAGCGGGCCGGGGCGATGTCAAATGCGCCTCCTGGCCGGCGACAACGCAGCCCCCAAGCAAGCCCGGTCACCTTCTGTTTGATTTGCTTGCCTAACCGCCAGCGTTTAATATCCGATTTCCACGGAGATCGCATTTGACCAGGAAGCCGAAGACGCCCGGCGGCCCCAAGACAAAGAAACCGTCCGACGAGGTTTCGATCGCCGACCTCCTCGACTCGCTCGGCCCGGAGGACCGGGAACGCCTGCGCGCGGCGCTCGTGGATCGAACCACTGCCGAGGTGGAGATGCTCGACCTTGTCGAGGACCTCTTGCAGCGGCTGGAGGCCCCGGGAAACCATGAGATCGCCGACGACGAGGCGTTGATCGACGCCGTCGTTTCGGGGCTCGCGCAACTGGGCGTCGACAGCAACGGGGGCGACCCCGAGGCGCGCAAAGCTGTCGCGGCCGTGCTCGAAAAGCTCGACGCCGCGCTGGCCGCCGACAGGTTCGACGCCGCCTCGCTCGTGCTGATCGCCAAAATCCTCAGCGACGCCCGGTGGGCCGTGCCGGTGCGCCTTAAAAACAAGCTGGTCGAGGCGCTCGACGCCGCTCCGCCCGCCGAGCCCAGCGAATTCGATCTCGCGTCGGCGCTGCGACAGATCGCCGACGCGGCCGGGGACGACGCCTTCGCCGCCTATGAGGCGCTCAATTCCGTGCTGTCGGCGTTTCCCTCGGATGCGGCGGCGCGCATGGTCGGGGTGTTGAGCGCGGGCCGCGCGCCGGTGCTGTTGCAGACGCTCGCGGGCTTCGTGCTGCACGCCGATTCCGCGCTCGCGCTCGCAGCCGTCGCCGCGCTGAGGGGCGCGGCCGCCGCCCAGCCCATCGAGAGCGCGCTGGTCGAGCGCCTCGTGCGGATGCGCCCTTGGCTCACGTCGGATCGGCAGGGGCCGCTCGACGAAGCGATTCGCGCGTTGCGCGCGCACGCGCTACCGCCCCGGGACGCCGTGTGGCTGACGCCGGTCAGAGGCTTCGTCATGGCCTGCGACGGCACGGGCTCGGCGGGCGCGCTGGCGACGCTGAAGGGTCCGCGCATCTGGAGTTTCGCCGCCGCCATGACCGGGCCCGGCGGCGTCGCCGACGTGATCGGGCTGGACCGGGCGCGCAAGGCCGATGTCGAGGCGACCGTTCGCGGCCTGCGTGAAAACGTCGTCACCGCCGAGACCGACGCCGCCGCCGTCGGCCGCTATCTCCAGCTTTGTCTGGGCGAGGGCCTTCAGGCGCGCAACGCCCCGCCGTTTCGTCTCGTCGGCTTCGTGGAGAGCCTGGGGCTGGGCACGCTGATGCCGCGCGCTTTGTCGCCGGGCGATCTGGTCGCCGAAATTCTGGCGGGCGAGGAGGACGTTTCGCCGCAGGCGCTCGCGCAGGCGCACCAGGACGCGGCGCGCTCGGAGCTGGCCGCCTCTTGGTTCGAGGCCGGCGAGGCGGTGGAGCGGCTGTTGAAGCCCGTCCGCGGGGCCAAGGCGCGCGCGCGGGCGGTGATGGGCGGCCATCTGTCCGCCCGCCGCGAATTCTGGGCGCGCGTCTGCGCGATGTCCGCGTTCGCGCTGAGTCTCGACCCCGTCGCCCATATGGGGCTAGGCCGCAGCCTCGCGCTCGTGGGCCGCGATCTGGCGGCCGGCGAGCCGTTCGATGACATGCCCCTGATGAGGCGGATCGCCGAGACGACGGTGTTCGCCTTCGAGGACAGAGGCTGAACGGCGCCTAGCGGGCGGCGGGGGGTTGCATTATATCGTTAGACAAGCCCGTCGCCGGCGGCGCTTAGGGAGATTAGTGAAACCCCCATGACGCTCCACGCCGCTCCCCCCACGCTCGCCGAGGCGCTGACCCAGGGCCCCGAGATCGCTCAAGACACGCTCGACAACGGCATGACGGTCGTCGTCATCCCCGACCACCGCGCGCCGGTGGTGACGCACATGATCTGGTATCGCAACGGTTCGGCCGACGATCCGCCGGGCAAGTCGGGCATCGCCCATTTCCTTGAACACCTGATGTTCAAGGGCACGCACAAGCATCCCAAAGGCGCGTTTTCCGAGGCTGTCGCCGAGATCGGGGGCCAGGAGAACGCGTTCACCAGCAACGATTACACGGCCTATTTCCAGCGCGTCGCGAAGGAACATCTGGGCCTGATGATGGCCTACGAAGCCGACCGCATGACCAACCTGACGCTGAGCGACGACGTGGTCGCCCCCGAGCGCGACGTGGTGATGGAGGAGCGCCGCATGCATTGCGACGCCGACCCCGCCGCGCAGCTCAACGAGGCCGTGCAGGCGGCGATCTTCACTCATCACCCCTACGGCAAGCCGATCATCGGCTGGGGCCACGAAATCGAGACCCTCGACCGCACGGACGCGCTTGCCTATTACGGACGCTTTTACACGCCCGAGAACGCCATCCTGATCGTCGCCGGCGACGTGACCAAGGAGGAGGCGATGCGTCTCGCCACCGAACACTACGGTCCGATCCGCCCGCGCGGGGAGCCCCCGGTGCGGGGCCGCCCGCGCGAGCCAAAACCCGTCGCAAAGCGGCAGGTGACGGTGAGCGACGACAAGGTCGAGCAGCCGTCCTGGCAGCGCGTCTATCTGGTTCCCAGCCACGCCACCGCCGCGCCCGGCGAATCCGAAGCGCTCGAAGTGCTGGCTCACCTGCTGGGCGGCGGATCGACCAGCCATCTCTACCGCAAGCTGGTGGTGGAAGGCCGCAAGGCTGTGGCGGCGGGCGCCTATTACGCCGGCGCCGCGCTCGACGACACTCGGTTCTTTCTTTACGGCATGCCCGCCGAGGGCGTCAGCCTGACTGAACTCGACGCTGCTTTCGACGCGGCGGTGGAGAGTTTCGTGGCCGAAGGCGTGGTGGCGGAGGATCTGGAGCGCGGCAAGACGCGGCTGGTGGCCGACGCGATCTACGCGCAGGACAGTCAGGCGACGCTGGCGCGCTGGTACGGCTCTTCGCTGGCGACGGGGCAGACCCTCGCCGACATTCAGGGCTGGCCCGCGCGTATCGAGGCGGTGACGCCGGAGGCTTTGATCGTGGCGGCGACGCGATGGCTCGACCGGCGGCGCGCCGTGACGGGCTTCCTGATCCATCCCGAGACCGTGGCGGCCTGAGCGAGCTTCAGGAAACAACCGAGGAAACGTCCATGAACGAGCGCTTCGCGCCGCCCGCCGCCGCTTCGCAATCCGTCAATGTACGCGAGATCGTGTCGCCGGGCGGAGTCAAGGCGTGGCTGGTCGAAGACTACGCCGTGCCCATCGTCAGCCTCGATTTCGCCTTTCGCGGCGGCGCGACGCAGGACCCGGTGGGCAAGGCCGGCGCGGCGACGATCATGGCGGGCCTGCTCGACGAGGGCGCGGGCGACCTCGACAGCCAAGGCTTTCATCGCGCGCTGGACGAGAAAGCCATCGAGATCGGCTTCCACGCCGACGCCGACAAGCTGAGCGGGCGCCTGCGCACCTTGAGCAAACACCTCGACCGCGCCGGCGCCCTCTTGGCGCTCGCCGCCAATGCGCCGCGCTTCGACGACGAGCCGTTCGACCGCGTGCGCGAGCAAATCAAGGCGCATCTGCGCCAGGAGATCAACGACCCCGGCACAATGGCGTGGCGTGGTTTTCGCGCCAAGGTTTTCGCCGGCCACGCTTACGAGCGCCCCAGCGACGGCACGGAAGTTTCGCTCGACGCCCTCGCCCGTCCCGACATGGCGACGCTTGCGGGCCGCCTGCTGGCGCGCGACGCCTTGCATGTGGCGGTGGTGGGCGCGCTAAACGCCGAGCGTGCGGGCCGCTTGATCGACGAGGCCTTCGCGCCCCTTCCTCCGCACGCGTCGTTGACCCCCGTCGGTCCTGCACCTTTCCAGGGTTTGGGCACGGAGGAGGTGATCGACCTCGACGTTCCGCAGACGACGATCCGCTTCGGCCGCCCGGCGCTGGAGCGCGACGACCCCCTCCATATGGCCTCGTTCGTGCTGGCGCATATCCTGGGCGGCGGCACCGGCCTGTCGTCGCGCCTGTTCCGCGAAGTGCGCGAGAAACGCGGCCTCGCCTACACGGCTTATGCGGGCCTCTCGATGCAGGACCACGCAAGTTACCTGACCGGGGGCACGACCACCAAGAACGAGCGCGCCCGCGAATCCCTGGACGTAATCCGCGAGCAGATTCAGGATATGGCGACCAACGCGGTGTCGGACGAGGAACTGGAGAAGGGCAAGCGCTACCTGATCGGCTCCTATCCCCTGCGCTTCGACACCTCGACCAAGATCGCCGGGCAATTGGTTCAGATGCAGCTCGACGGCTATGGCCGCGAATGGCTGACGCAACGCAATGAGCGCATTCGCGCGGTAACGCTGGACGACGCGAAGGCGGCGGCGGCGGCGCTGTTCGGCGACGGGGGCCTCAGCGTGACGATGGCGGGGCGGCCGGTGGGGTAAGGCGCGCCCTGCGGTCCTGACAGCGGCTGATTCAGGTGCGCTCTCGGGTTCATCGAGGTCTTCCTCGGGTCCCGGATGCGGCTTATTGCGTCCCGGGATGGCTGAAATTTTCAGCTTCATATCGGGCCCAATATTGCGGAATGTCGGCAATGTTGGCTTTGAGTAGAATCTTGTAGCGTCGCCAAGAGTTCGTCAGGGCGGGATATTCGAAGCCGCGCCGCAATGCCCCGAGTGAGATTTTTCCCCGAAGGGGCAGCCCCATCTGGATTTATGAGGCTAGACGACGGTGGATGGCTTCGCTTTACTCGTCATCACTGCGTTCGTAGCCTGACGAAACTCTGCTTAAACCGCAGGTCGCGCCTGTAGGGGGCTTATGACGATGATTGCAAAACCCGACGCGATGTTCGCCGAAAGTAAAGTTCCTGAAGTTACCCTGATATTTTGGGTCATAAAAATACTCTCGACCACGGTTGGCGAAACCCTCGCCGATTTCCTCGCCGTCCGCGCCGGTCTGGGTCATGCCGCGACATCCGTAGCGATGGCGGCCTTCCTGCTGCTCGCGCTTGTCATCCAGGTTCGGGCGCGCACCTACGTGCCGTGGAAATATTGGTTGACGGTTGTTTTGATAAGCATCGTTGGTACACAAATAACGGACATACTGACCGATAAATTGGAAATCAGCCTTTATGTCAGCACGTTGCTTTTTTCGACAGCTTTGATCGCCACTTTCCTGTCGTGGTACGCGATCGAGAGAACGCTCTCTATTCATTCGATTGTAACGACCAGGCGCGAAATATTTTACTGGGCGACCATCCTGTTCACGTTCGCCTTGGGTACAGCCGCCGGCGATTTGGCTACGGAGGCCGTCGGACTTGGCTTCCAACTGGGCGTCCTGCTGGGCGTCGCCCTCATAGCGGCGGTCTATGCGATCTACGTTTTGGGCGGGAATCCGGTCCTGACCTTCTGGATCGCCTACATATTGACGCGCCCGCTCGGCGCTTCATTGGGCGATCTGCTTTCCCAATCGCCCAAATACGGCGGCGTCGGCGTCGGCGCGCAAAACACCAGCCTTGTATTCCTGGCGGTCATCCTTGCGCTGGTCATATGGACAACCATCGCCGAGAAAAAGCCGGTCGAGCCACGTCCGGTCGCCTGAGAAGTCAAGCGCCAGGATGTTCAATAAGGGGGAACCGCATGAGGAACCGAATTGCGCTCTACGTCGCGCTGGCGCTGGCGGCGGCCGATCCGCTCGCCCGCGGTCCCGAACTTGTCTTCACGTCCGCGCAAGCCGCATCCCGTCTCGGCGACCTGGCGGAATTCCGCTCGATCGTCGTCGATGTCTCGCGTCTCGTTGACGAGAATAAGCTTCCTGAGGCGAAGGTGCGCGTCAAGGATCTGGAGACGTCGTGGGACGATGCGGAGGCGGGCCTGAAGCCACGCGCGGCCCCGGATTGGCACAAGGTCGACAAAGCGATCGACAGGTTGCTGGAGGCGTTGCGCGCAACCGCGCCGGACGCGAGCGCATGCAAGAAGGCGCTGGCGGATCTGACGGGGACGATCGACTCCCTGTCCTGAGCCGGTCAAGGCCGCCCCAACGGGCGACGGCAAGTCGCTTTATCGGGCCGTGGCGCCGACCAATTCAATAAGCGTTTTTGGTCTTCAGCAGTGAGAACGGCGTGCTGGCGAGAATATAGAGATCGAGCCAGAGCGACCAGTTCTCGATATAGTAGAGATCGCAATCGACGCGGCCCTGTATCTTCTCGGGCGTATCCGTTTCGCCGCGCCAGCCGTGGATCTGCGCCCAGCCGGTGATGCCGGGCTTGACGCGGTGGCGCGCGAAATAGCCATCTACGACCTCGTCGTATTTGCGATCCGCCGCCTTCGCATGAACGGCGTGCGGGCGCGGGCCGACCAGCGAGAGATCGCCCTTGACCACGACGTTGAAAAGCTGCGGCAGTTCGTCGATCGAGGTCTTGCGGATCAAGCGTCCGACGCGGGTGACGCGCGGATCGTCGCGGGTCACCAGCCTTGAGGCCGTCGCATCGAGCTTGTCGATATACATCGAGCGGAACTTGTAGACCTCGACCAGTTCGTTGTTGAAGCCGTAGCGTTTCTGCTTGAACAGGATGGGGCCTTTCGAGTCGAGCCGCACCGCGAGCGCCGCCAGCAGCAGCACCGGCGACAGCGCGACGAGAGCCAGCAGCCCGACGATGCGGTCGAACGCCATTTTCACCAGAACGTCGCGGTCGCCGAGCGGCTTGTCGAACACGTCGAGCATCGGCGTCGCGCCGACATAGGAATAGGAGCGCGGCCGGAAGCGCAGGCGGTTGGCGTGCGCGGCGAGGCGCACGTCGATGGGCAGCACCCACAGCTTGCGTAGCATTTGAAGAATACGCTGCTCGGCGGTGATCGGCAACGAGAACACCGCCAGATCGACGCGCGTGGTTCGCGCGAACTCCACGAGATCGTCGACGTTGCCCAGCTTGGCGAAGCCTTCCAGCGTCGAGGGCGAGCGCGTGTCGTTGCGATCGTCGAACACGCCGATTAGCTTGACCTCGGCGGGATCGGCCTTGCCGAGATCGCGGATGAGTTCGCGCGCAAGCTCCCCGCCGCCCACCACCACAACGCGCTTTTGAAACCGTCCCGAAGCGGCAAGCCGCTCGACGGCCGAGGCGAACCCGAAGCGCGCGACCGCGAGCGCGTTAAAGCCCAGCATATACCAGGCGATTAACCAGAACCGCGAGATCACGTCGTCGAGCCGCGCGAAGAACACCAGCGCGATCAGCGCCGCAAAGGCCATGGTCCAGGCCCCGCTCATCCGCATGAGCTGGCCGACCGGCCGGCGCAGCGCGGGCACGCTGTAGCTTTGCAGCATGTGGAATGCGACGGCGCTGAGCAGCGCCATGCCGAAGGCGAGCAGATAATAGACCGGATGCGTCCCCTCGGCGCGTCCCACATAGGCCCGGCACAGCGCGAGGCCGACGCCCGCGATCAGCACGACGTCGACCGCGTGCGCGAGGCCCAGCAGCAACACGCGCGCATGCCCCGGCGCCGGGGGCGCGAAGGCGGCCCCTTCCGTAGTGGCGGGGGCTTCGACGCTGCGAAGCTGGTCGGCTGAGAACAAAGACATGCTACGCCTCGTTGACGAATTCGGGGGCCGCGCGGTCGTGCCGGCGGCGGGCGTCGGAATCTCGCCGGGCGAGCGCCTCGCCGTAGCCCGACATCACCATCTCGACCATGTTTTGCAGCGAGAACCGGCCAAGCACGAATTGCGCGAGTTCGGCTGTGCGAGCGCAGGTCTCGGCGGCGGGGCGAGCCAGCTCGGCCTTGATCGCGCCCGCGAAACCCGCCACGTCGTCGGGCGCAAGCAGGCGGGCGCGAAAGGGGCCGAAAATTTCGGGCACGCCGCCGACATGCGTGGTCAACAGCGGCTTCTGCGCGGCGAGGGTCTCCAGCACGATATAGGGCATGGATTCCGCGCGAGAGGGCGCAACCATCAGGCGTCCGCGCGCAAACGCCTGCGCCACCGGCATCGGGCCGGGGAAGATCACGCGCGCGGCGAGGCCGAGCCGCGCGGCCAGGCCGATCAGCGCGTCGCGATCCGGCCCGGAGCCGACCAACGTGGCGCTGGGCGCGACGCCGGCCTCCCGTCCAATCAAGGCGAGCGCTTCCAGCAGCGTGTCGACGCCCTTGGCCTTGCGCAATTCGCCGACATAAAGCACGTCGGTCGCGTCGGGCGCGATGGGCGCGACGGTGAACTCATGAGCGCCGAGGCCGTTGACGACGACTCGCGCCACCCCGGCGTCGACGCCGACATATTGATTGTATTTGTCGCGGATGTGGGCGCTCTCGAACAGAAAGAGATCGGTGCGCCGCGCGACCCCGCGTTCGGCCCACATGAACAGCCGGTGTCGCAAGCTGCCCGGTTCATAGTTGAAGCTTCCGCCGTGAGGCGTATAAGCGCGGATCGGGCGCTGCGTCCCGCCCCCCGCGAGGCGCGCGTAAATGCCGCCCTTCGAGCCATGTCCATGCACCACGTCGGGACGCGCTTTCTCAAGAAAACGCGAGAATGCCCGGAAGGCTGCGAAGTCCGACGGGTGCGGGTTGCGCCGGATGGGCGCCATGGCGACGCCGAGCGCCGCGCCGCCGGGAAGGCGGGAGATCGCCGCGCACACGCGCGCCTCGTCGCCGCCGGAATCGAAAAACAGGCCGACCTCGTGCCCGCGCGACGCCTGTTCGGCAGCCAGGTCGATCACGTGGCGAAACAGGCCGCCGAGCGGCGCGCGAAACACATGCACGATACGCAACGCGTTGGCGTTCAAGACACGAACTCCGACCACGCCGCCTCGGACCTAGCCCCTGGCGGCGAATATCGGTGTAGCCGCGCTTCCTAAAAGAACCGTTCGCGCACGGTGACGGTGTCGCCGGGGCGGACGGGGAAGGTCATCGGCACGCTGGCGGTCGTCGGCCGGCCGTCGAGCACGCGCGTCACGTCGACGCCGTATTGATCGCCGCGCGGAGAGAAGCCGCCCGCCACCGCCACCGCCGTCTGCGCCGTCATGCCGTTGATATAAGGATATTGCCCCGACGTGTTGACCTCGCCCAGTACGAAGAACGGGCGATAGGCCTCCACTTCGACCGAGACCTTGGGCTCGCGCAAATATCCTTCCCGCAGCCTCGCCTCGACATGGCCAGCCAGTTGCGCGGTCGTGAGGCCTTGCGCATGGACGAGGCCGATCAGCGGCATGGCGATGTTGCCGGCGCCGTCGACGGAGAAGGAGTTGGTCAGGTTCTCCTGGCCGAACACGATGACGCGCAGCCGGTCGCCGCTGGAGAGTTGATAGGGCGCGTCCATCGCGGCGCGCAGGTCGCCGTCGTAAGGGTGCGTTGCGCAGCCCGACAGCGACAGGAGGGCGACGGCCAGCGCGCCAAGCATCCGTTTCATCGACATACGACCGCACCGCTCGAAATCTACTGAGCAGATTTCTAGCCCCGCATGGTTAACGAAACGCTGATGCGCAAACCGATTAACCGGAAGGCAACCAAACTCTTTCATAGCTCGTTCATCACGATGGTGCGCGTTGGGAGCGGTGGATGAGCGAAAGCGACGAGGCGGAGCCCAAGGGCCTCGATCTACCGCGCCTGTTTGGCCTCACGGTCGCGCACAAATGGTGGCTGATCCTGCCCACGGCGGCGGCCTTCGTCGGCGCCGGGGCTTTCGTGGCTGTCGTCAAGCCGCATTACACGGCGACCACCAAGGTCATGCTCGCCAATGGCGACAGCTATTACACCCGCCCCGACAAGGCGCCCCCCGACGCGGCGATCGCAATTGACGAAACCACCGTGGCCAGCGAGGCGGAAGCGGCGAAATCGCCCGACGTCGAGCGCCACGCGATGGAGAAGCTGAAGCCCGAGGATCTCGACGACCTCTCGACAGGGGGCCTGTTCGCGCGAATCTCGGGGGGCGTCGCCGACGCGCAGGCGCGCAAGCTGGAGGCTTTCGCCAAAAAAATTGAGGTCTATCCGCAGGCCAAGACGCGCGTGCTGCTGTTCGACTACACCGCCTCCGACCGCGGCCGCGCCGCGCGCGGCGCCGAAGCGCTGGCCGAGGCTTTCCTCGAATCGCAGCGCGGCGCCAAGGACGAGGAGGCCAAATCCGCCTCCCGTTGGCTCTCGCAGCAGATCGAGGCGCTTCAGGTCAAGGACGCCGACGCCGAGGCCAAGGTCGAGGCGCTGCGCGGCCAGGCGGGCTTGCTGACGGGGGTCAGCGGCATCGCGGTGCCCTCGCAGCAATTGTCGGAGATCGCCGGCCAGATCGCCAGCGCCCGCGCGGCCGAGGCGACGGCCAACGCCAAGGCGGCGGGCCTGCGCAATCTGCTGCGCACGGGTCATCTGGACGACGTCGCCTCCGTGGCCAACGACGAATCGCTTCGCCGCTACGCGGAGACCCGGGTGACGCTCAGGGCGCAGATCGCCGAACTCGGGCGCACGATGCTGCCTGGCCACCCGCGCATGAAAGAACTGCAAGCCCAGGTCGCCAGCCTCGACGCCCAGATCCGCGACGCCGCGATGAAGCGCGTACATGGCTTCGAGGAGGAGGCGCGCATCTCGGAGGCGCAGGTGAAGAGCCTGCGCATGGCGGTGACGGATCAGGCCAGGACCGTGTCCTCCAGCGACGCCGATCAGGCGAAGCTGCGGGGGCTGGAGATCGACGCCAAGACGTGGCGCGACCAGCTTGAATCCTATCTCACCAAATATCGCGAGGCGATCGCGCGCGACGCGGCCAACGCCGCGCCCGCCAATGGCCGCATCATCTCGCATGCGCTCGCGCCCCTCTCGCCGAGCTTCCCCAAGACCGGGCCGACGCTGCTGCTCGCGCCGCTGGCGGCGTTCTTCGTCAGCCTCGGCCTCGTGGTCGCGAAAATCCTGCTGACCGACGGCGGCGCCCCCGCCGCGCCCGTGCGGGCCGTCGTCGCTTCGCGTCGCGAAACCACGCTGCCCTTCGGCATCGACCCGCCCGTCGGCCCCCCGCCCGCGCCGTTCGTGGACGAGACGGCGTGGGCGGCGCGGATGGATGAATTCCTCGACAAACTCGCCGACACCAGCGGCGGCGAGAGCTTGCCGCTGCTCGTGGTGGGCGAGGGGTCGACGGGGGTTTTGCCGGTCGCTCTCGCCGCCGCGCGGAGGCTCAGCCGTCGCGGGCGGACCGCGCTCGTCGATCTGGGGGCGAGCCCCTCCTGGCTGCCCGACCTGTTCGACCACGCGCGGGCGCCCCGCGCCCCGGTCCCGCTCGCCGACCTCGCCGCCGACCCGAGCCTCATAGGGGACGCCGCCGAGCGCGATCTCTCGACGACGCTTGACATTTTCCCGGCCAAAGCCCCCGCCCTCGGCGATTTGGGCGGCCTGTGGGGGGCGCTTGCGCGTGACTATGCTTTCGTCGTCGCCCATGCGCCGGACTGGCGGGAGCAAGCCTGTGCGGACGCGGTCGAAGAAATGGCGGCGATTTTGGTAGCCGCGCCCTCGCCGGATTTGAGCGCGCTGGAAGCGCGGGTGCGCGTGGCTTTCCGAGCGGAGGGGGTCGCGATCAAGGGGATCGACACCGCCGAGCGCGAGCAGGTGCGGGCGGCTTGAGATTTGGAGCCGTCGGCCGCGTCGCCTGAATGCTTAGGCGGGCGGCCTTAACGGCGAAGGGCGCTCAGCCTCCGCGAAAAGAGGCGGGCCGACCTATCGGCGCCAAAATTAATACGGCCGCCGAGCGGATTGCGGGGCTGAAGCCGCTCATGTTAACTCGCCCCACCAAAGCGATCACCGGTCGAGCCGACCACCGTCATGGCGAGCGCAACGAAGCTGTTCCAATTTTCGCCGGGCCGAGACGTTTCGTTTTGCCGGCAATTACGGCGAGAGGCACGGCTTGACTGGGCTCGCCATGACGGCCGCCGCTTTATTGGGTCGGCGATTGCTTTGGCAGGGAAGCACGGCGCATGATTGCGGACTTGATTTACGACATCGGCGCCCACCGAGGCGACGATACGGCGTTTTACGTCGCGAAAGGATTTCGCGTGGTGGCCGTTGAGGCCAACCCGATCATGGTGGCTGAACTGAGATCTCGATTTGCGGCCGAAATTGTATCGCAAAAGGTGACGGTCGAAGCGAGTGGAATCGCCGAGACAGTGGGAGAGCTGGATTTCTATGCTCATGATCATGACGATTGGAGTTCATTCGAATTGAACGCCAGATTTTCAAAGGGAAATTACAAAACGTTCCAAGTAAATACGACTACGCTGGAGCGACTGGTCGCCGGGCACGGCGTCCCGTACTACTTGAAAGCTGATATAGAGGGAGGCGAGCGGCATATCGTCAACCAGCTTCCGCTGCTTGAGAGTTTGCCGCTATATTTCTCGTTCGAACATAATGCCGACACCAACTCTCAACTCGAAATTTTGCGTTCGCTCGGCTATGGCCGGTTCAAACTCATCGAACAGGGTTCCAAGCCCGGACAATCGGAGGCGCCCAACCCGCCCCGCGAAGGCAAATATACGCCCTTCCGTTTCACCTCGTACATGAGCGGCGCGTTCGGCAAGGAACTGCCGGGAGAGTGGACGGATTACGTCGCGCTCAGGGCTGAATTGGATCAAATAGCAGCGGACCGGGCCAAGGGCATGTGGATCGGTTGGCACGATGTTCATTGCCAGCACGAAACAGCAACCCGCCCCAAGTCGCGGGCGATCGCGGTCCCCGAGGACGAGAGAGGTTTTTTCGCCGAAATCGCGCGACGCCTCGCCTCCTTGCGCAAACGTTCGTAGGAAGCGCAGGATCGAACCTTCCGTCCGACGGAACCTGGGGTCCTCACGCAAGGGAAGAAGGGCGGCCTCGGGGGCCGACCTGTCAAAACGTGACGTTCACCCGCAGCCCGCCGACCCGTTCGTCAGGCGCCGCGTGCGCGGGGTTGAGCGGATCGAGAATGCCGCCGCGGGGATTGTGGACATATTGCAGGCTGGGTTGGATCTGCCTTGCCTATCCGGTTGACACCCACACCCACTAGATTTAGCGTTTGGCCATGGATATCCTGGCCCGTGAAGACCTGCCTTTCCCCGAGTCTCTGCCGGAA
>JAYVYJ010000191.1:0-9941 GCA_043784465.1 Hyphomicrobiales bacterium
GGCTGTTGCGAACGGGAGGTGACGAAGCGCCCCCGCCTTGCCGGTCAAGAACCTGACAGACGTGCGCATCCTCACAGAGGGCCGGAAACATGCCGCGTGGAAGGACCAGCTTAAGAGGCGAGCTCCAGCAGTTCGAAATTGAGATAACGCGCGCCCCGCCGGATCGCTTCGCCGGACTCCAGGGGCAATTCTGCGATGTCGACGTCGAGTTCGAACGCGACGGCGGCGAGGCCGATTTCGTGATAGAGCCGCGACAACAGCCGGCTACGCCCTGCCGGCTTTTCGAGGACCTGCGGGATCGCAAACATTTCCTGACGCATGACGACGCCTACTGAAGAACAGGCTCGTGGCCGAGCCCGGGGATAGTTTGGGATGAGGGCGGTTAAGACCAGTTTAAGCGGCAAGGTTAATGGCGAGCGACGATTGAAGGGCGTGCTCTTCGACAAGGACGGGACCTTGATCGACTTGCAGCTTACGTGGGGTCCAGCGATCCACGCCGCGATTCACGCCCTGGCGGAGGGCGACGACGTAAAGTTGCGCGCACAGGCGGAAATCTTGCATTTCGACATCGACGCACGGCGGTTTCGCCCGACCTCGCCCGTCGTCAGCGGCGCGACGGCGCAATATGGCGCGGCATGGGCGGCGGCGCTGGGCCGCACCGATTTTCCCATCTTGCGGCATGAGATCGATGAAATCTGCGCGTTGGAGTGTCTGCGCTCGCTCACCGCCATCGGCGATCCCGTGGCGGTTGTCGATGCGCTGCGCGGGCTGGGCCTGAAGGTGGGGCTGGCGACAAACGACGCGGAGCGCAGTGCGCGCCGCCATCTCGATCAACTCGGCCTGGGCGACCGGATGGATTTTGTTTGCGGCTACGACACCGGACATGGGGCCAAACCGGGCCCGGGGATGGTGGAGGCTTTTGCGCGGGCTATCGGGGTGTCGCCTACCGACGTCGCGTTGGTGGGCGACTCGCGTCACGATCTCGACAGCGCCCGCTCGGCGGGTGCGATCGCGGTGGCGGTGTTGACGGGCGTCGCCACGCGCGGGGACTTGGAGCCCCATGCCGATTACGTCCTCGCCGACGTCGGCGAACTGCCTGCGTGGGCGCAAGAATTTACATCACAGTGACTTTTGTGCCGATCTTCACGCGCTCGTACAGGTCCGTCACGTCGTCGTTCATCATGCGGATGCAGCCGGACGAGACATTCTGGCCAATAGTCCACGGCTCATTTGTGCCGTGGATGCGATACATCGAAGACCCCAGATAAAGCGCTCTGGCGCCAAGCGGATTTCCCGGTCCCCCGTCCATGTGGCGCGGCAGGTCGGGGCGGCGCAGCAGCATTTCGGGCGGCGGCGTCCAGTCCGGCCATTCGGCCTTGCGGGAGACATGCTTGACGCCCGCCCACGCGAACCCCGGCCGTCCCACGCCGACGCCATAACGCATCGCCCGCCCGCCGGGTTCGAGCAGGTAGAGAAACTTGGAATTGGTGTCGATGATGAGCGAACCCGGCCGCTCGGAGGACGTGTAATCAACCTCCTGACGGCGAAATTCCAGCGGCGGCTCCTGCGCGTGTCGCCCCTCGGAGGCGATATCGGCCTGCGGTGCGGGATAAAGGCTTGCATAGGCGCCCGCCCGGCTGGGCCCCCCGGCGTATGTCGGGAACGCCGGCGCCGGCGCGCGCGTCGCGCCCGTCATCAACAATTGGAGAAACCCGCCGCCTAGCGAAGAGGACGGACGCATGGCGGTCGGCCCGGGCGCGGCGGCCGTTGCGCCGGGATAGAGGCCGGATACGACACGGGGCCCGCTTCCGGCGAAAGCGGGATTTTGAAGGACACACACCGCCAGCCCGACGGCTGCAAGCTGAACGCCACGCATGCCACGCTCCTCACCCCTCCGGCGACAAATCCGCAGGGCGAAGGCGAAGATACGCGCCGATTTTGGGGGTTAAACCCGATTCCCGATTCGTGGTGGACGCCGCGTTGAAAAACGCGGTTAAGCGCCCATAAAGCCCGCGCCGTTCAAGGGGTTCTGCTCGTCCCACGCATAGGTCAGCGTCTCGAAGCGCATCGCCCGCGCGTCGACCATCACCAGCTTGCCCACCAACCCCGTGTCGTTCTCCTCGAAACCGCCGACGATCTCGCGAATCGCCTCCAACGCCATCATCGATCCCATCATTCCCGCCAGCGCGCCCAGAACGCCGGCTTCCGCGCAGGTCGGAACGACGCCGGGCGGCGGGGCGTCGGGGAAAAGGCAGCGATAGGTCGGGTGGGGCCGTCCGTCCGCTCCGCGCGCGTGCGGCTTCAGCGTCGTCAGCGTCGCGTCGAATTGGCCCAGCGCCGCCGTCACGAGCGTCACGCCCTCGTGGAAGCAGGCGTCCGACACGGCGTAACGGGTCGCAAAATTGTCGGAGCCGTCGAGCGCCACGTCATAACCTGCGACCAGCGCGCGGGCGTTGTCCTCGCCAAGCCGGGCGGCGACCGTCTCGACGTGCACATGCGGGTTGAGCCGCGCGACCGCCGCCGCCGCGCTCTCCGTCTTGAGGCGGCCGATGTCGGGCGTACCGTGGATCGTCTGACGGTGCAGGTTGTCGAGCGACACCGCGTCGTCGTCCACCACCGTAATCGCGCCCACCCCCGCGCCCGCCAGATATTGCAGCGCCGGCGAGCCTAGCCCGCCCGCGCCGATCACCACGACCCGGGCGGCTTGCAGTTTCTGCTGGCCCGGGCCGCCGACGCCGCGAAGGATGATCTGGCGCGCATAGCGCTCGATCTCTTCGGCGGTAAGCACCGTTATTCAGCCGCCTGAACGGGCAGGGGATGGGCCGCGCGCTCTTCGTTCAGCAGGTCGGCGACCATGAACGCGATCTCGATGGCCTGTTCGGCGTTCAAGCGGGGATCGCAATAGGTGTGGTAGCGATCGTGCAGGTCCTCCTCGTTGATGACGCGCGCGCCGCCAGTGCATTCGGTGACGTTCTTGCCCGTCATCTCAAGATGGACGCCGCCCGCATGCGTGCCTTCCGCGCGATGGACGGCGAAAAAGTTCCTGATCTCCGCCGTGATGCGCTCGGTCGGCCGGGTCTTGTAGCCGTTCGAAGTCTTGATCGTGTTGCCGTGCATGGCGTCGCAGACCCATAATACGGGGCGCCCCTCGCGCTGGATCGCGCGCACGAGGCCGGGCAGATGCGCCTCCACCTTGTCCGCGCCAAAGCGTGTGATGAGCGTCAAGCGCCCCGGCTCGCGCGCAGGATCGAGCGCGTCGCACAGCTTCGATAACTCGTCGGGGTGCAGCGAGGGACCGCACTTGAGGCCGATGGGGTTGCGGATGCCGCGCGCGTATTCGATATGCGCGCCGCCCAGTTGGCGCGTGCGGTCGCCGATCCATAGCATGTGGCCCGACGTCGCGTAATATTCGCCCGAAGTCGAATCGAGACGCGTCATCGCCTGCTCGTAACCCAGCAGCAGCGCTTCATGCGAGGTGTAGAAGTCGGTCTGGCGCAATTCGGGATGCGCCTCGGGGTCGAGACCTATGGCGCGCATGAAGCCGAGCGTCTGCGTGATGCGGTCGGCGAGTTCCTGATAGCGTCCCGAGTGCGGGCTGTCCTTGACGAAGCCCAGCATCCAGCGATGCGCATTCTCCAGGTTCGCGTAGCCCCCCGTCGCAAAGGCGCGCAAAAGGTTGAGCGTCGCCGCCGACTGGCGATAGGCCTCCAGTTGCC
This sequence comes from Hyphomicrobiales bacterium, assembly GCA_043784465.1. Classification (GTDB taxonomy): domain Bacteria; phylum Pseudomonadota; class Alphaproteobacteria; order Rhizobiales; family Beijerinckiaceae; genus Roseiarcus. Next base: position 3,717 of record JAYVYJ010000191.1, read on the forward strand.
GGCGGGGATCGGGGATGCGCGTTTCCGGCGTGAAGGCGATGTCGTTGACGATGTCGCCGCGATAGGCGGGCAGGGTGACGCCGTCGACGGTCTCGTCGTCGGCGGAGCGCGGCTTGGCGAACTGCCCGGCCACCCGGCCGACCTTGACGATCGGCGAGGCGGCCGCAAACGTCATCGCCACGGCCATTTGCAGGAACACGCGGAAGAAATCGCGGATGTTGTCGGCGGAATGTTCCGCAAAGCTCTCCGCGCAATCGCCGCCCTGCAACAGGAATGCGCGGCCCCCCTGCGCCTGCGCCAGCGCGCGCTTGAGCTTGCGCGCCTCGCCGGCGAACACGAGAGGGGGATAACCGGCGAGCGTTCGCTCGACCTCGGCGAGCGCTTGCGGCTCGGGATAAGCGGGCGCCTGCGCGACCGGCTTGTTCCTCCAGCTTTCGGGGCTCCAACGAACTGACGACATGACGGGCCTCTTGTGCGGCCCTCTTTCGCCGCAGGGAGGGACGCTATAAGACAGGCGCTGGCGGAACGCGAGCGTTTCGCGGACCGGGCGTCGCCGGGCCATGGAATCGCCGGATTTTTCGAGCATGCGGCGGTCAGGCGCGTCGGCGATGCAGACGCGAGGGCAGAAACGGGGTTTCGAGCCGATGTACGCAAGTTTCTCGCGCGTTTGCGTTCTTGTGGCCGCTTTTGGGCTTTGTACGGCGACCGCGCCCGCGAGCGCCGCCGACGACGGGCAGGCTTCGTTGATCACGGGCCTTGGCCAGTCTCTTGGCGTCCTTCCGACGGAGGAGCCCCGGATCGATTATCGCGAGCGCGGCAAGCTGGTCGTTCCGCCGAAGAAAGTGCTGCCGCCCCCGGTCAATTCCGCCGCGCGGGGCGACGGGGTCTGGCCTAGCGACGTCGAGGTCATCCGCGACAAGAAACAAAAAGCGATCGAGGACGCATCGCCGTCCGCGCGTCAGATGTCGACGCGGTCGTATCAGTTCTATCATCCCGGCGACGACGTGAAGGTGACGACTTCGACGTTCGACCGCCATGGCCCCGCCTGCCGCCACCCCGATCCCAAGACGGGTGAATGTCCGCAGGCCGCCACTCCCGGCATCGAATGGAATCCGCTCACGTGGGTCGGCCTTCAGAAGAAGCCGCCGACGGTTCTGGGTCCCGAGCCCGAGCGTCAGACGCTGATCGATCCGCCCAAGGGCCTTCGCGCGCCCGCCGAGGGCGTCGGGGCCAAAGTCGAGAATTAGCAACGCTGCGAAGGCGAGCGCCGCGGGCGTTTCCCTCCCTGTCGATGGGACAGGGAGGGGCTGTGGGGCGAACCGCTGTTTTTCAATATGTGGCTACGCCCCGCCCTAACCCTCCTCCCGCAAAGGGGGGAGGCAGCGTACAAAGTTACCAAACAATCGTCGCGCGCTCTGCACGGCTCGCGCCTTCGCGGCCGTTCAGGCGCGGTTAAACGGCTTTCGCTTGGTCGCGCGCGGTCGCGGCGGCGCTCCGGCGGCGGCCAGCGCGCGGCGGAACTCGTCGCGCTTCTCGTGGATGGAGGCGATCACCAGCCCCATCGGCACGCCCATGTCGACCAGCACGGCTTCGGAAAGTTGCAGGCTCGCCTCGATCGTCTCGGGCGCGGCGTCGGTGACGCCAATCGCATACAGCGCACGCGCATGGTCGGCGTCGCGCGCGCGGGCCACCAGCGTCACGTCGGGCCGCAACATTCGCACGAGGCGGGCGATCTCCTCGGTCTTTTGCGGCGCATTGATCGTCAATACCGCCGCACGGGCGTTTTCGATCCCGCAATTGCGCAGGAATTCGGCGCGTGTGGCGTCGCCGTAGAAACAGGGTTTGCCCTCGCGGCGCGCGGCGGCGACATTGTTGGGGTCCATGTCCACGGCGATGAAGGGGATCGCGTGGACGTCTAGCATGTCGCCGATCAAACGGCCGACGCGGCCATAGCCAATGAGCAGGGCTCGGGGCGCGCCGTCCTCAGGCGGCGCGACGCGGGCTTCCTCGGGCAGATCACGGGCGCGGCGGCGCCGCTCGGCATGGCCCAGCGCGCGCACCAGAAACGGGATCGTGGCCATCGAAAGCGCGGTGGCGAGCAGGCCGACTCGCGCGCTCTCGGGCGCAATCAGCCCGCCCCCGACCCCCGCCGCGATCAGCACGAACGCGAATTCCCCGCCTGGCCCCAGCGCCAGCGCGAGATCTCGCGCGGTTCCGCCCGCCGCGCCGAACGCGCGCGCCAGCGGATAAAGCGAAAACGCCTTTAGGCCGACGAACGCCGCGAGCGCGCCGAACACGGCGACCGGGCGCTCGAAAGCCAGCGCCAGATCGATCTCCGCGCCCACGGACACGAAGAACAGGCCGAGCAGAAGACCTTTGAAAGGCTCGATGACAACTTCGATTTCACGGCGGAATTCGGTCTCGGCCAGCAGCAACCCCGCCAGAAACGCGCCCAGCGCCATCGACAGGCCGCTGGCGGCGGCTGCGAGGCTCGCGCCGAGCACCACCAGCAGACAGGCCGCCATGAAGAACTCGGGGCTGCGGGTGAGCGACACCGAGCGGAACATCGGCCGCAGCACGACCCGTCCGACCAGAATGACCGCCGCGACTGCCCCCGCCGCCGGGAGGAGGGAGAGAGCGAGCCGCCAGACGACTCCTGCGCCGCCGCCGCCCCCCGAAAGCGCGGCGGTGACGAACAAAAGCGGCGCCGCCGCAAGATCCTGAAACAGCAGCACCGCGAAGGCGTAGCGGCCGAGCGGCCCGCGCTGAAGTTTGGCCTCCGTCAGCGCCGGCACGACCATGGCCGTGGAGGAGAGCGATAGCGCCGCGCCCAGCAGCAGCGCCGCGCCGGCGGGTTCGCCCGCCCACGCCGCGGCCCCTGCGATCAGGCCGGCTGCGCTGACGACCTGCGCGGGGCCGAGGCCGAACACCAGACGACGTAGACTTTTCAGGCGCTCGAACGAAAGTTCGAGGCCGATGGTGAACATCAGCGTCACCACGCCGAATTCGGCGAGGCGGCCGATGGGTTCGAGATCGGTCAGCAGCGCGCCCCGAAGCCACGGCGCACGCGTGGCCAGCCTTCCCAGGCCATAGGGGCCGAGCAGCGCGCCCGCCAGCACGTAGCCGAGCACGGGACTGATACGCATACGCACGAACAGCGGCGCGACGACGCCCGCCGTCCCCAGGAACAGCAGCGCCTCGCGGTAGAGAGAGGCTTCGCCTGACATGGACCGCTTCGATTCCCGTTTGTCCCCGCTCCAGGTTTAGGCGGCGCGGGGCCTGGGGTCACCCCGTAGATTCGGGACGCCTCCTCGCTTATGAGACGAACGTCACGAGGAGCCCTGCATGGACGCCGCCGCCCGCTACGAAGCCATCCTCGCGACGATGACGCTTGGCCCCGTCATCCCCGTGCTGACTGTGCAAAATGTCGCCGACGGCGTGCGTCAAGCGCGCGCGCTGGTCGCGGGTGGGCTGCCCGCCATCGAAGTGACGTTGCGCACACCCGCCGCACTGGCGGCCATAGCGGAGATCGCGCGCAGCGTGCCCGGCGCGCATGTGGGCGCGGGAACGATTCTGGAGCCCGGGCAGATCGCCGAGGCGGTCGCGGCGGGCGCGAAATTTCTGGTGAGCCCCGGCACGTCCCCAGCGCTGGCCGCCGCCGCCGCCGCCGCGCCGATACCCTTTTTGCCCGGGGTCGCGACGCCCTCCGAAGCGATGAACCTGCGTTCGCTGGGTTTTCGCGCCCTAAAACTGTTCCCGGCCGAATCGGTCGGCGGCGCGAAGCTGCTAGCCTCGATCTACGCACCGATCCCCGACCTGATCTTCTGCCCGACGGGCGGCATCGACGCCGCCAAGGCGCCGAGTTACCTCGCGCTGCCCAACGTGTACTGCGTCGGCGGCTCGTGGATGTTGCCCAAGGCGGCGCTGGAGGCGGGAGATTACGCGGCCATCGAGGCGGCCGCGCGGGTGGCCTCGACGTTGGGACGTTAACCGGGCGTGCGCATAGTCTGACGCCCCTTCGCCGCCGAGGCCGCATGTTCGACAATTTGTACCGCCGCCTGATCGCGCTCGCCGAATCGCCGCGCGCGCCCTACGCGCTCGCCGTCATCGCCTTCGCCGAAAGCTCGGTGTTTCCCATTCCCCCCGACGTGTTGCTGGCGCCAATGGCGCTGGCCAGGCCGCAGCGCGCCTGGACGTATGCGGCGATCTGCACGGTCGCCTCCGTGCTCGGCGGAATGCTGGGCTACGCCATAGGCGCGCTTTTGTTCGACACGGTGGGCCAATGGCTCATCCACGCGTATGGCTACGCCGACCGCATGGATGCGCTCAAGGCGGCCTACCAGAAATGGGGCGCGCTGGTGATTCTGCTGAAAGGGTTGACGCCGATCCCCTTCAAGCTCGTCACCATCGTTAGCGGATTGCTGGGCTATAATTTCCCGCTATTCGTGGGGCTGTCGATCCTGACGCGCGGCGCGCGGTTCTTCATCGTTGCGGGGGCGTTGACTCTGTTCGGCGATACTTTGCGCATCGCGTTGGAACGTCATTTCGCCGCGTTTGTCGGGCTGTCTGTCCTCATGGTGGTCGCCGGATTCGTGCTGGCCGCGCATGTGCTTTAGAGGCCGATGATTCTGTTTTCCCAAAGTGCGCCGGCGCGGAGCGCGCTCGCCATCGCCGCTCTGGCGGCCCTGACGCTGGCGGGCGCATGGGCCTTCCAACTCGCCGGCTATCCGCCCTGCGATCTCTGCTACGCGCAGCGTAACGCCTATTACGCCGCCGCGCCGGTGGGCTTGGCTATCGCGCTCGCCGCGACGATGAAGGCGCCGCGCGCGGTGCTTGGCTTGGGATTTGCGCTGATGGCGGCGATGTTCGTCTACAATGCGGGGCTGGCCATCTATCATTCGGGGGTGGAGGCCAAGCTGTGGGCCGGCCCGACCGCCTGCACCGGCGGCTACGTCGGCGGGCAGGGCGATCTGCTGACGCAGTTGCAGACGATCAAGGTCGTGCGCTGCGACGAAGTGAACTTGCGCGTGTTCGGCCTGTCGCTTGCGAACTGGAACGTCTTCATTTCCGCTGCGCTCGCGGCGCTGGGCGCCGCGAGCTGGCTACGACGTCAATAGGGCGATTTGCCGAGCGGAAGGCCGTTAACCTTCATCACCTTGTCCGCCCCTAGCGTGTAGACCCAGACGAGCGTGCCGTCAGGCTGCGCCTTGCCCAGTCCCTTGGCCATGGCGAACATGGGCGTGTACTGTTGCGCCGTGTCGGGCGCAGCAGCCTGAAACGCGTCGGCGGCCTCGTCGAACTTCTTCGCCTTCAGCGTCAGCGAGCCGGTCGGCTGTCCCTTGTCGATGACGAATTTGCCCTCCATCGTCAGATCGAGGCTCGGCGCGCTGAAATGCGAGGGCGCGATCTCGACGACGACCGGGCGAAACGCCCAGAGCTTCATCGAGACTTTTTTGTTGTCGTCGGCGCTGAGAACGGGACCAACGCCGTCAAGCTTCGCATCGGCCATCCATTCCTGTAGGGCCCCGGCGACGTCGAACCCGCTGGCTTTGAATGCGAAATCGAAAGCGGTCGGCGTCAGGGGGGCATAGGCCTGGGGAACCAGGCCTTCGGGCAGTTTAAGCGAGGTCGCCGCGAAACTTTCCGAAAATCCCGCGCCGGACGCAAGATTGAAGGCGCCGATCCCGACGGCGGCGTTCTCGATGGCGATCGACCCGGCTTCAGTCTGCACGTCGATCTTCTGCGAAGAGATTTTCTCGTCCAGGGTCAGCGGATCGGAGACAAGCGCGGCGAGCACCGTCTTGAGACGCGGCCAATCGCGAGCCATGTCGGCGCGCGTGGGATGCGCGGCGGCGAATCGCCAGGCGTCGAGCAGCGGCGCAGGCTGAAAATCGGAGAGGGAGAGGGTGGCTTCCGCCTTGAGCGCATTGGCGGAATAGCGCGCCGATTTCGCCAGATCTCCCGTCTTGGGATCGACGCCTTTGGGGCTTACGTCGAGCATGAATGTCATCTCGCCAATCGGCTCGACCGCGCGCGTCGTCAGACCTTGTGGCCCGCTCGTCGTGTTCATATCGAGGCTGATCCTCGACTTCGAAACCAACGGCGCGGGCACAGGCAGTTGCGGGGAGATTTTCCCTGCCGACCCGCAGCCAGACTTCCGAGTATGGGAGGGTCGCCGCCAGAAATGCACAGAGGCGGGAAAGAAGGGCTTTGCCAATCCCCACC
>JAYVYJ010000192.1:0-7071 GCA_043784465.1 Hyphomicrobiales bacterium
GCCTGCTACCGCACCATGCTGCGCAACGATTCCTGGTGGTTCAACCGCATCGGCCTGTTTCTGGAGCGCGCCGACAACACCGCGCGACTGCTCGACGTCAAATATCATCTGCTGCTGCCCCAGAACGAGGAGGTCGGCGGCGGGCTCGACTATTTTCAGTGGGTCGCGATTTTGCGCGCGGTCTCGGCGGCGACGGCCTATCATTGGGTCTACCGCGACCGCGTCAAGCCGTGGCTGGTCGCCGATCTGCTGATCCTCAAATCGGCGATGCCGCGTTCGCTGATCTACTGCTACGAGATGCTCGACCGTTCGCTCGATGATCTCGCGCGCTCCGACGGCGCGTCGGGTCTGGCGCAGCGGCAGGCGCGCGCGACGCTCTCCAAGCTGGAGCGCGCCAGCATGACCGAGATTTTTCAGGGCGGCTTGCACGAGTTCGTCACCGGGTTCATTGAGGAAAACGGCAAGCTCTCGGACGCGATCTGCGAGCAATATCTGTTCGTCTGAGGGTGAAATGCGGATCAGGGTCTTCCACGAGACCAAGCTGACGTTCCCGGCTTCGGCGCGCGCGCTGCAATTGCATCTGCGCATGACGCCGCGCAGCTTCGACGCCCAATACGTGCTGCGCTGGAGGGTGGAGACCGATTTGATGGCGCCGTTGCGCCCGCGCGAGGACGCGTTCGGCGCGACCGTCCATGCCTTAAGCTGGCACAAGCGCATCGAGGCCGCGGTCGTTACGGCGTCGGGCGAAGTCGAGACGACCGACAGGATCGGCGTGGTGCGCGGGGCCGTTGAGACGCTGCCCGAGCAGATGTTCCTGCGCGCCAGTCCGCTCGCGCACGCCAATCCGGCCCTGCGCGCTTTCGCGCAAGGCGTGCAGGGAGCCGATCCGCTTTCGCGGTTGCATCGGTTGATGGAGACCCTGCGCGCCCAACTCACCTTCGAGGGCGGCTTTGGCGGCGAAGCCCCGGCGGCGGAGGTTTTTGCGTTGGCCAGGGGCGGGGCGGCCGATTACGCGCATGTGTTCGTCGCCTGCGCGCGCGAATGGGGCGTGCCAGCGCGGGTCGTCACCGGCTATCGACTGGGCGAAGCGGGGAATGAGATGCACGCCTGGGCGGAGGCGTTCACGCCGAGCTTCGGCTGGATCGCATTCGACGCCGTCAACGATCTATGCGCCGACGAGACTTACGTGCGCGTCGCCGTGGGGCTTGACGCGAAGGACGCCGCGCCGGTGCGCGCGTGGACCAACGCAGGCGACGCGACCGCCACCGCGCGGCTGGTGGTGGGGCAGGCGGCGGCGCAGAGCCAAAGCCAGAGTTAACGCGCGCCGTCGTCGCGAGCGCAGCGCAGCGATCCTGCTGTTGTATGTCTGAAGCGGGCCGCGATTTACGCAGCGGTTCCAACGCGCCGCCGTCCGGCTCGCGGCGCGGTTGAACCGATGCTCTTCGCTCGCCAAGGCGGGGAAGTGTCTAACGTGAAGGGGGTCAGAGGCCCCGCATCAGCCCGCCGTCGCCGGCGCAACTTTGGTCAGGTCTCGTCTCCCACTCTCAGACGCCGGAGCGCGAGGCCCGCCGTCAGGCCCTGCACGATGACGGAGAAGGCGACCACCGCGAAGGCGCCGATCAGGATTTCGCTGCGATAGGGGACGCTCTCGGGCAAAGCCAGCACCAGCGCCAGCGCCAGCGCGCCGCGCAGGCCGCTCCACCAGAGAAACGTCTGCTCGCCGAAACTGTAACGGCGCCCCCACAACGCCGATACGGGGAAGATCGCCGCCGCTCGCCCCACGAGCGCCAGCGCCACCGTCGCGGCAGAGGCGAGGCCGAAGCTGGGGCCGATCCGCGCCAGCGAAAGCCCGATCAGCAGGAACGCCATTGAATTGGCGACGAAGGCCGCGAACTCCCAGAACGCCAGCACGAATTCTCTGCCCTGCGGCGTCAGCGAAAGGCGCGGCGTGCCGCTCGCCATCACGCCGACGTTGCCGAGCAGCAGCCCGCTCGTCACCGTCGCCAGCACGCCCGAGCCCCCCATCCGCTCGGCCACCAGAAACGAGCCATAGGCGGCCACCGTCGTGATCGCGGTCTCCACCAGATGATCGTCCGTGCGCCCCGCGACCGCCAGCGCCAGCCCGGCGAAACCGGCGCCGACGCCAAGGCCCGCGCCGATCGTCAGCGCCAGGTGCCGAGCCACGCTCTCGACGCCGACGTCCGTCGAATAAGCCGCGAGGCCGAACAGCACCGCCGCCGTGGCGTCGTTGAGCAGGCTCTCGCTCTCGATCAGCACCGCCAGCCGGCCCTTGACCCCCTGTTCGCGCAGCAGTGCGATGACGGAGATGGGGTCGGTGGCCGAGACCAGCGCGCCGAACACGAAAGCCGGGCGCCACGGCCATCCCAGACCCCACGCCAGCCCCGCCGCCACCACGCCCGCGCACAACACGACGCCGAGCGTGGCGAACGCCAGCGTCGGGCCAAGTTCCCCTCTCAGATCGCGCCAAGGCAGGTTGAGAGCGGCCTCGAACAGCAGCGGCGGCAGCAGCAGGTCGAACACGACCTCGGGCGTCAGGCCGACGCCGGCGTCGACCCGGGCGAGCGCGAGCGAAAGGCCGGTCAGCACCAGCCCGACCGTGTAGGGCAGCGCCAGCCGCCGCGCCACGACGGCGACCGCCATCGCGACCCCCAGCAGCGCCACGACGCGGGCGATTTCGCCTTCCATGCGCTTCGCCTTTCAAGGGTCGGGCCGGGCGCTGCGAGAGCCGTCCGTCGGCGCTCGCCGCGATGTCGCTGCCACGCGAATTTTCGTCGACATTTTTCGTGTTGAAACACGAAGAAGCGTCGATCCGCCATTCCGGAAAGACGTCGGCCCGCGGCGGCGCCCGGCAGTTTGCCCGGACGTAGACGCGCACCGCACCGCTCCCCCGCGCCGCTTTATCGCGCGTGCGCAGGGACTGTCGACCTGAGTTCAGTCGCGGGCCGCGGTGAGGAAGCGTTCGGGATCGACCGCCTCGCCGTCGACGCGTACTTCGTAATGCAGGTGGGGGCCCGTCGAGCGTCCGGTCGAGCCTAGGCGGCCGATGGCTTCGCCCGCCTTCACTGTCTGGCCCTCCGAGACCAGCACCTCCGACATGTGGCCGTAGCGGGTGGCGACGCCATTGCCGTGGTCGATCTCGACGCAATTGCCATAGCCGCCCATCGGCCCGGCATGAACGACGCGGCCGATGGCGGTGGATTTGATCTCCGAGCCCGAAGGCTGGATGAGGTCTACGCCCGGATGCAGCGCCGGGCGGCCCAGGAACGGGTCCGCCCGATAGCCGAACGGCGAGGAGGTCGCCGCCTCGCCGACCAGCGGATAACGCAGCGGCAGATGGGGCATCAACTCGCGCAGGCGGCGGGCGACTTCCAACTCGCGCGCCGCGTCGAGGACGGCGTGGTCGAACGCTTCGGAGCCGGTGGGTGCGGCGATGAACGGTCCTCCGAGTGCCGCCGGGACCTTCAGTGCGGCGGGGGACAGGCCGGTTCGCGCGACGACGGCGCTCATCTTTTGCGCCGCCGCGCGCGCGGCCTTCGCGACGCCCGTCAATGCGGAGATTTGCGTGCGTTCAACGCGGTCGAGCGAATAGGACAGAAGGCCGACGCGGGCGTTGGGCTCCAGAGTGGAGTCTTTTGCGGCGCTGGCGATTTCGCCCGCCAGGCGATCGACCGGCTCGGCGCGCGTCAAGTTGTCGCCATCGAGCGGGCGGGGTTTGGTTCCCGATTGCGTCTGGATTTGCGCCTGCGGTTTGGGCGCCGAGACGGGGGCGTAGGCGCTGGCGGGGCCGAGGTCGCCGTCGCTTGGCGTCGCGGCCTGGATCGCGGCGAGCGCATTGCCCAGACGGGCAGGGCTGCGCGGGTGTGATTCGGCGAGCGCGGAGGCGTCTGCGCCCGCCTCGGCGGCGAGCGCGGCCAGCGCCGCGCCGCGCTGTTCCAGCTTGGCCTGCCGCGCCGCGAGGTCGCGCATCTTGCCCTCCAGCGCGGTCGCGTCGATGAGGCGGCGGCTGGTTGCGGAATCGAGCGCGGCGCGCGCGTCGCCCAGTTTGGTTTCGTATTCGCCCTGGATCTGGGCCTCGCGCGAAAGCATCGAAGTCATGATCTGGTCGTGACAGGCGATGAAAGCGGTGGCGCCGAAGGCCCAGGCGGCCAGCAGCGGCGCCGCCACGAGGGCGGCGACGGCGAGGGGCGGGCGCACGGCGAAAACACGCGTGCGCTCGCCGCGCGAGACAGTCAGGAAATAATGGCTGTCAGGCAATTTCGCGGGCGGATAACGATCCCGGATCGACATGGACGAAACGCTCCCGGACGCGTGCATTTCGCGCGTCGCAGCGTCCATAAGGCTCCATTAGGGTTAACTCTTCGCAAAAAATACGGAAGCGTCGCGGGCGCTGGGAAATTTCAAAGCGCCTGCGCCGCCTTCAACACCTCGTCGGCGTGTTTGGGCACCTTCACCTTGCGCCAGACCCGCGCGATCCGTCCGTCCGCTGCGATGAGAAAAGTGGTGCGTTCTACGCCCATATATTTGCGGCCATACATACTCTTCTCCACCCACACGCCATAGGCGGCGAGCGTCGCTTTGGCCTCGTCCGACGCCAGTGCAAAATCGAGGCCGTATTTTTCCTTGAACTTTGCGTGGCTCTTGAGCGAATCAGGTGAGACGCCCAGCAGGCGGGCCCCTGCGGCTTCGAAATCCGCCTTCAGCGCATTGAACGCTTGCGCTTCCGCGGTGCAGCCGGAAGTGTCGTCCTTGGGATAAAAGTAAAGCACCAGTTTACCGCCCGAAAAATCCTTAAGACTTACGTGCTTTTGTTCTCCCACTTCCAGGTCGAAATCAGGCGCTGCCTGACCTTCTTCACAAGTTGTGCTCATTAAAGCCCTCGTTTGATCCCAATCGCCGCGCAGGTGGAGCGCTTGCCGGGCCGAAGTTTGACGCAGGCGTCGGCAGCGTTCAAGACCTCGAACCCGCGCCGCCCGCGGGCTTCGTCGGCGGGAGAGCGAACGGAGCGCCGTTGATCGCGGAAATCGAATCTGATCCAGACGACGCGCCTGACGATCAGGACGACGTCGCAGGCCGCGTGCGCCGACCCCGTCGGCGCCGGGCGAGCGGATTCGCGCGGCTGGCGCTGGCGCTTGGCGGCGTGATCGTGACGCTGGCGCTGGTCGCAGCGGGCGTCGGCTTCGTCGCGATCAGCCGTGGCCCCATACCTCTGGACGCCTTGCAGCCGGCCATCGCCGAAAATCTGCAAAGCCGGCTCGCGCCCGGCTACAAGGTGAAGCTCGGGCCGATCTCGCTCTCGCACGGAGCAAGCGGTCTGGGCATCGCCTTCAGCGGTCTGAGCCTGAGCGACCCGAAGGGCCGCAAGGTCGTGGACGCGCCGGGGGGACGGATCGGGCTGGACGCGCTGGCCCTGTTGGCTTTCTCGGTGAAGGTGCGCAGCCTCGCGCTCGAAGGGTTGCAGATCGCCCTGAAGATCGGTGCCGACGGCCAGCTTGCGTTGTCGGCGGGATCGGAAGATGCCGTGCCGCTGACGCTGCCTGCGGCCAAGGGGCCGATGGCGATCGACGCAGGCGCGGCGATCGCGGGTCTGGCCGAGGCGATGGCGGGCGCCGACCAGCCGCTCGCCCATGTCGCCATTCTCGACGGACGTCTAACCGTTCTCAGCGAGGGTCGGCCCAAGCCCGCCGTCTACGATCATCTGCGCCTAACCTTCGACCGTTCGGGTTCGGCGGCGACGGCGGGGCTATCGGCGGACGGGCCTTCCGGCGCCTGGAGCGTCGATGTGCGGGCGGAAGCGGGCGCGACGCGGCGCGTCTCGGTCGAGGCCCATACGCTCTCGCTCGACGACATCCTGCATCTCCAGCCGCATCCGCCAGGCTTCAATTTCGATTCGCCGATTTCCTTCGCGGTAAGCGCCGACGCGGGGCCGGGCGGCGACCTCGCGGCCTTTTCGGGCTCGTTCTCCCTGGGCGCCGGCAAATTCGATCCGCACGACCCCGACGGCGCGCCCCCGGTCGCCATCGACGAGGCGACGGGGGAAGTGCGGCTCGATTCGGCGGGCCGTTTCGCCATCGAGAAGCTCGAGGTGCTCGCCGGCGCCACCCATGCGCGCGTCACGGGCCTGCTGACCCCGCCGACTGCGGCCGACCCGCTCTGGCGCGCGAATCTCAAGAGCCGCGACATCCTGTTCGCCGAACGCACCCCGCACGCCCGGCTCGACGACGTGGCGCTCGACGCCCATTTCGACCCCGCCGCGCAGATTTTGGAGACCGACAAGTTCACCGCGCGGGGGCCGCATATTTCCGGCGAGTTCGGCGTGAAGGTGCATCTGGCGCCGGCGGGGCCGGAATTGAAGTTCGATCTCGCTGGACGCGGCGTCTTGCTTGAGATGCTGCGGCTCTGGCCTGTTTACGTCAACGGCGACGCGCGCAAATGGTGCGACGAGAACGTCAAAGGCGGGGAGGTCGTCTCGGGCGCGCTTCATGTCGATTGGGACGCAGCGGCCTTCGCCGCCGTGATGGCCAAACAGGCCGCGCCCGACGCCTCCGTCAACGGCCATTTTCAGTTGCGAAACGTCGCGGTCGACCTGCTGCCGGGCCTTCCCGCGATGACCGGGCTCGACGCCGTCGGCGACATCACGGGCCGCCATTTCCGCGTCTCAGCGCCGCAGGGCTTGATGGAATTGAGCCAGGGGCGTCGTTTGATCGGCGCGGGGCTGTTCTTCGCCGTGCCCGACACCGGCCCCGCCGACCGGGTGCCCGCTGACGCAGGGGCGCGCATCACCGGCGGCGCGGACGCGCTGGCTGATTTGCTGTCGCAGGACGCGCTGAAGCGTTACGCGGGCGTGCCGCTCGACGCCAGCGGGATCAAGGGGCAGTTCCAGGGCGACCTCAAGCTCGATCTCACGCTCGGCAAGGGCGTTCAGCCCGAGGATCAGGTTTTCCACGTCAACGGATCGCTGGCCAATCTGTCGATCGACAAGTTTCTGGGTCCGCAGAAGCTCGAGCAGGGCGCGCTCGACGTTTCGGCCGACCGGGGCGTCATCAAGATCGG
>JAYVYJ010000193.1:0-31480 GCA_043784465.1 Hyphomicrobiales bacterium
AACCCCAGCTAACCCCTTCCCAAGAGATGGTCTCGACATTCACGTCGGCGTCGATCTTCAGCCGTGAGGACGGAGGTCGCATCGCTGGCGCACGTCGGCGTCAATGCGCGTCGTCTTGCGCAGTCTGCTCTCGACGCATGCGCGATGCACGCTCTTGGCGCCGGTGACGACGGCCTGAAGTTCCTCGCCCGCTTTTTCGTTGCCTTCGAGTGCCGCTTTCTGTAGCTTGCGGAGACCGGCGGCGGCAGTGTTCCCCGTTGGAGCCTCTGGCGCGGAACTTTGTACATTGTACAAGTTTCCTTCTTCCTCCTCCGCCTTTTTTGTGTGCTGATTGTTTCCTGATTGGTTTCCTGGCGGCCTTTTCGTCACCCCCAGCCACAGCGCGAGCACGTCGGCACGGTCGCGGATCAGGTGCGCAAGCTCCAAACAGCTACACCGTCTCGACTACCCACATTGTGAAAAGCCGCTCCGTTGACGATCCGGTTCTGATTGCCAGACAACCAGTTGCCCATTTTTCGGCTGCTGACGACTCCGCCCTGGCCGGCAACAGCCATCAAGGCTTCCCGGAAGTCGCGTCGCAAAAAATCAGGTTTTTCACCAAAGGAGGGCGTCATTTCGGTCGCGAGCTTGATAACCTCCGAGACGGTGACTCGCTGCACTCCGACATGCGTTTGCCACTGCGCGACGACGGACTGGAGGTCTTCGAGACGCGGATCGGCCTTTCGTACCTCCTCCATGGTCGCGACGGGATCGGCGCAACCGAGCCAAAGGAGCGCGCTCCGGACCAAGTCCGACCATGCCTCGAAAGACCCCAGCGCCGAGCACTGCTGCGGGCGTCCGGCGACGTGAAAGGCGCGCAGTAAGGTGAGGGCGGCGACGACGAGATCGGTGCGGCGGGCCTTGGCTACGCTGACCGGTTCCCACTCGAAAACTCGCGTTTCGGGACGCTCGACCTTGGGGTCGAGGCGGCACAGGATGGCGCGGCGCGTGAGGTCGCCCACGAGCACGAGATTGTTGCCAGTCGCAGTGACAAAAAGATTTGTTGACAGGTCCGGCGCTTGGCTCTTGCCGAGAATGCGGGGCTGCACGCGGGTCTGTGTCAACATCTGGCATAGAAGGTCGCTGGCCAACGGGCGCTCACAGTTGTCGAGCGATACTGCGCCGTCGCCGGACAAGAGCACAGCGCCGAGCCTTTTTTCGAGTTCCTCTTCGGTGTGGCCTTGCGCGAGCACTGCGGCCTCGTGGCCAAAGGCGATGACGCTAGCGAGGTCCACGAGCTTGCTTTTTCCGGAGCCGGCGACGGGCGCGGTGAAGGCATGCAGCGGGGCCGTAGGGAGCGACCGACGCACACAGGCCGTAAGGATCGCTGACTGGGTAACGGCGCGGTCCTTATCCTCGACGAACGGGAAGCTTTCGATGAGGCCGTCGAGCTGCGCGAGAGCGTTTTCGGCGTCGCGCCGCGTCGGCTTATCTTTGATAGCAGTAAACTCCGCATCGAGCGGATCAAACAGCAACCCGGTTGATTCGTCATAGCCGGGCTTTGTCAGCATGGAGCCATCGGCGCGCATCGTGGGGGCGTTTACAATGCCGGTCAACGGTGGAAAGCGCAGGCGTCCAAACCTCTGCTTCAACGTTTTCGCCAGCATCATGGGCGGGTCTTTCAACACGAAGTCCTTGACGCGTGCGTCGTAGCGCTCGAAGCGAGCCGCTGCGCAAATGTCTTCGAGGAGGGCGTGGTCGCCGCGCTCGGCGATGCGCTGCACGATGACGTCGCGACCATGGGCGGCGAGCGCGGGCGCGTGGCCCACGCTGACGATGAGCCCGCCGCGCTGATAAAGCCCGCGCCTGGCGCTCACGAGCGCCGCCTCGACCTCGTCGACGATGGGTTCGATATTGCCCGCCTCCAGGCGGATCGTAGGTAGCGGATCGTTGCTGACGCCTCCAGAGAGCGCCGCGTTGATCGGCGAGGGATCAAGGGGCGGGATGTAATCGTCGTCGAAGTCGAAGTCGTGCTCACCCATTGCGAGCGCCCTCCGGCTTGGTAAGTCGTTTCCTCGCGGCAAGTGCTGTCAGCACACAAAGCCTCAATTCGACGAGGTGATGATCGACCAATCGGTGATCCCCACGCCATGCGGCCTCGGCCGCACTGCGGGCGTAGCTGGCGGCGAGATCGCAGGCCTCAACGATGGCGTCGTAAGCGAGATCGTTGCACACGCCCTGAACGCTGGCGACGTGTGCGCGCTTAGTGACGTCTTCGGGGTTGAACACGGGCGCGTTCATTTCTCGCCTCCCTCGATCAAGCCGAGTGCGGCGGCGAGCGGCCCGCCACGGCTGGCGATAGCGTGACGCACGGTCTCGAAACTCGCACCGTGCTGTAATGCGAGGCTCGCCAGGATCGCCGCGTCTTGCGCCATGTCCGCGAGCGGGGATGGCTTTGTGTCGAGGAAGATTTCAGCGACCGCGCCATCCGGAAGTCGACTGATGGTGGTGGTCCAGAGTAGGCGGCCGTGCTCGAATTTGAACACTTCTGCGCCGCGCCGGTTGGGAAGGCGGAGGCGCTCAGACATTGCGCCCCTCCCGCTGAAGCGCGGCCCAGCCGATCAGACACGCTTCTGCCCTATCAATGTCCTTCTTGCGAGCGAACATCTCCGCCATGTGCGGCCACTTCGCGATGGCGACGGCCCGCGCCGTGTCCTTGGCCTCCGTTCCTGGCGCAATGCTGGCGAGGCGCTTCCACGTCTGCGGCGTGATGAACGAGATCGGCAACGTGAGCGCGCCGCAGATACCTTCCAGCACTCCCCGGCTGCGACCGAACGCAAATGCCGAAGCCTTGGCATCAGTCGGGCGGGCGCCGACGAACTCGCAGAATGCCGCCGTCGCGTGCGTCTTCGCCACGAGCGAGGCGAGCAAGGGGGCATTGACGGCCGGGCGCCCGCTTTTCTCTTCGAGCGCCGGCGTGTCGAAGATGGCGTCGAGCTTTCCGTCGACGAACACAGCGACGGCGCCGTGCGCGCCGGGGTCGATACCCAGCACGATCCGGCGTGCGGTGGAGTTGAGAGGGTCGCTCATGTCGCGGCCCCCGTCTGCCAGATGATGGCGGCGAGCGCCTCAGCGACGCCCGGCGCCACGCCGAAGCGGGCGGCGAGAATGCGGACTTGAAGGGCGAGAGGCGACGGGGTATGGTCGAAACGCAACGTCGGGAAAACGTTTGATTCCGAGCCCCGGGCAGCGCATGCAGGCGCGCCCGGGCTCAACTTTTTTCGATCCATCGTGCTTACGCCGCCTCCGTCTTGGCGCAGTCGCTCTTGCGGAGGCGCCGACCGAGCGTCCGGCGACCAAACCCGAAATCGTTGGCGACCTCAGAAGCCGCACGAAACTTGATCGGCGCGTTCGGATCATCTGGAAGCGGAGGCATACCCGCCAGCGCGCGCTTGTGGTTCTCAACCTGCCGATCAACGAAAAGCAGGCGGCCGTTCTGACGAATCGGGGTCGGAAATTCAGGGGTCATTTTCAGCCTCGTCCAAAGTTGACGCGACATTTCGCGTCTCATGAGCTTGGTTGCCCTGAAACGACGCGGAGAAAAACTGAAACGTAGCGCTCCAATTCCAAATGAGGCGCGAAAATTTCAGTTAGCCGTGCGCATCTCTTGTCCTGACCGAGTATGTGGATTTAGCGCGTTCTGGCAGGCTTTCGCCCTGGCTTCGGGTCGTAGGAACCGGCCCATGCCGCCACATCCGGCGTCAGCCAGTCGTTCGGAGCTCTCTTGATCCAGCGCCGGACATGGCCTCTCAGATTGGACAGGGTAGGGGCCCCCTTCACTTCCCATTTTTCAAGAACTTTGGCCGCGAGAACGCCGGGAGATGGCGCGCCCTGGTCACTAAGGTGCATGGCTCTCAAAATTTCAGCCCCCAATTTCCTAGCGTGTGGCCACCACTTTACATTTCGATCTCCTTTTCCTCCCTTTCCCCCAAAATATTCGGGACCTACAAACACGCCTGCTTGGTAGCCCTGAAAAACAAAGCTATCGACGACGTTGACGAGTATCGAAATGTCACTGGGTGATATTGTCATCACCTTCGCTTGGCCGGTCTCGTCAAATTCTTTAGTTGTAAATAAGCTTATGAATTCGTCCATCATCTCCGCGATGTCGCCTGAAATTGCGGTTAGGTCGTCTCTCCGTTTTCCCTTGTTGGTGGACTTAGCGGCGCTGAGAAGATCATCACGTATCCTGCTGACCGTCCTTTGTAGTTGGCGCACCTCTTTGCTAAACGGTCTCGGCGCTCCATGGTATTTCAAATTGTCTCCTCCGACTGAAGCTTGGAGTGCTCGGCGATGATCGCCTTATGCCGTAATGCCCATTGCTCCAACGCGCCTCGCTTTTCCGCCGCATATGAATATCGGTTGTAAACCGCAGCGACGCCCTTGATCGTGCCGGATTTATGGTTGAGCACCGCCTCGACGACGTGCGGCGGAAATGTGAGCGCGGCGAGCTGCGTTGCGACGGTGCGACGGATGTCGTGAAGGGTCCAATGCGCGAGCGGTTCACCGCCGTTGAGTCCGGCGACTTGGGCGTCGAGCCTTCGCTTCATCAAGCCGAAGTTTGCGGGCGCGGCCTTGCCGCCCCCAAACACAAAAGGCGACCTGTCGACGGCTGTGCACCCCCTGAGGATGGCGAGTGCTGGCGCTGTGAGCGGTAAAACGTGTTCGCGCCGATTTTTGCTGCGGGCGGCGGGCAGCGTCCATTCGGCCTTGTCGAGGTTAAGCTCATCCCACTCAATGCCGGCGACTTCGTCGCGGCGGGCGCCGGTCAGCATCAAAACGCGCACGATCTTGTCATAGGGCGTCGCGATCAACTCCGCCGCCCGCCAGACGATGGCGATTTCTTCGGGCTCCAACACACGGCTGCGCTCGATCTCTGGCGATGGCGCCTCTACGCCGTCACAGGGGCTGCGCTCTATAAGCCCGCGCGAGACTGCCCAGGTGCACATTCGCCGGAGCTGCGCAAATGTCCGGTTCGCCCCGACCGGCGCGCCGCGCTTCACAATGCCGTCGAGCAGGCTGCTGATGTGCCGCTTCTCAATCGTCGATAGCCGCCGGCCGCGCCAAGCGGAGACAACGTCTTTTTTCAGAAGCCGCTCCGTTTCCCGCCAGTCTCGCGTCTTTCGCTTCGCATAGTCGGCAATGAATGCCTCGACGACGTTTTCTACGAGTTCATCGCTCATGGACGCGGCGGCCTTCGCGGCGACGCGGTCGGCCTGCTTTTGAGCGGCCGGGTCCTTTTCTTCGGCCACCTCGCCGGCGGCGCGCTGCGCGGCCTTGCGGGCCGCTCCCAGGCTGAGATCGGGGTATGGACCAAGCGTAAGCTTACGCGGGGTTCCCGCCACCCTGAAGCGATAGGCCCAGCTCTTCGCGCCGGAAGGCTGCACTATAAGGTATAGCCCGGCGATCTTCCCATCGGGAACCTCGCGCCGGATCGGCCCCGCCGCCTCGTTCCGGGCCGCAACGTCCGTCAACGCCTTCGCCACCCTGTTACCCGAGCTTTCTAGGGGTAACGGATTTCGCCCGTCTGGGCGCGTTGCCCCTAGTCCGGGACAGTACGGGACAAATGGCGTTTTCTCAACAAGTCTGCTACCTGTCCGTTGGTTCGCCGTCCTGTTCTGTCCCGCTTTGTACCTCCCTCTTTTCGGTCTTCGAAACCGAGGGTTGGAGGTTCGAACCCTTCCGGGCGCGCCAGCAACTGGCCATGATCGGGTGCGATGAAGGAGCGCAGGTCGCGCCTTCGCGGTGCGGACGAGAATGCGTTAGGACGCCGACGGGGGAAGCCATGAATCGTAGAGACCTGCTCGTCTCGGGCGTGATCGCGGGCGCGGCGCTGGCCGTTGGCGAGGCGCAAGCCGAGATCGCCGCCGAACTGCCCCCACGCTTCGCCGACGCGCTCAACAGGGGCGACATGCCCGCCTTCGCCGCGATGTTCGCGGACACTTACGTCAATCACCAGATCAGCGCGGCCGCGCCTGCGCCCGCAAGCATCAGCGCCAAGCAGGCGACCGTCGCGTTCTTCAGCCATCGGGTGGACGCGCTCGCGGGCCTGAAGGTCAGCGTCGAGGCGAGCCTCGCGCAGGGCGATTTGTGCGCGGCCAGCTTCGTCTACGAGGGCGTTCATCAGGGCGTTTACTATGGGTTCGCGCCGACGGGCCGCAAGCTTCGCTTCACCTCGTGCGACATTTTCCGCATCGCCGATGGCAGAATCGTCGAGCATTGGGGCATGGGCGACATCGCCGGGGTGCTGGCGCAGCTCAAGGCCTAAGCGGCGCCATCCCCGCGCCGGGCGCTCCCGGCGACCGAAACCGGCGATTATCCCGGGGCGCGAGAAAATGGTGGGCCGGGAGGGACTTGAACCCCCAACCAGACCGTTATGAGCGGCCGGCTCTAACCATTGAGCTACCGGCCCGGCAGAGTTTGGGGGGTTTAGCGCCGGTCCGTGCGAACCGCAACCGCGCCGCCGTTCCGTTTTGCTCGCCGAGCGACTATCTTGAGGCCATGTTCATGGCGACCTTCGTCCCCGCCTCCGGCCGCGCGCGCGCTTTCGCCGCCGCGCGCCGCCATTCCGCTCTTGTGCGGTGGCTTCGGCGCGGCATGGAGGCGTGCGTCGGGCTGGCGCTGGCGGGCGGAGCCGCGCTGACGCTTTACCGCAATTTCGCGCCCCAGTTGCCGGGCGTCGCCTTCGAGGGCATCGGAATCGAGGGCGGGCGCATCACGATGGACAAGCCGCGGCTGACCGGCCAGCGCCCAGACGGGCGCAGCTACGCGATCACCGCCGTCAAGGCCATGCAGGACGCCCAGCACCCCGGCGACGTCGAACTCGCCATCGTGGGCGGCGACATCGTCATGCCCGACCGGGGGACAAGCCGCATTTCCGCCGGCTCGGGCCATTACGACGGGGCCGCCGAGACGCTTGAGCTCAGCGGCGGCGTCCGGCTCGTCAACGCAAAATACGAGGTGGACTTGCGAAGCGTCCGTATCGCGTTCAAGAGCGGTGATTATGTCTCGACAGAGCCTGTAACGGTGCGCATTCTGCCCGACGCGACAATCACGGCGGATGCGTTTTCCGCCTTGCAGAACGGCGCGCGCGCGCATTTTGAGGGTAGCGTGCGCACGGTCATCCAGGGCCGCGCGGCCGCCATACCAGGGAGCGCGCCATGAGCCGCGCCGGAGCCCGCGACGTTCGACGCGCTTTCGTTTGCGTGCTGCTGGCGGGTCTGGCGACAGATTTCGCCGCCGCCGCCAAGAACGAGCCGGTCTCGATCCTGCCCGGGGGCGATTCCAGAAAGCCCATTTCCATCGAGGCCGACAAGCTGGACTATTTCGAGAAAGAGGGCCGGGCGGTCTACGACGGGCATGTCATCGTCATGCAGGGGGACACCCATCTCACCTGCTCGAAGCTGACCATCTTCATGGATCTGGGCAACGCCGCCCCGGCGCCGGCCTCCGAATCCCCCTCGCCGGCGGGGGCGGACGCGTCCTCCAAGCTCAAGCACATGGATTGCGCGGGGCCGGTCAAGGTCGTGTCGAAGACGCAGACCGCCACCTCGGACGCAGGCGCTTACGACAAGGGCCGCAACACCGTGACCCTGACCGGCCATGTCGTGCTGGCGGAAGGGCGCAACGTCACGACGGGCGAGCGGCTGGTTTACGATCTCAACACGGGGCAGGCGGCCGTCCAGGGGGGAGGCAAGCGCGTGACAGGCATGTTCCTTCCCGGCGGCGCCGACCCTTCCCCTAAGAAGAAATGACCGACGTGCTCGCCCGGCCGTACGCCGAGGCGGCGGAGCCGTCGGCCCTCGGCACGCTGGCGGTCTATAATTTGGGGAAGCGTTACGGCGCGCGCACGGTCGTTCACGACGTATCGCTCAACGTGCGGCAGGGCGAGGCGGTGGGACTGCTCGGCCCCAACGGCGCGGGCAAGACCACCGTTTTCTATATGATCACCGGGCTGGTGAAACCCGACAAGGGCATGATCACGCTCGACGGCGCCGACGTGACGCCGCTGCCAATGTATCGGCGCGCGCGCCTCGGGGTGGGCTATTTGCCGCAGGAGGCGTCGATATTTCGCGGCCTCAACGTCGAGGACAACATCCGCGCGGTGCTCGAAGTCAACGTCAAGGACCGGCGCGCTCGCGAAGCGCGCCTGGAGCAATTGCTGGAGGAGTTCGACATCGCCCGCCTGCGCAAGGCGCCCTCCCTTGCGCTCTCGGGCGGCGAGCGGCGCCGCTGCGAGATCGCGCGGGCGCTTGCGGCGCAACCCGCGTTCATCCTGCTCGACGAGCCGTTCGCGGGCATCGACCCCATCGCGGTGGGCGACATTCAGGATCTCGTGCGCCATCTCAAGCAGCGAGGCATCGGAGTGTTGATCACCGACCACAATGTGCGCGAGACGCTGGGCCTGATCGACCGCGCCTATATCATCCATGCTGGCCGGGTGCTGACGGAAGGCCCGCCCGACGAGATTATCGCACATCCGGAAGCGCGGCGGCTTTATCTGGGCGAGAGCTTCCGGCTCTGACGCGCTACATCCCGATGACGTACACGCCGATCAGCCACGGGTGCAGGAACATCATGGCGATCCAAGCGACGGTCCCCACGACGAGCGTCTGGGCGTCGGCGCGGGTGAAGCCGGAGACGCGCGGCGCGCCGAAGTCGCCGCGCCGCTTGACCGCGATGCGGTCGTAAACCGCCCAGGCCAGGAACGAGCCGAACAGCACGACGCCGCCGAGATCGCCGTTGACCAGCAGATGGGCCAGCGCCCAGATTTTGATGGCGACCAGCATGGGATGGCGCAGCCAGCCGCGAATTCGGCTCGGCGCGGGGCCCATCGCCGCGAGCGCGACGAAGGCGAACCACATCAACGCGATCGTCAGGTGCCGCAGGCCGTGCGGCGGCGACCACAAAGGGATCATTCCCTCGCTGCGATAGCGCGAAAAGCCGACGCAGATCAGCACGAAGCCGATCAGCGAAACGACGGAGTAGATACCTTTGTAGGCGTTGGGGCCGAACGCGTCGATCAGAGACTGGCGCGGCCCGCGTACGGTCGTGAACGTGTGCGCGCCAAGAAAAATAACGATGCCGAGGATCAGCAGAAACATGAAACGACCGCGCTCCGGAAGGACGCGGCAGTTGAACCATATCGCAGCGAAATTCAATCGTCTTCTGGCCCGCGCTTTGGCCCGACGACAGAAACCGACCTCCGCGTGACGGCGAAGCGCCATGCTCCGGCGCCACAAAATAATTGTGTTCGTCTACCTATGAGTTATACCTTGGTCGCCAAAGGCGCATCTTAAAGCGCCGGCGCCGAAGCCATCATAGGACTCAAGATCCTATCCAGGGAGGAACGTAAATGAAGCTCAGCACAGGATTATTCCGTTTTGCGAGTGTCGGCGCCTTGATCGCGGCCAGCCTGTCGATGGGCGGCGCCGCCCGCGCAGCGGGTCCTGAAATCGTTTCCGGCCCCGCCGCCGAACCGGGTTGCTTCGCGCCGTGGACCGCGCAAACCAAGTTCTTTAAATTCGCGCCCAAGAAGGGCCCGTACAGAATCGCGCTCGCCAACGGCTATATCGCCAACACCTGGCGCATTCAGATGATCCAGACCGCGAAGGCCTATGCGGCCCAGCCCGCCGTCGCCGCCAAGCTCAAGGAATTTAAGGTTGTCTCGACTGGTGAGGACGTGCCCGCGCAAATCTCGGCGATCAACAACTTCATCGATTCCGGCTACGACGCCATCGTCGTCAACGCCCAGAACCCGACGGCGTTCGGCCCCGTCATCAAGCGCGCCAAGGCGGCGGGCGTGATCCTAGTCGCCTTCGACAACATTCTGGACACGCAGGACGCCATCAATGTCAACGTCGACCAGAAGGGGCTGGGCGTGCTCTGGGCCAATTGGTTGATCAAACATGTGCCCAACGGCGGCAAGGTGCTTGAAATTCGCGGCGTCGCCGGCACGTCCGTCGACACCGACCGTCACAATGGCGTACACGAGACGCTCGACGCCTCGGGCAAGTCCTGGAAGGTCACCGAAGTCGTCGGCAAGTGGGACGACGGCGTCGCGCAGAAGGCGACGGCGGACGCCATCGCGACCAATGGGCCGTTCGACGCCATCACCGGCCAGGGCGGCGACACCGGCATCGTGCAGGCGATGATCGACGCCAAGCACAAGTTCGTGCCGTTCGGCGGCGAGACCGAAAACGGGTTCCGCAAATTCTGTGCGGCCCACGCGGGCGACGGACTGAAATGTTCGTCGGCGGGTACGGGTCCGGCGCAGGTCGCCGTCGCCATCAAGACCGCCATCGCCGCGCTGGAAGGCCAGGTCGTGCCGCAACTGGTCAAGCTGCCGTTGGCGATCGTCGAGGACCCGAACTTTAAGCCCGGACAGGACTATTTCCCCGACCAGTCCGACAATTTCTTCGTCGGCAATTCGTTCCCCACCTGCAACATCAACTTCACCGCGCAGGAGATCATGGGCCAGTCGAAAGACAACCTGTAACGCCAACTCTCGGTCGACGGGACGCGTCTCCTTCGTCATGGCCGGGCTAGTCCCGGCCATCCACGCGGAGGGGTCGATATGCGCCGCAAAAAAGTACGCTAGGTCGTGCGGGGCCTCAGGCGGCGCATGCGACGGAACGGCGTGGATGGCCAGGACTCGTCCGGCCATTACGACGTTTCGCGCCGGTCGTCTCTCGCATGAGCGACGAGCGGTCTCCATCAACGAACCTTGGCGTTGGTTTATAAGTCCCCGGCGCCGGGGCGCCATGAGGGGGGGGAAGATTTTGAGCGCGAACGCGCCGCTTTTCACGATGGCGGGTATCTCCAAGCGCTATGGCGGTGTCCGCGCGCTTGAGCAGGCGGACCTTGCGGTGAGTACAGGGCGCATCCACGCGATTCTGGGCGAGAACGGCGCGGGCAAATCGACGCTCATCAAGGTGATGTCCGGCGTCGTCGCGCCCGACGAGGGAACCATGAATCTGGACGGGCGCGCGGTCAGTTTCGCCTCGCCCGCCGCCGCCAATCAGGCGGGCGTGGTCTGCATCTTTCAGGAACTGTCGTTGATCCCCGATCTGTCGGTGGCCGACAATATCGTCATCTCTTCTCCCCCCACGCGCATGGGCCTCATCGACCGCAGGCGCCAGCGCGTGATCGCGGAGGAAGCGCTGACGCGGGCGGGCGCGCCGGACATTCATCCTTCCGCGCTCATCAAGGACCTGCCGCTGTCGCGGCGGCAATTGGTCGAGATCGCCAAGGCGCTGGCGCGCAAGCCGCGCATCCTCATCCTCGACGAGGCGACCTCCGCCCTCACCGCAGCGGACGTCGCAAAGGTGTTCGTCGTGCTGAAGCGGCTGCGCGAGGAGGGGCTGGCGCTGCTCTACATCTCGCATCGCATGCACGAGATCGCGGAACTCGCCGACGAATGTTCGGTGTTTCGCAACGGGCGCAAGGTCGCGACCTACGAGGCGGGAACCAAGACCGACAATGAGGTTGTGGAACTGATGATCGGGCGCGAATACAGCCATGTGTTCCCGCCCAAACCCGTAGCGGCGTTGAGCGGCACGCCGGCGCTGGAGACGCGCGGCCTCTCGTGGACCAACCGGCTGCGCGACATATCGCTCAGGGTTCGCGCGGGCGAGATCGTGGGGCTCGGAGGCCTGGACGGGCAGGGGCAGCGCGAATTGCTGCTGGCGTTGTTTGGCGTGTTGCGCGGGTGCCGGGGGGAAGTGCGCATCGATGGCGCAGCCGTGCGGATCGCCAGTCCGACGCAGGCCAAAAGCGAGGGCGTCGGCATGGCCCTGATCCCCGAGGATCGCAAGACCGAAGGGCTGATGTTGCCGATGACGGTGCGCGAGAACCTGACCTTCGCCTCGCTCGACCGCATATCGCGACGCGGGTTCATCGACCGCGAGGTCGAGAACAGGTTGATCGACGAGATGATCGCGCTGTTGGCGATCAAGACCGCCGGCCCCGACATCGCAGTGGGTTCGCTCTCGGGGGGCAACCAGCAAAAAGTGGTGATCGCCAAATGGTTGATGAACAGGCCGCGCATCATCCTGCTCAACGATCCCACGCGCGGCATCGACGTCGGAACCAAACAGGAGATCTACGTGCTGCTGCGCAAGCTTGCGGACGCAGGCGCGGCGGTGCTGTTCTACTCCACCGATTACGACGAACTGATCGGCTGCTGCGACCGGGTGCTGGTGCTGTACGACGGCGCGGTCAAGAAGGAACTGATCGGCGCCGACATCACGGAAAAGGCGCTGATCGCCAGCGCGCTCAATATCGAAGCGGCGCACGCATGAGCGAGTGGCGCTTCTGGCTGACCCGACAGCGCGGCACGTTGCTGGCGTTCGCGATTTTTGCCGCGATGTTCGCGATCTATGGCGCCAACCATCCCGCCGGGTTCAGCGCCAATGTCGTGCAAACCGCCGCCAACAAGGGCGTGCTGCTCGCCTTCGTCGCGATGGCGCAATCGCTGGTCGTCATCACGTCGGGCATCGACCTGTCGGTCGGCATGATCTTCACGCTGACCAATTGCCTGGCCTCGGTCCTCGTCGTCGGCTCGCCGCTGAGCGCGGGGCTTGGCGTGGTCGCCGTTCTCGCGGTGGGGGCGCTGTGCGGGGCGATCAACGGGCTGATCGTCATCTTCGGGCGGCTGCAACCCATCGTCGCCACGATAGCCAGCGGCGCCGTCTATTTCGGCCTCGCGCTGGCGCTTCGCCCGACCCCGGGCGGGAGCGTCGAGGAGACGCTCGCGGACGCGTTCACGGGCCGCCTGTTCGACGTCGTACCCGCGAGTCTCGTCGCGCTGGTCGCGGTCGTGCTGGTGGTGTGGGTTCCGTTCAGCCGCTCGGTCACGGGGCGGGCGGCCTACGCGGTCGGCTCGTCGGAGGCCGCCGCTTATATGTCAGGCGTGCCGGTCAGGCGCGCCAAGTTCGTCGCCTATACGTTGTCGGGGCTGCTGTCGGGGATAGGCGGGTTGTTCCTGACGTTCTTCACCTATACGGGCGACGCGGCCTACGCGAGCGGCAACGCCTACACGCTGTTCTCCATCGCGGCGGTAGTGCTGGGCGGGGTATCGTTGTTCGGCGGCAGCGGCAGCGCGATCGGCGCGATTTTCGGCGCGCTGGCGTTTCGCACCATCGGCGATCTGCTGTTTGTCTTCGATTTCGATCCGCTGTGGCAGCCGCTGTTTCAGGGCGTCGTGCTGCTGCTAGCGGTGAGCCTCGGCGCCTTCGGGTTGTTGAGGGTGCGCAACCGTCTGGAATGGTTTGGATGAGCGACGTCGCCGCGCCTTTGAAGCCAGCCCTGTGGCGCCGCCTCGATCCGGCGGTGGCGACGGCGTTCGCCTGCATCGTCGCGCTGTTGTTCGTCGGCAGCCTCTATTCGCGCAATTTCCTGTCGCCCGAATATCTCTTGCAACAGATCAAGGTCGCCTCGTTCCTCGGCGTCATCGCCAGCGGCATGATGCTGGCGATCCTCATCGGGCAGATCGATCTGTCGTTGCCATGGGTCGTGACGGTCGGCGCCATGATGTCCTGCGCGATGGGACATGGCCTTTGGGGTTCGGCGGCGGCCGCGCCGGTGGGCATCCTCTGCGGCGTGGCGATTGGTTGCGTCAACGGCTTCGGCGTCGCCTATCTGCGCATACCCTCGATGATCGTCACGCTGGCCACCAACGCGGTCGCGCAAGGGTTGATGGTCGTCTACACGGGCGGCTTCTCGCCGCGCGACTCGGCGTCCCCGGTCATGCGCTATCTGGCGACCGGCTACGCCATTCCCGGCCTGCCAAACGCCGTGCTGTGCTGGGCGGCGGTGGCGCTGGCGACGGTCGTAATGCTCAAGCGCACCACCTTTGGCCGCACGATCTACGGCATCGGCAATCGCGAGCGCGCGGTCTATCTCTCGGGCGTCGACACGCGCCGCGCGGTGCTGGCGGTGTTCGCGCTCTCCGGCGGCGCTTCCGCCTTCGGCGGCGTGCTGCTCGCGGGCTACGCGTCCAAAGCGGCGCAATCCATGGGCGACGCCTATCTGCTGCCCGCCATCGCCTCCGTGGTGCTGGGCGGCGCGTCCATCCTGGGCGGACGGGGAACCTATCTGGGCACGATTGCGGGCGTGTTGCTCATCACGCTGCTGCAATCGATCCTGTCGGTCATGCAGATCCCCGAATACGGACGCCAAATCATCTATGGCGTCGTCATCATCGGCATGTTGCTGCTGTATGGACGCGAGCGCGTAACGCGGTAGGGGCGTTTGGCTCGAAACGGACCCGCGCCTTTCCCCGCCCCGCTAGGCAATCCGGCCTGGGTGTTGCATAGCCGGGCGCAACGCTTACCGTTACGCGGGAATATCGACTTTGGGCATCCTCGTCGGACTTCATCATCTCACGTCCTACGTCTACGATCGGCCGGTGGCGCTGGGGCCGCAGACGATCCGGCTGCGCCCGGCGCCCCATTGCCGCACGCGCATCCCCAGCTACGCCCTCAAGGTGACGCCCGCCGGCCATTTCGTGAACTGGCAGCAGGACCCGCACGGCAATTGGCTGGCGCGGCTCGTGTTCCCCGAGAAAGTCAATGAGTTCAAGGTCGAGGTCGATCTGACGGCCGATCTCTCGGTCATCAATCCGTTCGATTTTTTCGTCGAGCCGTATGCCGAGACCTTCCCCTTCTCCTATCCCGCCGACCTCAGGGAGGAACTCAGCGCCTACCTGGAGCCTGATCCGGCAGGGCCGCTGACGGAGCAATATGTCGAGACGCTGCGCGGGGGCGCGGCCCGGACCATCGACTTCCTCGTGCGGCTCAATTCGGAGTTGATGAGCAAGATCGGCTATGTGATCCGGCTGGAGCCGGGCGTTCAGGAGCCCGACGAGACGCTGGCGCTGCGCTCGGGGTCCTGCCGCGACTCGGCCTGGGTGCTGGTGCAGGTGCTGCGGCGGCTGGGCCTCGCGGCGCGGTTCGTATCGGGCTACCTGATCCAGCTCAAGGCCGACGTCGATCCGCTGGAAGGGCCGCTGGGCACCCGGACGGACTTCACCGACCTGCACGCATGGGCGGAAGTCTACCTGCCCGGCGCGGGCTGGATCGGCATGGACGCGACCTCCGGCCTGTTCTGCGGCGAGGGCCATATTCCGCTGTGCTCGACGCCGCATTATCGCTCCGCCGCGCCGATGTCTGGCGAGGTCGAGGCGGCGGGCGTGACGTTCGGCTTCGAGATGCGTGTGGACCGCCTGCGCGAAGAGCCGCGCGTGACGTTGCCGTTCACCGATGACGCCTGGCGCCGGCTCGACGCGCTGGGCGAGAAAGTCGACGCCGATCTTGAAGTTCAGGACGTGCGGCTAACGATGGGCGGAGAGCCGACCTTCGTCTCCGTCGAGGACCTCGACGCGCCTGAGTGGAACGTCGGCGCGGTCGGCGGCAAGAAAGAGGAGCTTGCCGACAAGCTCGTGCGACGGCTCGGCGAGAAATTCGGGCCGGGCGGATTCCTGCACTTTGGACAGGGCAAATGGTACCCCGGCGAGGCCTTCCCGCGCTGGGCTTTCTCGCTCTACTGGCGCAAGGACGGGCAGCCGATTTGGCGCGCCAAGCATTTGCTCGCGGGCGCTCCGACGACGGGCCCCATCGACGCCGAAGGTTTCGCGCACGATCTCGCGGGCAAGCTGGGGCTGGGACAAGATTTCGTGCTGACGGCCTATGAGGACGCAAATTTCTGGCTGGTGCGCGAAGGCGAACTGCCCCTCAACGTCGACGCGCGCGATAGCAAGCTCGACAACCCGGAAGAGCGCGCGCGCATCCGGCGCGTGTTCGACCGGGGGCTGGACAAGCCGAGCGGCTACGTGCTGCCGCTGCGACGCTTAAGCGGGCGCTGGATCAGCGAACTTTGGAAATTCCGGCGCGAGCGGCTGTTTCTTGTGCCCGGCGACAGCCCTGTGGGCTTCCGCCTGCCGATGCACAGCCTGCCCAAGCTGAAGCCGGAGGACTGGCCGCAGCAGTTCCCGCAGGACATGACGGGCGAAATCAAGCCTCTGGCTCCTGTTGGCCAGCGGCAGGAGGCGACGCAAGCGCCGCCGTCCGGGCCGCCGGTGCGCACCGCGCTCGCCACCGAGGCGCGCGACGGCTGGTTGCGCGTGTTCATGCCGCCGACCGACACGCTGGAGGATTATCTCGACGTGCTGGCGGCGGTCGAGGCGGTCGCGGTGGCGCGCAACGTGCCGGTGCGGCTGGAAGGCTATGCGCCGCCAAACGACACGCGCGTCGATGTGGTGAAGGTGACGCCCGACCCCGGCGTGATCGAGGTCAACGTCCACCCCGCCGCAAGCTGGCGCGAGGCGGTGAACATCACCACCACGCTGTACGAAGAGGCCCGGCGAACAAAACTCGGCACGGACAAATACATGCTCGACGGGCGCCATGTCGGCACCGGCGGGGGCAACCATGTGGTGCTCGGCGGCGCGACGCCCGCCGATTCGCCGTTCCTGCGCCGCCCGGATGCGCTGGCGAGCCTGATCCTCTATTGGCAGCGCCGACCGAGCCTGTCTTATCTGTTCTCGGGCCTGTTCATCGGGCCGACCAGTCAGGCGCCGCGTCTCGACGAGGCGCGCGACGACCAGTTGCATGAACTGGAGATCGCGCTCGCGCAAACCCCCGCGCCGGGCGAACCCGCGCCGTTTTGGCTGGTGGACCGGCTGTTCCGCAACCTGCTGATCGACGTGACCGGCAACACCCATCGCGCCGAAATCTGCATCGACAAGCTTTATTCGCCGGACGGGCCGACCGGTCGGCTTGGCCTCGTCGAATTCCGCGCGTTCGAGATGCCGCCCGATCCGCGCATGAGCCTCGCCCAGCAATTGCTGCTGCGCGCGCTGGTCGCCGCGTTCTGGCGCGAGCCGCTCAAAGGTTCGCCGGTGCGCTGGGGCACGGACCTGCACGACCGGTTCATGTTGCCGCATTTCGTTTGGGCGGATTTCCTCGATGTGCTCGCCGATCTCAAGGCGGCGGGTTACGCCTTCGATCCGTCCTGGTACGAGGCCGCGTGGGAGTTCCGCTTCCCGCTGCTGGGCCAGATGGAGCGCGGCGGCGTCAAGGTCGAGGTGCGCACGGCGCTGGAGCCCTGGCATGTGTTGGGCGAGGAGGCCGTCGGCGGCGGCATGATGCGTTATGTGGATTCGGCGGTGGAGCGGTTGCAAGTCAAGGCCTCGGGACTGACGCCGGGCCGGCATGTGCTGACCTGCAACGGCCGGCGCCTGCCGTTGACGCCGACCGGCGTGACAGGCGAGGCGGTGGCGGGGGTGCGTTACAAGGCCTGGGCGCCGCCGTCTTCGATGCATCCCACGATTCCTGCGCATGCGCCGCTGACCTTCGACGTGCTCGACGCGTGGAGCGGGCGCTCGCTCGGGGGCTGCGTCTACAGCGTCGCACACCCGGGCGGGCGCAGTTACGACACGGCGCCGGTCAACGCCTACGAGGCCGAGTCGCGTCGCCTCGCGAGATTTCAGGACCACGGCCATACGCCGGGGCCCGCGGAAGTCCCGCGCGAAGAGATTTCGCGAGAGTTTCCGCTGACGCTTGACTTGCGGCGAAAACCCTAAGGCTTGGCGCCGCGGGGCTTTCCCGCTAACCCGCCCGCATGATGCGAATTTCGGTCAATCGCCGCGTGCAGGCGTCCACGCCCGCTCTGGCCGCCCCTATTCGTGAGCCGGAAGCCGTATGACGGGCGCGGGAACCGACCGGACGAGGCCGCTGATCGGCGGGGGGCCAGCCGTGGTGCTGGTGCGGCCGCAACTGGCGGTCAATATCGGCATGTGCGCGCGGGCGATGGCGAATTTCGGTCTCGACGATCTCAGGCTCGTCAACCCGAAATCGGGCTGGCCGCGCACCGATGAATACCACGAGGTCGCCTACAACGCGGCCGCCGGGGCTGCGCATATCCTCGATGCGGCGCGGGTGTTTCCCTCCACGGAAGCGGCGATCGCCGACCTGCATTTCGTCTATGCGGCGACGGCGCGCGAGCGCGGGCAGGCCAAGCCGATCCTGACGCCCGCCGCCGCCATGCCGGAGGCGGCCGGGACCCCTGAGCAGAAGCGCGGCGTGATGTTCGGCCCCGAGCGCACGGGGCTGGACAATGACGAGGTCGCGCTGGCCGACGCGGTGCTGACCTTTCCCACCAATCCGGCCTACGGTTCGCTCAATCTGGCGCAGGCGGTCCTGCTTGTGGGCTACGAATGGTTCAAGGCCACACACGGCGATGCGCCCCCGGCCTCCGCCGCGGAGAAAACGCCGGCGCTGCCAGCCAAGCGCGAGATGGTCGTCGCGTTCTTCGCGTATCTGGAAGCCAAGCTCGACGCAGTCGGTTTCTTCAAACCGGAGGGCAAACGTCCCTTGATGCAGCGCAATCTGCGCAACATCTTCCACCGAATGTCGATGACAGAGCAGGACGTCAGCACGCTGTTTGGAGTCGTCGTGCGGCTTGTCGAGGGACCGCGCGGAACCGTGCAGACGCGCAAGCGCAACCGGCCGCCGAAAGCTCAGCCGTAGAACACCACCGTCTTGCGCCCGTTGGGCAGAACGCGGTCTTCCAGCGCGTAGGCGACCGCGCGGGCGAGTACGCGGCGCTCGATGTCGCGGCCCTTGCGCACGAGGTCTTCGGGCGTATCGCGGTGGCTGATGCGTTCCACGTCCTGCTCGATGATGGGGCCTTCGTCGAGATCGGAGGTGACGAAATGCGCCGTCGCGCCGATCAGTTTGACGCCACGATCATGCGCCTGATGATAGGGCCTTGCGCCCTTGAAGCCGGGCAGAAACGAGTGATGGATGTTGATGCAACGGCCGGAAAGCTTGGCAGCGAGGCCGTCCGACAAAATCTGCATATAGCGCGCGAGCACGACGAGATCGGCGCCACACGCCTTCACCGTCTCCCAGAGCTGCGCTTCCTGCTCCATCTTGGTTTGTTTGGTGACGGGCAGATGATGGAAAGGGATGTCGCCGATATCGAGGTCGGCGTAGGCGTCGCGCGGATAGTTGGCGATGACGCAGACGGGAACCATAGCCAACTCGCCATTTCGCCAGCGGTAGAGCAGATCGGCTAGACAATGATCGAAGCGGGAGACGACAAGCGCCACGCGCTTTTTTTCGTGGGCGCCGCGCAGCGTCCAGGTCATTTCGAATCGGCGGGCTATGTCGGTGAAGCGGGCGTGCAAATCGTCCGGGGAGGGGGCTTGGGCCACCGCGTTAAACGCGACGCGCATGAAGAAGCGGCCAGTCTCGGAATCGTCGAACTGCTGAGCGTCAGAAATGTTGAACCCGCCCTCGAACAATGCGGCCGACACTGTGGCGACGATGCCGGGCCGGTTGGGGCAGGACAGGGTGAGGACGAAAGCGACGGCGGGCATGGCGATGGCGTCGCCGAACGCTCCGCGCGAGTCAAGCGCCGCCTCGCGCCTGCGAGACGGCTGACTTCAAATTCCGCTCAGTAAGTGTAGCCGCCGTTGGGCAGCGCGCAGCGCCGTCCACTGCCGCCGGGGAACGACTGCGGAATGGAGCCGCGCGGGCATCCTTGAGTGAACGCCGGGTTCTCCTGATAGTCGTTCTGGTAGCGATTATTGTAGGACGGGTCCCCGTAGGACTGCGCCTGATAATTGTCGCCCGTCGCGGCGAAAGCGGGGGCAGCTGCGAAGGATGCCGCGATCAACGCGGCGGCGGTCAAGATTTTGATCACGGAAGTTTCTCCAAATCGCCGCGCGTTCGAGGCGCGCGGCCTGATAAAGGAGATACGCATCGAAACGGGAATTGCTTCTCCGCGCGTCTTCAAGTCCGCGTGATGCGCGTCAAAACGGTTGGAGTCTTCGCCGCGCGCAGCCGTCCGTCCCCTTCTAACCGACCGCGTCCTTCCGCGGGAAGCCCGTATCACTCTTCGAAACGCTCGGCGGACCCTTGAGCGCGCGCCGGCGCCAGCGCAGCGTCGGGCGCGCGGGCGGCCTCGCCCTTGTCGCGGAAACGGTTGACGATGGGATAGCGGCGGTCGCGGCCGAAATTCTTGGTCCCGACCTTGACGCCGGGCGCCGATTGGCGGCGCTTGTATTCGGCCAGATACAGCAGGCGTTCGACGCGCTTGACGGTCTCGGGATCATGCCCATCGGCGACGACGTCGGCGACGCGGCGCTCCTGCTCGACCAATGCGTAAAGGATCGCGTCGAGCACGGGGTAGGGCGGCAGGGAGTCTTCGTCCTTCTGGTCCTCGCGCAATTCGGCGGAGGGCGGCTTTTCGATGATGGAAGGCGGGATGACGACGCCCGGGGGCCCAAACGCGCCCTCGGGCCGCCAGCGGTTGCGCAAAGCGCAGAGGCGGAACACCTCCATCTTGTAGAGATCCTTGATCGGGTTGAAGCCGCCGTTCATGTCGCCATAGAGCGTGGCGTAACCCACCGACATTTCCGACTTGTTGCCGGTGGTGACGATCATGGCTCCGAGCTTGTTGGAGATCGACATCAGCAGCAGGCCGCGCACGCGGCTCTGGATGTTCTCCTCGGTCAGGTCGCGCGGGCGTCCGGCGAACAAGACGCTGAGCGCCCGCTCGGTCGCCTCCACGGGCTCCGCGATGGGCAGCACGTCGTAGCGCAAGCCCAGCGCCATGGCGCAGCTTTGGGCGTCCGCGAGCGAGGCGGCGCTGGTGTATTTGTAGGGCAGCATGATCGCGTGAACGCGGCTCGCGCCCAGAGCGTCGACCGCCATCGCGGCGCATAGGGCAGAATCGATCCCCCCCGACATGCCCAACGCCACGCCAGGAAACCGGTTGCGCTCGACGTAATCGCGCAGGCCCAGCACGCAAGCGGCGTAATCGCCCTCGTCGCCCTGCGGCACGATTTCGCGCGCGCCTTCCCCGCAGGCCCAGCCGCCGGCGCGACGCTCGAAAACCACGCGCGCCACCATCTCGCGGAAGCCGGGAAGCTGCACGGCTAGCGAACTATCCGCGTTGAGCACGAAGGAGCCGCCCTCGAACACGAGTTCGTCCTGCCCGCCAACCGCGTTGAGATAGACCAGCGGCAGTCCCGTCTCGACGACCCGCGCGACGGCGACGCTGTGGCGCACGCCGAGCTTGTCGCGCTCGTAAGGCGAGGCGTTTGGCACGAGCAGGATTTCACCGCCGGTCTCGGCGATGCATTCGACCGGGTCCGGCCCCCAGATATCTTCGCAGATCGGTACGCCGATGCGCACGCCACGGTAAATGATCGGGCCGGGATCGGGACCAGGGGCGAACACCCGCTTCTCGTCGAACACGCCGTAATTGGGCAGGTCGACCTTGAACCGCACGGCCTCGATTCGGCCCCCGGCCAGCAGCGCGACGGCGTTGTAGAGTTTAAGCTCCTCGACCCACGGCAGGCCGACAAGGACGGCGGGGCCACCGTCTGCGGTGTCGAGCGCCAGCGCCTCGCAGGCGGTGCGGCAGGCCTCCTGAAAAGCGGGCTTCAGCACGAGATCTTCGGGGGGATAACCGGAAAGGAAAAGCTCGGGCGCCAGCATGAGATCGGCGCCGAAGGCGGTGGCCTCGCGCCGGGCGGCGCGCAGCCGGGCAAGATTGCCGTCGATATCGCCGACTATGGGCGAGATTTGCGCAAGCGCGAGAACGAGGCGGTCGAGATCGGGCATGCTCCGCGTGTAGCGCGGCGGGCGAGGGCTGCGCAATGCAGGCGCCCATCCCCTCAGGCGGCGGCGCGCGACGCCCGGCGAATTGCGCCCGCCCGTCCGTGCGCCGACGCCGGCGCCGGCGCCGGCTCGGGCCGGCGTGCTTCGGCGCGCAGCGTGAACTTGCCCACCAGCGTTTCCATTTGCTCGGCGTCCTGCCTCAAAGAGCGGTTGGAGGCGGCCGCTTCCACGACCATCGCCGCGTTCGCCTGCGTCAATTGGCCCATCTGGCTCACGGCGTCGTTGATCTGATCGATGCTGCCGGCTTGCGCCTGGGCCGAACTCGAAATCGCGCTCACCAGATCGGCCGCCTCCGCCGCCTTTGCGATAATGTTCTGCAAAGTCTTGCCGGTGGAATCCACGAGACCGACGCCCTTCGCGACATGACTTGTCGAGGCCGAGATCAGGCCCTTGATCTCCCGGGCGGCTTCGGCGGAGCGTTGCGCGAGGGCGCGCACTTCCGAGGCGACGACCGCAAACCCTCTGCCCGCGTCGCCCGCCCGCGCGGCCTCCACGCCTGCATTGAGCGCCAGGAGGTTGGTCTGGAACGCGATCTCGTCGATCACGCCGATGATCTGGCTGATTTGTTTGGCGGAGCCTTCTATCTCTCCCATCGCCTGTACGGTCTGGCGCACGACCTCGCCGGATTTTTCCGCGTCCAGCCGCGCCGCCGCGGTGGCGGCGGCGGCGCGTTGCGAGCCTTCCGCCGTACGCTTGACCGTGCCGGCGATCTCGCCCATCGCGGCGGAGGTCTGCACGATCGAGGCGGCCTGCTCCGCGAGCCGGCGCGACAGGTCGTCTGACGCCGAATTGATCTGCCGGGTGCCGTCGCGGATGTTGTCGGACGCCTGGGCGACTTCGATCAGCGCGTCGCGCATGCGCCCGACCGCCTCGTTGAACGTCGCCTTGATGGCCGCGTATTGTCCCTGAAGTTCGGCGTCGATCACCGCCCCGAGATCGCCGTCCGCGAGACGCTCCAGCGCTTCCGACATGGCGGCGAAGAACTCTCGGGCGGCTCCCGCCCCGGACTCGATACGGCCTTGGGTGACTTTGGCTTCATGGATGTCGGAAAACGATCCGCAGGCGTGAATGCGCCCGTTGACGTCGAGCTTGCAGCCGCCGGTCGCGCGGAACCATCGGAAATCGCCGTTGCGCATCTTCATGCGGTATTCCACATCGTAGCTGCACCGCCCCGACGTGTCTTCGAGGCTCTTGGCGAAGGCCGCAAAAGTTGGCGGCGCATCGTCGGGATGCAAACGGTCCGACCAGGAGTGGACCACATCGGGAAAATCGCTGCGCGAGGAAAAGCCGAGGAGGCGGCGGAATTCGGACGACCATGTCCAAACGCTTTCGGGATGCATCGCGTCGGCGTTGCAGAGCACGGCGTCCCAAAGCCCGATGCCGCAGGATGCGTCCAGCACATCCGCCCGTCGCTTGACGGCGCTAAGCCTTTCGATCTCTTCGCGCAGTTCGGCATGCTTCTTTTTGGACATCAACAGCATGGCGCCCTCGTGGGTTGGGTTGACCTGACCATCCCGCGAAGAGGTAAACGTTGGCTTGATATGAGCGTCGCTAATGATCGAATTTTGAAGAGACATGTTTTTCGAGGCGGCGGCGCCTGTGGGGACGACGCGCAAAGTCGCTTTCCCCATCGCCGTCGATTTTTGTTCCGGCGCGGCGATGTGCTAGGCTAACGAGCTGAAGCCTTAAGGCCTATCGTGCTGGTTCCGCCCCTCGCCTCCCGGCTGCTGCGCTCGTTGCGCCGCAGTCTGCTCGCCGCCGACGCCTGGCTCGATTCTTCGCTTTACGAGGCCGGTCGGCGCGCGGCGTCGGCCTATGCGACCCTCGCCGCCGCGTCGGAGCGGCTGCGCCTGCGCGGCCTTCCCAAGCTTGCGCTCGATCTCGCCGGCGAGGCTGTCACCATCGGCATCCTCGGGCTTATCGTCGCGATCGCGCTCGCCCAGCCCGCCATGCGGGCCACGGCGGATGAGGATTGGCTCAAGCGCGCCGATTACGCGGTCCTATTTCAGGACCGTTACGGCGTCGAGATCGGGCGGCGCGGCGTCGAGCATGACGAGACCGTGCCGTTCGACCAATTGCCCGACGTGCTCGTCAAGGCGGTGCTGGCGACCGAGGATCGGCGCTTTTTCCAGCATTTCGGCATCGACCTGATCGGCACGTTGCGCGCCGTCACCGTCAACGCCCATGCGGGCGGGGTGGTGCAGGGGGGATCGTCGATCACCCAGCAGCTCGCGAAAAACGTGTTCCTGAGCAACGAGCGGTCGATCTCGCGCAAGATCACGGAGGCGTTTCTTGCGTTGTGGCTGGAGCGGCGGCTGACGAAACCCGAGATTCTCAGCCTCTATCTGGACCGCGCTTACATGGGCGGCGGCACGTTCGGGGTGGAGGCCGCCGCCCGGCACTATTTTGGAAAATCCGCGCGCGACGTGACGCTGGCGCAGGCCGCGATGCTGGCGGGGCTGTTCAAAGCGCCGACGAAATTCTCGCCCGGCGTTAACCTGCCCGCCGCCCGAGCGCGCGCCAACGACGTGTTGAGCAATCTGGTGGACGCCGGGTTCATGTCGGAGGCGCAGGTCTATGCGGCGCGGCGAAACCCGGCCACGCCCATTGCACGCTCGGAAAGTACAAGTCCCGACTGGTATCTCGACTACGCGTTCGCCGAGATCAAGCAACTCGCCGCCGCCGACAAGCTGGGCGGCGAGCGGGTGCTGATCGTGCGCACGGGGCTCGACCAGAGCCTGCAACAAAAGACGGAAAGCGTGCTGGAGGAAAAGCTGCGCGTCGAGGCGCCGGCCTACCACGCCAAGCAGGCGGCGGCGGTGATCGCCGAGCCGGACGGGCTGGTGCGCGCCATCGTGGGCGGGCGCGATTACGGCGCCAGCCAGTTCAACCGCGCCACCGACGCGCTGCGCCAACCCGGCTCCTCGTTCAAGGTCATCGTCTATCTGGCGGCGCTGCTGACCAACAAGTTTCACGCCGCCACCGCCGTGGACGCGTCGGGCATCTGCATCGGCGATTATTGCGTGCATAATTACGAGAACGAGCGCGGCGGGCGCATGGCGATGCAGACGGCTCTGGCGCTGTCCTACAACACCGCCGCGATCTGGTTGTCGGTGAAGATCGGCGAGGCCTATTGGCCGCCGGGCAAGCCCTATCATCTGGCGCGCATCGCCACTCTGGGGCGCCAGAAGATCGTCGAGCTTGCGCGCAAGCTCGGCCTCACCACGCCGCTGGTCGACACCGTGTCGCTGCCCATCGGCGCGGACGAGGTGAAGATGATCGAGATGGTCGGCGCCAACGCGACGCTCGCCAATGGGGGCCGGCGCGCGGCGCCGCATGCGGCGGTGGAAATCCGCAACAGCCGGGGGCAGGTGGTCTACACGTTCGAGCGTGACGCGGGGACGACCGAGCAGGTCGCGCCACCCGACAGGATCGCCGAGATGAACAACATCATGACCCATGTGCTGACCGAAGGCACCGGGCGCGGCGCGCAGATTCCGGGTCTGGCGATCTCCGGCAAGACCGGCACCACTAACAATTCCACCAACGCCTGGTTCAACGCCTTCACCGGCAATCTGGTAGGCAGCGTTTGGTTCGGCAACGACGACGGGTCGCCGATGGGCGACATGACGGGCGGCACGCTGCCCGCCGCCAGCTGGCGCGAAATCATGGCCTACGCCCACCGCAGTCTCGACGTGCGCCCGCCTTACGGCGTGCCCCCTGCGCCTCCGGCGCCCGCCGTCGCCGATTCCAAGGCGGGCGCGGCGGCCCAGGAGGCGCCCGCCCGGCCGCCGACGCTTCCGGCCCGGAGCCTTGGCGCCCTCGCCGACATCGAGGCGCTGACGCGCGAGGCGCGCGAGCGTTCGGCCTCGGCGGCGCTGCGCGTGATGGTCCCGTGAGCGGCGGCTTGCGCGTCTACGCCTATGCGGTTCTTCTGGGGTTGGCGGGCCTGGCGCTGGGTCTGTGGACCACGCAGGCCGCGCTGACGGGAACTTTGCCGATCTCGGTCGACCGGTTCGGACCGTGGCGCACGCCCGCGCGCGCAGGCGCCGCCGACGCCGACCCGTATGCGCGCGCGCGCGTCGAGCGCAGCGGCGAGATTGCGTTGGGCCTCGGCGAGGGTCTGCGGCTGGCGGCGCAGGTGGATAGCGACGGGCGCGCGCTGGACGCGCGATGCCTTTATCGCGTTGGACCGCATGCGCCGCCTGCGCGCTACTGGACGCTGAGCGTCGAGGACGACGCCGGCTTTCCCCTGGAAAATGTGGCGGGGCGCTATGTTTTGAGATCAGGCGAAATTCTGCGGGCGCCGGACGGGGGGTTCTGGATTTCCCTTTCGGCGCGGGCGCAGCCTGGCAATTGGTTGCCGCTGGCCGGGCAGGGAACGTTCGTGCTGGCGCTCCGGCTCTACGACCCCGCGCTGACGGGTCTTAACGCCGGGGCCGACGCCGCAGGCGCGCCGCGCATCGAGCGCGGGCGCTGCGCATGAAACGGCTCTCGCCCGCCCGCGTCGCCTGGACGCTCGCCGTCGTGGTCGTGCTGGCGGGCCTCGTGCATCTGACCTCGACGCTGGCCATTCCGGCCGTGGCGGAGCGCGACGCCTATGCGAGGGTGGAAGCCTTGGGCCGCCCGTTCGTCACGGTCGCGTTGCCGCCCGCCTCGCCCGGTTCGAAGGCGATCCCTTTCGCCGACCCTGCCGTGGCGGGGGCCGTCTGCCTTTACGATCTCGGCGGGGGGCCGGTGCGGGCGCGCGCGCCGCTGGGGCGGGCGGGCTTTGCGTCGCTGTCGTTTCATTCGCGGCGCGGAATCGTGTTTTACGCCCTCACCGACCGGGCGGCCAACAAGGGCCGCATGGAGGCGCTGATCGTGACGCCGGAACAATTGCGTATGCTGAAAGCCCGAGACGACGAAGACAATCCCTCCGACGACCTGCGCATCGTCTCGCCCAGCGCCAAGGGATTTGTGATGGCGCGGGCGCTCAGCGAAAGCGCCGATCTCGTGGCCAGCGCGCAAGCGCAGGCCGCCGCCATGACCTGTGCGAGCGAGCCGGTTCCGGAGGCGGAAAAATAGGCCATTGGCAAAGCGCCGCCGCGGGGCGATGTAGGAGGGGCAAACCGGGGAGGATCGATGGCCACGCTGCTCGTCTCGCATCCCGCCTGTCTCGAACATGACATGGGCGAGGGCCATCCCGAGCGGCCCGACCGCTACCGCGCGGTCGAGCGCGCGCTCGAAGCCGAGACGTTTCAACCCCTCGCGCGCGAAACGGCGCCGCGTGCGACGAAAGACGCGCTGATTCGCGTGCATCCGCTCGAATATGTCGAGGCGTTGGAGCGATTGTCGCCCGCCAGCGGCCGGGTGCGGATCGACGACGACACGACCATGTCGCCAGGCACCTTCGAAGCCGCGCTGCGCGCCGCAGGGGGCGCCGTTTACGCTGTGGACGAAGTGATGGGCGCCCGGGCGAAGAACGCCTTCGTCGCCACGCGCCCGCCCGGCCACCATGCCGAATTCGCCACCGCAATGGGCTTCTGCCTGTTCAACAACGCAGCGATCGCCGCCCGGCACGCGCAGTCCGCCCACGGCGCCGAGCGCGTCGCGATCGTCGATTTCGACGTGCATCATGGCAATGGAAGCCAGGCGATCTTCTGGGACGACAAAAGCGTGCTCTACGCCTCCACCCACGAGATGCCTTTGTTTCCCGGCACCGGCGCGCTCTCCGAGCGCGGCGAACATGGCCAGATCGTCAACGCGCCGCTGTCGGCGGGCGACGGCGGCGACACGTTTCGCGAGGCGATGGAGACCGCGATCCTGCCGCGCCTGCACGATTTCGCGCCCGACCTCGTCATCATTTCGGCCGGCTTCGACGCGCATTATCGCGATCCGCTGGGCCATCTCCAACTCACCGAGGCCGATTTCGCCTGGGCGACGCGCGCTCTGGCGAAGTTGGCGCGCCGTCATGCCCAGGGGCGCGTCGTCTCTCTGCTCGAAGGCGGTTACGATCTTCAGGGGCTCGCCCGCTCGGCGGCCGCGCATGTTCAGGCCCTGATGGAGAGTTGATGCAAGTCGCAACAAGTTTAAACATATAGTGATAGTATTGTTTAACCTTTGCCGCGCATGTCTATAATTTAAAGTTTGCGGAGGCGCCGATGCATTCGGAGAGTGAAGGGGATCGCAGGGTCGGCAAGCGCCGCACTGTCAACGTCCCGGCCTGGGCCGATCCTGGCGGCGTCTGGCCGGTCATCGACTGCCGCATCATCGATCTCACGGTGGAGGGCGCCCGGGTGTCTTCCGCCAGCGGCCATGACCTGCCGGACGTGTTTCAACTGAGAGCCGATTCCACACGCGTCATCGGCACCGTCGAGGTGGTATGGCGGCAGGCCAATCAGGTCGGCGTAAGGTTTCTGGCGCGAACGTGAGCGCGGCGCCCCTCGCGCGCGCTGGACGGCGCGGGTTCTGCGGGCTGGATGGAGCCAGTTTCTGCTGGCCAAACAAGTCTCGACTGGCGAGACGAGTCTTGACAGGCGAAATATGATCAATACGACGACGACCTATCTTTCAATCAAAAACAATCTCGCACGGTATCAGAAGCGGGAAGCCCAGTCGCCCGCCGTCAAGACGGCGACGGCGTATTACAACGCCAACATCGGCAAAGTGCAAACGGCCGATCAACTCGTAGGCGATTACCGCCTGTTGTCCTATGCGCTGCATGCCTTCGGCTTGGGCGACCAGATCAACAACAAGGCGCTGATCCGGCAGGTTTTGAACCAGGGAATGACAAGCCCAAGGGCGCTCGCCAACATTTTGCCGAACGGAAATTGGAAGAAATTCGCCGCCGCGTTCAATTTTTCCGCGACCGGATCGGCCTCGCCGACATCCGCCGTCTCGATCGCCAAGACGACCGGCAATTATGTCGAACAGCAACTCGAAGCCGATCAGGGCGCCAGCAATCCCGGCGTTCAGCTTGCGCTCTATTTCCAGCGCGTGGCGCCGACGATCACGAACGCTTACGGCCTGCTCGGCGACAAGAACCTGCTTGAGACCGTGCAGACGATCTTCAACCTGCCCTCCACCGCCAACGCCGCCCAGATCGACAAGGAGGCCACGGCGATAGGCAAGCTTGTCCCCGTCGCCGATCTCAACAATCCCACCAAACTCAAACAACTCGTCGAGCGCTTTACCGCGAGCTATGACGCCGCCTATGGGCCGGGTTCGGGAGCGACGTCGTCGCTGACGGTCGCCGACGGCAATGCGCCCACGACGCTATCGGCGGCGGCGAGCGTCTTGGGCGGGATCGTCAGTTCGAACGCCTCGTCGCTAGCTTATCTCACCCCCTATTCGCCGCTCTTCAACTCATCTTCGCTGTCGAGCCTCATGCTCGGCGGTTAGAGCTTCCATCTGGTCGCAGCTTTCCTTCCGACAGCGGATCTGGGAGGCGCCGGACCGCTTTGCTGGCGCGCGGCGACGACGGAGCGGCGCAAGCGCAGATGGCTTCAACGCACCAGCACGGCGACTGGCCCTTCGCGGAAGAGATCGGCGAGAAGAGGACGGTCGGCTGACTGCGCGCTCGCCGTCACGCCCGCAAAGTCCGACGCGTCGAAGGGCAGCCTCGCCCCGCCCCAGATCTCGGGCGACGCGGAGATCCCTGCGGCGCCAAACAACGCTGAGCCCATGCGCGGAGCGACCGCCGCCAGAACGGCCTCGGCGCCGCGCCGTCGCACGAAGGCGAGCACGGGCGCGGGAGCGTCCACAGCGAGAGGGACGTAGTCGCCAAACGCGAACAAGTCCCGTCGCTCGCGTCGCAGCCTTAGCAGGCAACGGATCAGCTTCTGCTTGCTCGCGCCGCTGGCGATGTCGCCGCCTTCCTCCAGCAAGCGCTCCCGCGCGTCGAAATCGACTTCGCGGCGGTTGTCGGGATCGACAAGCGTAAAATCCCACAGCTCGCAGCCCTGATAGAGGTCCGGCAGGCCGGGAAGCAGGCAACGCAGCGCGGTCTGGGCCAACGCGTTGGCGTAGCCCGCCGGCGCCAGGGCCGATACGAAGCCGGCGAGATCGGCCAGAAAAGCGCCGCTGCGGGCGGGATCGAGCGCGGCGCGCAGGTATCGCTCGGCGATCTGCTCGTAGGCCAGGTTGGGGGTCAGCCAGCTTGAGCGCAGCTTGGCCTCGCGCAGCGCCTTGGCCTGCCATCCGGCGAGCCGGGTGACGAAGGCGGCGAGGCCTGCGCCGTCGTCGGCGCCCAGCCCTGGCGGCCAGGCGCCTACGAGCGTCTGAAACAGCGCGTATTCGTCAGCGCGGTCGTAACCCTCCGCCCGCAGCGGGGTGTTCAGTCCGCTCCACGTGCGGGCGCGCAGCGTCCAGACTTCAGGAATTTCGCTCAGGGTCGCAAGACGTGCGCGGGAATCCTCGCCGCGCTTGTGATCGTGCGTGGCGGTGGTCAACATCGCATGCGGCCAATCCGCAGCGCGCGCCTGCATGCGGACATGAAATTCGGCGATCGTCAGGCTCAGCCGCGCGGCGTCGAAGCCCACGTCGTTGCGCGAGAGCAGCGGCATATGGCGATAGAAGGCGGTGTCCTCCACGGCCTTGGCGGCGACCGGCGCGCAAAGCTGGTGAAAACGGCGGATCGCCTCGGCGACAAGCGGGCTTTCGCTGGGAACGTCGAGGACGCGGCGCAAGAGCGCCAACGCTTCGTCGTCGCGCGTGGGGGCCTGGGCGGCGCGCGCGAAAGCCTTGGCGAGGTCCGCGCCGGCTCCGGGATTGTCGAGGCCGCCCAGGGCGTAGGAGCGATAAACCCGCAGATGGCGGATGACGGCCACGCAAGCTCGCCGCAGGGCGCCCCTGGTGAGGTCGCGGTCCCCCTCGATCTCGAACGCCGCTCCATGCAGCGTCTCGACCAACGCGTCGAGCTGGCCGGCGAAATTGCGTTCCAGCAGTTCGACGCGGGCGATATCCTCCTCAGGCTCGAAATCGGGCGTGCGCCCGCTGATCCCCGCCCAATAGGCGCGCAGGGGCGCCGCGCCCGTCTCGTCGTGCTGAAGCGCGGACACCTCGTTCATGAAGTCGTAGCCTGTCGTCCCGTGGATCGGCCAGCGGGGCAGGGCCTCGTCTCCGGCGAGAATTTTCTCGACGATCACATAGGCCTCGCCGCGCCGCCCTTCAGGACGCTCGCCGCGTCGGGCCTCCAGCGCGTCGCGCAGCCGCGTGCAATA
Source organism: Hyphomicrobiales bacterium (assembly GCA_043784465.1). Classification (GTDB taxonomy): domain Bacteria; phylum Pseudomonadota; class Alphaproteobacteria; order Rhizobiales; family Beijerinckiaceae; genus Roseiarcus. The sequence goes on from JAYVYJ010000193.1 coordinate 30,938, forward strand.
CCCGGCGGGATCCGTGAGGCCGTCGACGTGATCCACGCGCACGCCGTCGATGAGGCCTTGCGCGTATAGCGCCAGCGGGACGGCGTGCGTTTTATCGAAAGCCTCCGGCCGCTCGATGCGCACGCCCGCCAGCGTCGTGATCTCGAAGAAGCGGCGGAAGTTGAGGCTGTCGTTGGCGGCGCGCCAATAGGCGAGGCGATAATGCTGCGCCTCGATGAGCGCGCGAAGGCGAACGGGATCCTGAAAAACCGCGACCCCCTCGACACGGATCGCCGCCTGATCCACGTCGCGCAGCGGGAAGCAATGTTCGGCGTAGAAAATGGCGAAGGCGTCATTCTCGCCACGTGGCTTCACGACGAGGTCGCCGTTACGCAGCGCCTCCTCGTAGGGCGCCCCCAAGAACGGCGCGAGGATTTTGCCGTCTAGGCCGGGAGCGGCGAAATCGACGTCGAAGAAATCCGCATAGGCGCTGTCGGGGCCCTTCCCCAGAAGATCGAGCCAATAGGGATTGTCCGCCCCGCCGACCGCCATATGGTTGGGCAC
>JAYVYJ010000194.1:0-6305 GCA_043784465.1 Hyphomicrobiales bacterium
ATGGGCGCTCGACGAGGCGGGCTTCGGCGCCTTCGTGGCCGCGATTCCCGCGCCGCTGGGCATCGGCACGCTACGGCTCGACGACGGGACGAACCCCAAGGGATTTCTGGCCGAACCCGTGGCGCTTCAGGGCGCTCAGGACGTGACGTCCTTTGGCGGCTGGCGCGCTTACGTCAGCCGTTAGAGCGCAAGCTTGCCGCCCACCAGCGCCAGCGTGCCCGCCATCAGCGGGCGCAGCACGCTGTCGGGCACGCGCGAAGCGAAGTGGCTGCCGATCATGATGCCGGGCACCGAGCCGATCAGCAGCGAAGCGAGCATCGCGAAATCGACCGACCCCATCCACCAGTGTCCAGCGCCCGCGATCAGCGTCAGCGGCACGGCATGGGCGATGTCGGACCCCACGATCCGCACGGCGAGGGCCTTGGGATAGAGAATGATCAACACGGTTACGCCCAGCGCCCCGGCCCCGACCGAGGAGACCGTCACCAGCACGCCGAGCGCCGCTCCGAGCAGCGTCGTCAGCCATCCGATGCGGGCGTCGCTTGCGCCCTCCATGAGTTTGCCATAGCGGGCGATCAGCCATTTGCGGGCGATCAGCGTCACGGCGGTCAAGAGCAGCGCGAAGCCGAGCGTCGTCGAAATGAGATGCTGAGTCGTTGCGGAGCCCCTGCCGAAATAGGAAAGCCCTAACAGCGTCACGAGCGCCGCCGGGGCGCTGCCTGACGCCAGCCGCCGGACCACTTTCCAGTCCACCGCGCCGTTGAAACTATGAACGGCCGAGCCGCCGATCTTGGTCAGCCCCGCGTAGAGCAAGTCAGTTCCCACCGCCGTCGAGGGATGGATGCCGAATAGCAGGACCAGCAGCGGGGTCATCAGCGACCCGCCGCCGACGCCGGTGAAGCCGACGAGCAGACCAACAACGAACCCGGATATCGAATATAGCGGGTTGATCGCGTGCAAAAACGACAGGCTCATAGCTAGGTTTTAAACACAATCTACAGAGATCATCAACTTATTCCTTGGCCCTCTCCCGCCGCTCCCGCCACAACATAAACAGCCCGCAGCCGCCCACCAGCCCGGCGCCGGCGAGTGTGCCCGGCGGGGGCCAATCGCCGAACACCAGAAAACCCGACGCGGTCATCCAGATGAGCTGCGTGTAGTTGAATGGCGCGAGCGTCGAGGCGGGCGCCCGCTGGTGCGCCATGATGAGGAAGCTGTGGCCGACCGCGCCGAGCGCGCCCAGCGCCGCCAGCAGCGCCCAGTCGCGCGCGTTCGGCGGCGCGATCCAGATCCAGGGCAGCAGCGGCGTCAGGATCGCCACTCCCGCGAATTGCGTCCACAGCAGCGTCGTCTGCCCGGAATCGCGCCCCGCGAGCCCGCGGGTGGCGAGCGAATAGCCGGCCCCGCACAGCGCGCCGCCGACCGCGACGAGGACGACCGGTTGAAACGTCGCCGCACCCGGTCGCGTCGCCAGCAGCACGCCCGCAAACCCCACGAGAATCGCGACCCAACGCGCACGCCCCGGCCATTCTCCCAGCAGCGGCCCCGCCAGCAGCGCAATGAAGATCGGCGCGAGAAAGGCGATGGTCGAGGTCTCGGCGAGTTGCAGGCTTCGCAGCGCCAGAAAATTGCCGATCGTCGCGCCGAACAGCAACAACGAGCGCAGCGTCTGCAATCCCGGCCGGCGCGAGCGCAGCAGGCGCGGCCGGGCGACGACGCGCGTCGCCATCGCCGCGACGACCGCCGCGCCCATGTAGCGCGCCCAGACGATCTGCATCGCCGGGAGGTCGCGCGAGAGGAATTTGGCGCAGGAGTCGAGCGCTGTGAAACAAACGAGCGTGAACGCCATCATGGCGATGGCGACGACGCGTTCGCGCCGCAATCGGGCGGCCCCGCTCGGTGAAAGCGTGGAGACGCGAAAGGTCAAGGGGCGAAGCCGCACATGTTCGCCACAGCAACCCGTCTCGGTTAACATCGGGTGAAGCGGGTTTCCCGCAGGGCGGGCTCTTGTTGACTTGACGCCCCGCCGCCCGCATCGTTCAATCGGGTGAAAAGCCATGGGGGCGCCGGTGCGCCGACGCGGCGAGACAAGAGCCAAGCCCGCGCGAACGGCGCTCGAAGTGATTGGCGTTCGCGTGGCGCTATTTACCGTCGCCGTCGCGCTCCTCGCCAAGATCCTCGCCCCGGGCGCGCAGGCGGCCCACGCGGGCCAAGATCCTCGCGCCGCCTCCGCCGCGCTGTCCCGGGTGCTAGGAGCGCCCCTCATGATCTGCGTCCAGGACGAGGGCGCGCCCCCGGATTCAACCGCCCGCCACGACGCCTGCGCTTTGTGCCGGCTCGCCGACCCATCGCAGCCCCCAGTCCCCGCCTCGCTCGTCTCCCCCTCAGGCGCGCCGCTCCCCGGCGCAGACCGGCTTGTGCTTTTAGCTGAGAGCTGGTCCCCGTCCGAAAGTCTCGGCCTCTTCTTCGCCCGAGGCCCGCCCCCTCGCTTTGATCGAACGAACCCTTCGTCCATCGGATCGGGAGAGGCTTAAATCGGAAGCTCGAAAGCGTCTCGTCATCCGCAGACGACGCCGTCGCCCCGACCGCCGAAATCCGCCTCAACTTCTCCGACGGCACAAAGCCGAAATTCACTTTGGCGCATGTCACCGGCCCCGGCGGAGCGGTCCCTGTCGGCAAGAATACGGCGGCGCCGGACGACGGCAAAGCTTTGATCCTCAAGATCGTCGATACGCTCGCGCCAGAAACCAACGTCGTCAAATGAAGGATGGTCTCCCTCGATAGCCACTCCACCCGCGACGATATCGCCTTCACCGGGATATGACTCACTTCAGCCAAGGCTCCGCTCATGAAAACGCTTTTCCGATTCTTCGCGCTCGCTCTCACCCTGTCGCCCGGCTTCGCGCAAAGCGTGAAACTAGGGGACCTAACCATTGAAAACCCTTGGGCTCGTGCGACGCCAAAGGGCGCAGAAGTCGGCGCCGGCTATTTGACGATCCGGAATGACGGCCCCGCCGCCGACCGGCTCACCTGGATCTCGACCGATTTCGCCAAGGTGCAGATGCATGAAATGAAAATGGCCGACGGCGTCATGGAAATGCGCGAACTCACCGACGGCGTCGAAATCCCCGCTCATGGCGCGGTCAAATTTGCGCCCGGCGGCAATCACCTGATGTTCGTCGGCCTGAAGGCGCCGCTCGTGAAAGGCGGATCGGTCCGTGCGACGCTGACGTTCGCTCATGCGGGGTCTACAGCGCTCGAAATGCCGATAGAAAGCGCGGGCGCGTCCGGCCCCATGGCGCCTATGAAAGGCATGTAAAGCCTTGGACGCCGGTTTGGCGGCCGCGGGGTTTCTACACTTCGCAACGCGCGTGCTCCTCTTCGGCGCAGCCATTTCGCCGTGCCGGTCGTGCTCGTCACCGGGACGCTTGACGCCGCAATGGTGAAAGGCCTGCCGCCCGGGCGGGCGCTTACGTCCTACCGTGCCGGTCCCGTCGTCAAAGTCGCGCTTTGCCTCACGATGGCGGCGCTGGCGCTGGGCAACCGCCATGTCCCGGCGCTGGACGTCGGCCGCAAGCCCGCGCCGCCCGCGCGACGGCCGAGATCACGCCGGGCCTCGCCGCCCTGGCCGACGTCAGCGCATTCGCGACGACCAATCCCTCGTAAATTTGTAACTTGCCGTGGCGACGGCTTCTGCCTTAGGCAAGTCGTAGTTGAATCCGGATTAGAGGTCGCGCTGTGCTGAGCGAGGACACGCTTAGGCTTATGGGAAATCTGGAGCGAGCGCCGACCGAAAGGCGCGTGCGACGAATTTACGATCTGTGGGCGCACGGCGATATCGAGGCGATGATAGCGCAAATGTCGCCGGACGTGAAAATGGCTACGACCGGCCACTGGATCGGCGCGGCGCCGCCCTCGCAGGGCCGGTCGGCGGCGGCGGCGAACTTGCGCAAATTGGGCGCCTCGCTAGAAAATATTGTTTCCGTCCTGCACGAAATCGTAATCGACGGCGACCGGGTCGTGGTCCATCGCACGGCGGTAGGACGCTGGCGCGAGTCCGGCCGCCGGTATCAGTGCGATTTTATCGACTTTTTCAGGTTCCGCGACGCGCTGGTGACCGAGTTTTCGCAATATCCGGATTCAGGATGGATGGAAGCGCAGTCCGATCACTGAAACTTGACGCTCAAGGCCGCTCGATGCGGATCACCTGCGGCTTGTCGCTGACCACGCCGTCTTGAACGGTAAGCTCAAGCGCCTCGCGAATCAGGGTTTCGGTGGTCGCATGGGTGATGATGGCGACCTCCGCATGCGAGGCGTCGGCGCGGTCGCCGGGCCTCTGCATCAGCGATTGGAGCGAGATGCCCCGGTCGGCCATACGCCGCGCAATTGTGGCGAGCGATCCCGGCCTGTCGAGTACGGAGAGCCGCACGTAATAACCGCCCTCGTGACGTTGCAACGAAGCGGGCTCGTTTTCGACGAGCGCGGCGACGGGGCGGCCGAAGGCGGGTACGACGACCCCGCGCGCGATGTCGGCGAGATCGGAGGCGACAGCCGAGGCTGTGGCGGCGCCCCCGGCGCCCGGCCCCACCAGCGTCAGCGCGCCGACCGCGTCGCCGTCGATAGAGACGGCGTTGAGCACGCCCATAGTCTGCGCCAGCGCGGACGATTTCGCCACCATCGTGGGATGCACGCGTTGCTCAACGCCGTGATCGGTGCGCGCGGCGACGCCCAGCAATTTGATGCGGTAGCCCAGTTCGTCAGCGGCGGCGAGATCGGCGAGCGTGATGCTCTCGATGCCCTCGACCGAAACCGCCGCCGCGTCGATGCGGGCGCCGAACGCGATCGCCGCAAGGATCGACAGCTTGTGCGCGGTGTCGAAACCGCCGATGTCGAACGTCGGGTCTGTCTCCGCATAGCCGAGCCGCTGCGCCTCCTTCAGGCAGACCTCGAACGGCAACCGTTCGGCCTCCATGCGCGAGAGAATATAGTTGCATGTGCCGTTGAGGATGCCGCTGACGCGCTGGATGCGGTTGCCCGCCAGCGCCTCGCGCAAAGTCTTGATGACAGGCACGCCCCCCGCCACCGCCGCCTCGAACGCCAGCGCCACGCCGTGCGCTTCGGCGCGCTCGGCCAGCGCGACGCCATGCGCCGAAAGCATCGCCTTGTTGGCGGTGACGACCGGCGCGCCGCGCGCCAGCGCCGCCTCAACCGCGGCCAGCGCCGGACCATCCGCGCCGCCGATCAATTCGACGAATACGTCGATGTCCGCAGACGCCGCCATTTCGGCCGCGTCTGCGAAATAAATCGCTGACCCCATCGGAAGGCCGCGATCGCCTGCCGTGCGGGCGCTATAGGCTACGATGTCCGGACGCCGCCCGGTGCGGGCGGCGAAATCTTCGCGCTTTTCGGCGACGAGGCGCGCCAGCGCCGCGCCGACCGTGCCAAGACCGGCAAGTCCAATTTTGAGCGGACGAACTGGCATGACGCGGCCCTTGGCGATCAGGCCGCCTTAGCGGCCCCAGCGTTCGGCGACGCTGAGCTTCTTCTTCTTGCGCTCTTTGCGCGCGGCGTAGCGGGCGTCGCGTTCGAGTTTCTTCTCGAATTCGACGCGCTCGATTTCGGCGACGCGGGAGGCCTCGGTCTCCTGCTGAGCGAGCGCTTCGACACGCATCCTTTCGGCGCGATTCGCGTCTTCTTCAATTTTGCGGGCGGCCTCGGCGGCCTCCTGCTCGGCTTTGCGGATCGCTCGCTCTTTCTCGCGCTCGATCCGGGTCTCCATAATCCGCTTGCGCTCGGCCTCTCGGGCGAGCACGACGGGATCGGCGGGGTCATATTTGGGACGCGCCTGGAATTTCTCCACCATCGCCTTGCGGGCTTTGGCGGCGGCTTCCTGACGGTCCTGGAACTTATGAGAGTTCAGGAACGACATTTCAATCCGGGGTGGGTTACGGGGGCGGGTGGCGTTTGCCACACTCCGCGGCGAATTTCAATCATTGGCGCCGCATAGTAGCAATGCGTGGCCGTGTAGCGCAGCCACGCGCGTTCGCCTAGCCGAAAACGACCTGATGCATGATGCGACCTGGCCACAACGTAAACAATCCCGTGAGAATCAAGGCCAGCGCATAAATCCAGACCATCGTCGTGGCGTGAACGCGTGCCCGCCCGCTTCGCGCCATCAGGACCGCGAACGGGACGTTGAGCAGCAAAAAAAAGGACAGGATGTGGATAGGGCCGAACGGCCCGAAAATCGGGTGGGCGCTGATGAACAGCGAGGAGAACGCCTCCGTCAGCATAAACGCCGCCCA
>JAYVYJ010000195.1:0-18461 GCA_043784465.1 Hyphomicrobiales bacterium
GCATAGGCGGCGCCCGCCGAGGCGTCATTGGCGGTCGCGGCGAGGCCCCACAGGGCGAGGGCGGCGAGAACGGTCGCCCCCGCGATCGTGTGCCGATAGGTGGTCGTGGGCAAGCCGTGCAGGAACAGGATCGCGCCGGTGCTCGCCCACCAGAGGGCGAGCGTGGCGAGAATGGGAAGTCCGTACACGGCCATCTGACAATCACCAGACGGGAGCGAGACGGATGTTTTGCGGCAGCGGATTGTCGTGGCTCGGCAGCAGATAAAGCTGCACGAACGTAATCCCAGCCTGCGCCGCGCAACTCATACGCATGAAGCGCCCCCACAGCCCCGGCGTCGCCTTGGCCGCCTCATGCGCCTGCGCGATGCGGACCATCTTGCGCAGACCTTTGGCGAAGCGGGGATCGTCGAGATCGAGCGTCAGCGGGAACGTCTGGCGCGAAATCTCCGAGCACACGCGGAAGACGGCGAAGTCGTACTCCTCCGGCGTCATTCCAATGGCCTTGTGGAAGGCCGGGCGGCAATGGTCGCGCACATACATGGTGGCGTACACCGCCAGCACGAAGAACTTGATCCAGTAGCGGTTGATTCCCGTCAACAGTTTGGGGTTGGCGCGCATCAGCAGCGCGAACGCCTCGCCGTGGCGGAACTCGTCGTTGCACCATTTCTCGAACCATTTGAAGATCGGGTGGAAGCGAAGCTCGGGGTTCTTGTCCAATTGACGGTAGATCGTGATGTAGCGCGCATAGCCGATCTTCTCAGACAAATAGGTGGCGTAGAAAATGAACTTGGGCCGGAAGAACGTGTATTTCTTGGCTTTGGTGAGAAAGCCGAGATCGACGCCGATGTTGAAATCCTTGAGGATGTCGTTGATGAACCCCGCGTGGCGGGCTTCGTCGCGGCTCATGTAGGAGAACAGGTCCTTCATGTCTTTGTTCTTCGCGCGCTTCTTCATCTCGGCGTAAAGCACGCAGCCGGAGAACTCGGCCGTGATCGAACTGATGAGAAAGTCGCGGAACTCCTTGTCGAGATCGGGCGGCAGGTGGGAGAAATCCGCGTCAAACTCCTCGTTGCGCTTGAAGTGATTTTTGTTGGGATCGGCGCGCATCTCGGCCATCAGCTTGTCCCATTCCGCGCGGACGGAACTGATGTCCATGCGGTCGATTTCTTCGAAATCGGTGGTGTAGAACCGGGGCGCGAGCAGTGTGTTCTCCTGCGCGACCTTGGTCGCGTTGAACGGCTCGGGTTTCATGAACGGAGCGTTCACAGGCTCCTCCTATCGGTGAAGCTGACGTCGTAGAGTTCGGTAAGTTCGAACATGCCGGAAAGCCGCGTCCAGGCGCGCTCGAACCCGCTGGCGCGCGTCACGATCGCGGTGCGCTTGACGACGATTCGCTCGCCATAGGGCACGTCGGTGGGAGCGTCGCGCACCTGCACCTCGTCGCCGGGTTCGACGACAAAATCGGCGTCGATTTCGACATGGGCGTGCAGGCTTCTGGGGGTGTGTTCGATCTCGACCGTGCAGGGGAATTCGTATTGTTGGCGTCTGACGACGTTGAGCAGATTCATCGGCTCGCCTCCCTTTCGGCGAACATCTTAGCGAAGGCGCCGGCGTTGTCGACGCCGAAAGCGTCGAGTTCGACGGAGCGGTTCGTCGCGGGATCTTCCAGCGTGATAGCCCCATCGTGCCAGCGCACGAGCTTGAAGGGAACTTGCGCGCCCATGTCGTCGCGTTTGCGAGCTTGGGCGAACGTGCGCATCGTCGCGCGCACGAAGCCGCCGGTGCCCGGCTCCACGACCCAGAACACGTCGCCCCGTTCGGCGTCGCGCACGGCGATGGAGCCGTCGGGACGGTCTTCGAAGCGCAGTTGCAGCGTCCAGTAGGGCGCGCTGGCGGCGGTTTCGGTGCGGCCAAAGCCCGTCAGGCGGCCCAGTCCGGCGATCAGGATGGCGAACGCCATCAAGGTCGCCGCCGCGATCACCACAGGCCTCGGGATCAAATTGGCGTTGCGTGGAGCGGGAGCGGTTGCGAGCGTCATGGTGTCCTCAGACCGTTGCGGGCGTGGTCAGCGCCAAGGCCGCGCTGCGGGCCGGGACCGTCGCGACGGCCTGGCCGCCATTGGCTTCGATCATCGCGCGCGAAAGCACCCGCGCGACGTCGCGCGCGTTGGCGACCGCCCGCAGCGCCGGCTCGGGATCGCGCAGCCGCAACGGCCGCGCGCAAGGCCACAACGACCAATAGGACACACGCTGTCCGGCGATGGGCTTGACCGCCACGTCGCCCGTGCCGTCGGCGAAGGCGCGCAGCCCCGCGGACTGGATCTGCCCGAACGGCAAATTGTGGAACATGGTCATCGCGACGCCCACCCGGATGACGATACGCCGGTTGGTGATGAGATAGAGCGTGGTCCGCGACGTCATGAAGGCGAGCAGCGCCAGCAGACCCAGCGAAACGCCCGCTGCGGCGAACGCCCCGAGGACGCCGTTGACCGAGCCCTCGAAACCCGCCCAGATCGCCAGCCCGGCGAAATAGAGCGCGACGAAATCGGCGCGGTAGGCGCGCCGCAGCAGCGCGATCGTCTGCGGCCGTCCGTGCCAGAGCACCTTCTCGCCAGGCGGCAGATCGGAGGGAAGCTGAAGTTCGAGATTGACGATTTTCATACGAGGGGCTCCGAGCGCTCGGGCGTCGAATAGAGCGTGCCGCCGCCGAGGAAGGCAGAGACCTTGTCCTCTTCCTGAAGCGTGATCCGGTTGAGGCTGGCGGGGCGTGGCGCAAGGCCGAACTGGTTCTTGAGCAGCGCCTTGACGACCACCCGACCGCGCGAGAACTGAACGTCGGCGAAATACACGGGCACCAGCATGCTGCCCGATCCGTCCGTCAATTCGACCTCATAATAGCGCACGATGCTCTCCGCGCGGTCGACCCAGAGGTCTTTGATCTTGCCGGCGACGATCCGGTCGGCCCCGATGACGGGCAGCTCGATGGGGTCGCCGCCGTCGGGCGAGAGGCGAAAATGCGTGGCGACGCGCAGCGGCACGATGAGATCCTCGCCCGTCAGCGTCTTGTAGGTCTCCTCGGGCCGCGTGACCCAGGAGCCCGGGCCCATCGCAGCGAGCAACGGATCGCCCTTGGGCTGGAACGGCGCTCCGGGCCAGGGCTCGACCTTGTCGGCGTTGAACGGGCGGGGCTCTTTGGCGAACGACGGGTATTTGATCGTCTCGCCCGTGCGAAGGCGATAGGTCTTGGGCGGCGGGATGTACAACCAACCCTTCTGATCGTTGAACTGCGGCACGCCCTCGGATTCCAGAGGGTAGCCTTCGCGTCGGTCCTCGCCGCGCAAATACCAGACAAGGCCGGCGAAGAAGAACCAGAACGCATAGAGCGTGATCTGGGCGACATCCATATATTCAGTGAGGGCGCCGCGCATTATCGGGATCCTCCGAAGGGAAGGGCTGAAGAGGGAACGGCAAAAAATCGCCGTCGGCGAGAACTTACCAGCGGACCAATGGCGGCGAGCGTGGCGACCAGCAATGCGATCTCGATAGCGTAAACAATCGAGAACCCGGTGGCGGGGCCCTGGAGCGCCTCGCCCATCGAACCTGCACGCGCGAGCGCGCCGCCGATGTCGTTGATAAGTCCGGAAGCCGCGATGGCGAGGCCCGCAGCGGTCGCTTGCGCCGCGCCCCAGGCCCCCAAAGCCAGGCCGCGCGTCTGCGGCTCGGCGGCGTCCATCGTGGCTGTCAACGTGCCATGCGCGAACAGACCGCCGCCGAAGCCGATCAGCAGGACGCCGGCGCCGAACATCAACGAGGATTCGGCGGGCGCGGCGAATACGACGCAAGCGAAGGCGAGCACGCCGGCCAGGGCGCCAAGGCCCGCGACGCGATGCGGGTCCTCGCCCCGCGCCAACCAGCGCGCAGCAAGGATGAGACCGCTGGCGCCGCCGAAAGCGAGCGCGGCGGTTAGCGCGGTGGTCGCGCCGACCGGCAGATGCAGCACCTTTCCACCGTAGGGTTCCAGCAGAACGTCCTGCATACTGAAGCCCGCCGTGCCGAGCGCCGTGGCGATCAGGCGCCGGCGCATGCGGTTGGTGCGCGCATAGGCGACCCAGGCGTCGGCGAAGCTCGCACGCGGGCCACGTGCGGGCAGGCCGCGCGGCTCCTGCTTCCAGAGCGCGACCAGATTGAGCACGACCGTCACGACCGCCGAACCCTGAATGACCTGAATGAGCCGGACTTTGTGAAAATCCGCGAGCAGCAGGCCAAACACCAGCGCGCTCAGACCCATGCCGGCGAGCAGCGCCGCGCAGAGCAGCGCGACGACGCGGGGACGCGCGCGCTCCGGCGCAAGATCGGTCGCCAGCGCGAGGCCGACGGTCTGGACCATATGCAGGCCCGCGCCAACCAGGAGAAACGCGAGCGCCGCGGCCGCCTCGCCGATCCACATCGGCCCAGTCGTGTCGCCGCTCAGCAGCAGCAGCGCAAACGGCATGATGGCGAGGCCGCCGAACTGAAGCAGAGTGCCGAACCAGATATAAGGCACCCGCCGCCAGCCCAGCACCGAGCGATGATGATCGGAGCGGAAGCCGATGAAGGTGCGCAACGGCGCGAACACCAAAGGCAGCGCCAGCATGATCGCGACGATCCACGAGGGCACGCCAAGTTCGACGATCATCACGCGATTAAGCGTTCCAATCAACAGAACCGCCGCCATGCCCACGGTGGTCTGAAACAGGCAAAGTCGAAGCAGGCGACCCATCGGCAATTCCGGGGTCGCCGCGTCTGCGAACGGCAGCACGCGAGGGCCGATCTTCATAAATTGCCGAACGACGAGGGCGCTGGCGCGGTTCACGAACGTCGGGCCTCCAACGCCTGACTGATGTAGAAGCCACGTGACACACGATGCGAGCGCGTCAGGCGCAAGCCGGCCTGTTGAGCGGCCAGCGCCCGCTCCAGGGCGGGCTGCGAGATCGGCGCAATCGCCGGGGAACGGTCGCTGCGCGGGAATAATTTCCCCGCTGTCCACATCATCATCAGCGGCCAGGTGCGCGGCGCGACGGTGAAGACGACGCTCTCACGCGTGCGCCGGGCCAGCGCGGCGAGGGTGCGCGCAATGTCGCCTCCTTCATAATGAATGAGGCTGTCCATGGCGACGACGTAATCAAAGCGCCCATGCGCGGGATCGAGCATGTCGCCGACCGCGAAGCGCACCCGGCCCGGGCCGGACTCGCGGGGCAGCCGCTCCTGCGCGTTGGCGATGAGGGTGGGCGAGATGTCGATGGCCATTACGTCGGCCCCGCGCGCCACCAATTCCATCGCCAGCGTGCCGGTGCCGCAGCCCGCGTCCAGCACACGTGCGCCGCGCAGGTCCGCGGGCAACCACGATACGAGCGTATCGCGCATCTCCTTGCGACCGGCGCGTACAGTGGCGCGCACGCCGCCCACCGGCGCGTCGGAGGTCAGACGCTTCCAAGCGTCGGCGGCGGTGCGATCGAAATAGGTTTCCAGCTCCGCACGGCGTGTTTGGTAGGTGGCGCTAGTCATCAATCGAACCCCAGAAACTCGAACAGGTCGCGATCTTTCATCGGCGTCGCCATAATCGGCTCGAAGCCGTTGTAGAGTTGATCGGCAAGGCGCAGATATTCATTCTGCACCGCGATCATCTCTGGCGTCTCCGGCATTTCAAACAAGGTGCACTTCTTTAGGCGGCTGCGGCGGATGGCGTCGAGATCGGGGAAATGCGCGATGCGCTTGAGGCCGACGGCGGCGCCGTAGCGGTCGATTTCGTCGGTCGCCGCGCTGCGGTTGGCGATGACGCCGCCCAGCCGCACTTCGTAGTTCTTCGACTTGGCGCCGATGGCCGAGATGATCCGGTTCATCGCGAAGATCGAGTCGAAATCATTGGCCGCGACCACCAGCGCGCGCTGAGCATGCTGAAGGGGTGAGGCGAAGCCGCCGCACACCACATCGCCCAGGACGTCGAAGATCACGACGTCGGTTTCTTCGAGCAACCGATGCTCCTTGAGCAGCTTGACCGTCTGCCCGACGACGAAGCCGCCGCAGCCTGTGCCCGCCGGCGGGCCGCCGGCTTCGACGCACATCACGCCGTTGTAACCTTCAACCATATAGTCTTCGACGCGAAGCTCCTCGACATGGAACTTCACCGCCTCCAGCGCGTCGATGACCGTCGGCGCAAGGCGCTTGGTCAGCGTGAAGGTCGAATCGTGTTTGGGATCGCAGCCTATCTGCAACACGCGGTGGCCGAGCTTGGAGAAGGCGACCGATAGGTTGGACGAGGTCGTCGATTTGCCGATGCCGCCCTTGCCGTAGACCGCGAAAACCTTGGCTGTGCCGATCTTCACGTCCGGGTCGAGTTCGACCTGCATTGAGCCTTCGGGGCGGTTCAGTCTCAGGGGGATATTCATGCCGCAGCCTCCACGCCTTCGAGGCGGTCTTCGAGTTCGTCGCCCGCGTTGCGCAGGGCGGCGAGAGTTTCTGCATCCGGGCGCCAATAGCCGCGCTCGTGCGCTTCCAGCACCCGGTTGGCCAGCTTCGCTGAAGCGGCCGGATTGAGATCGGCGAGGCGCTTGCGCATCGCGGGGTCGAGTACGAAAGTTTTACTGATCTGTTCGTACACCCAGGGATCGACCTGGTTGGTCGTCGCCGACCAGCCCATCGTGTTGGTGACGCTCGCCTCGATCTGGCGCACGCCCTCATAACCGCAGGCGAGCAGGCTCTCGTACCATTTCGGGTTGAGCGTGCGCGTGCGGGTCTCCAGTGCGACCTGTTCGTTGAGAGAGCGAACCTTGCCCTCACCCCGCGTCTGGTCGGAAATGTAGATCGGGGCCGGGCCGCCCGTTCCCTTGGCCTTGCCGACGGCGCGCCCGATGGCGCCGAGGCTATCAAAATAATGTTCGATTGTCGTTACCCCCAACTCGACGCTGTCGAGGTTCTGATAAGCGAAATCGACGGTTTTCAGCGCCGACTGAAGCGCCTCGCCCTGCGCCGAACAATCGCCCTTGCGGTTGTAGGCGAAGGACTTGCGGCGCGCGTAAGCGTCGCCCAGTTCGTCCTCGTTCTCCCACGTGGAGCTGTCGACCAGCAGGCTGACGTTGGCGCCGTAATTGCCCTCCGCGTTGGAGAACACCCGCAGCGCCGCCGTCTCCATGTCGCCGCCCTTTTCGGCGACGAAGGCCAGCGCGTGCTTGCGTACGAAGTTCATGTCGTCCGGTTCGTCGGCGCTCGCGGCCAACCAGCAGGCCTCCGCGAGCAACTTTGTTTGCAGCGGCAGTAGATCGCGGAAGATGCCCGAGAGCGTCACGACGATGTCGATGCGGGGACGACCGAGTTCCGCCAGCGGAATCAGCGCCGCGCCGCAAAGTCGCCCGTACGCGTCGAAGCGCGGTTTTGCGCCGATCCAGGCGAGCGCCTGACCTACCGGCCCGCCTTCGCTCTTGAGGTTGTCCGTCCCCCAAAGCACCAGCGCCACCGATTCGGGCGACGCGTGGCCGTCGTTGCAATAACGGTCGAGCACACGGTTCACCTGACGGGCGCCGTCGACGATGGCGAACGGGCTTGGGATGCGATAGGGGTCGAAGCCATGGATGTTGCGGCCCGTGGGCAGTATCGCGGTCGTTCGCATCAGGTCGCCGCCGACGACCGGTGGAATGAAGCGCGCATCAAGTGCGCGGATCAGCGCCGGAAGTTCATGATCTTCGCCCAACAATTGAGCGCAGCGGGCGAGGTCATCCCATGCGGCAGCATGTTCGGGGGCCGGCGTGAAGCAGGCGCCTTCAATCAACGCCGTGACGCCGGCCCGCGCATCCATGATCCCATGTGCGCCCTCGGCGACGGCGATCAGCGTCTCGATCCGCTCTTCCGCGCGCGGCGGTTCGCCGATGATGTGGAGGCCAAAGGGGATCAGCGTGTATTCGAGTTCGAGGATCGCGTTGTTGAGTCTGAGCGCCTCGGCGTCGCAATCGCTCCACGCGGGCTCGGCTTTGGCGAGGTCGATGGTCGCCGCCTGCGCCTGGATCAGGCTCGCCAGCGCCTCGCGCTCTTCGGTCGCCTGCGGATCGCAACCGCGATAGCGCTCCAGCGAACTCTTGAGATCGATTAAGCCGCGATAGAGCCCCGCGGTCGACAAGCTCGGCGTCAGATAGCTCACCAGCGTCGCCGCCGAGCGGCGCTTGGCGAGCGCGCCTTCGGACGGGTTGTTGGCGGCGTAAAGATAGATGTTGGGCGTCGCACCAATCAGCCGCTCGGGCCAGCAGGTTTCCGACATGCCGACTTGTTTGCCGGGCATGAACTCCAGCGCGCCGTGGGTGCCGAAATGCAGGATCGCGTCGGCGTTGAAATCCTCGCGCAAGTACCGGTAAAACGCTGAGAACGCGTGGGTCGGGGCGAAGTTGCGTTCGAACAGCAACCGCATCGGGTCGCCCTCGTAGCCAAAGCCCGGTTGGACGGTGACGATCACGTTGCCGAACTTCGCGCCCAGAATGGCGATGGAGCGGCCTTCGCTCAGTTGCTTGCCCGGCGCCGGGCCCCATTGCGCTTCGATCTGGTGGAGGTGGGGCTCGCGCCGCACGTGGTCGTCGACGCCGATGCGGTCGCAGACGTTGGCGCCCATGCCGAACTGCTCGGCGTTGCCCTCAAGAATGCGTCTGCGCAAATCGTTTTCGTCGGCGGGAAGATTGACGTCGTAGCCTTCGTGAGCGAGGCCGCGCAGCACGTTGAGCAGCGAGGCGTAGACCCCCAGAAAGGCCGCTGTGCCGGTCGCGCCGCCGTTGGGCGGGAAGTTGAACAACACCACCGCGACCTTGCGCTCGGCGCGGGGCCGATTGCGCAGCCGCACCAGCCGCTCGAGGCGGTCGGCGAGCCGTTCGACGCGCTCGGCATGGGGCTGGATGTCGCGCTCGCGGCCCGGAACCGAACAGGCGCCGCGACCGGCGAACACGATGGGGGCCGTGGCGCCGTCGAGTTCTGGAATGGCGACCATCAGCGTCGCCTCGACAGGCGACAGCCCTTGCGCGTTGGCTTCCCATTGCTCGATGGTTTGGAACTCGATGGCCTGCGCGGTCAGATAGGGTACGTCAAGACTGGTCAGGATCTCAGCCGCCGCGTCGGAATTGTTGTAGGCAGGACCGCCAACCAAACTGAAACCGGTCAACGAAACGAAAGCGTCGATCTTCGGCCCGTTCGGGCCCCGGAAGTAGGCTTCCATCGCCGGGCGGGCGTCGAGGCCCGCCGCAAACACAGGGATGACCGAGAGGCCGCGCGCCTCCAAAGCCACGATCACCGCGTCGTAATGGGCGGAGTTGTCGGCCAGAATGTAGGCGCGCATCAGCAGCAGGCCGACAGTCCCTTTGGCGCCGGGCGCCTTGGGCAGCTTGGCGGCGCTCTCGCTGACGCGGCCCGGCATACGGGGATGATAAACGCCGACATCGGGATATTCGACGGGCGCCGCCACCGTCAGCGCGCCGCGCAACCGCGCGTGTGCGCCGTCGGCGTAGCGGTTGACGAGGAAGCGCACGAGATTGACGACGTTCTCGTCCGAACCGGCCAACCAATATTGCAGGGTGAGGAAATAGGCGCGCACATCTTGTGCGCCGCCGGGAATGAAGCGCAGGATCTTGGGCAGGCGCTTGAGCATGGCGAGTTGCGCAGCGCCGCCGGTCTCCTTGGGCTTGCCGCGAAGTTTCTTCAGGAAGTCGAACTTGCCCTTCTTTGTGCCGTCGAGGTTGAATGAGCCGAGCCGCGTCAGCTTGACGACGTCGGGCGCCGACATGCAGCCGACCACCGCCGCGCAATGCTCCCTGCGCGCGCGGATGGCGGGCACGACCATTTCGGCCTGCTCTTCCTGGAACAGCATCGAGGCGACGATGATGTCGGCATGGTTGATCGAGTCGAGGCAGGCGCCCAGCGCCTTGGGGTCGTTCCAGTCGGCGGACGCGTGGAAGCTCAGCTCCAGGCCGGGGATTTCGGCGGTTAGCGTGCGGCGCGCGCGATCCACTGCGCTCGCCAGATGGTTGTCGAGCGTCACAATGGTTATGCGGGGGCCGTCAGCGGCCAAAATGGGCTTTAGCATCGTACAAAGTCCCGACGGTGATGACGCCAACGCCTTGCTCGCGAGCGTATTTTTCCGTGTTTCCGCGCGCTTTGCCGCGCACGAAGAACGGAATCTTCTTCAGCTCTTTTTCCGCTTCCGCGTTCCAGACGATGTCGCCGGATCCGTTGGTCTCGGGCGCCGGCGCCGCGATGGGCGCCTGCGCACCGAGATGCGAAGGCGCCGCCGCGCCGTGGAATTCCGGGTCTTCGCGGAACATGCCGAGCAGATGTTCCTCAAGGCCCATCATCAGCGGATGGACCCAGGTGTCGAAGATCACGCACGCGCCCTCGAAGCCCATTTGCGGCGAATAGCGGGCGGGGAAATCCTGCACATGAACCGGAGCCGAGATCACCGCGCAGGGCAGACCCAGACGCTTGGCGATATGGCGCTCCATCTGCGTGCCCAGCACGAGATCGGCGTGGCTTTCCGAGATCGCGCGCTCGACTTCCAGATAATCGTCGGTGATGAGCGCCTCGATCCCCAGCGCCTCCGCCGCTGAGCGGACTTCGCGCGCGAATTCGCGCGAGTAGGTTCCCAGCCCGACGACGTCGAAGCCAAGTTCCTGTTTAGCGATGCGCGCGGCGGCGAGCGCATGGGTCGCATCGCCGAAAATGAAGACGCGCTTGGCGGTCAGATAAGTGGAATCGACCGAGGACGACCACCAGGACGCGCGGGATTCCTGGTCGGCCAGCGTGGCGTCCACGCCCGCGAGCGCGGCGACTTCACGGATGAAGTCGCGCGTCGCGCCCACGCCGATGGGAACGGTCTTGGTGAACGGCTGGCCGCGATGCTTTTGCAGCCATTGCGCGGCCGGCAGGGCGGTCTCGGGATAAAGCACGACGTTGAAATCGGCTTCGCCGAGGCGCTGGAAATCCATAGGCGTCGCGCCGAGCGGCGCGCTGACGACAATCTCGACGCCCATCTTTTCAAGCAGCGCGGAGATTTCGGCAACGTCGTCGCGATGGCGAAAGCCCAGCGCCGTGGCGCCCAGCAGATTGCAGCGGGGCTTCTGGCCCTTTTCGCCGAGCGGGGCTTCGTTTCGCGCACGGCGCGGGCCGGCGAAGGCGCGCACGAGTTGGTAGAACGTCTCGGCCGCTCCGAAATTCTCTTTCTTCTGGTAGGCGGGCAGGTCGAGCGCCACGACGGGGATCGGCAACCCAAGCGTCTTCGCGAGGCCGCCGGGATCGTCCTGCAACAATTCCGCCGTGCAGGAGGCGCCCACGATCATCGCCTGCGGCTTGAAACGCTCGTAGGCTCCGCGCGCCGCATCCTTGAACAGTTCCGCCGTGTCGGAACCAAGATCTTGAGCCTGAAACGTCGTGTAGGTGACGGGCGGGCGCGCATTGCGGCGCTCGATCATCGTGAACAGCAAATCCGCGTAGGTGTCGCCCTGGGGGGCGTGCAGCACATAATGCAGGCCGTGCATGGCTGTCGCGACGCGAATGGCGCCGACATGGGGCGGGCCTTCGTAGGTCCACAGCGTCAGTTGCATGCGACCTCCAGCCGCGCGCGGCGCTCCAGGGGGCGCGCAAACAGTTCGGCGAGATCGCCCGCCTGCTCATAGCCCTGGATGGGCGAGAACAGCAGTTCGATCGACCATTTCGTCGCCAGCTTCTCGGCCTCCAGCGGATTGGCGAGCCCGAGGCCGCACACCGTCAGGTCCGGCTGCTCGGCGCGGCAGCGGTCGAGCTGGGCATCGACGTCCTGGCCCTCCACCAACCGAACGCCTGCCGGCAGCATCGCCAGTTCTTCCGCGAGCAATTCGCGATGCAGGTAAGGCGAGCCGACCTCCGTCAGCTTCATGCCCATCTCGCGCGCCAGGAAGCGGGCGAGCGGCACTTCAAGCTGACTGTCGGGGAAGAAAAAGATGCTCTTGTCTTCCAGACGCTTGCGCTGGCGGCCGAGCGCGGCGCGGGCGCGGGCGCGGCCGGGGGCGACGACCTGCTCGAACCGCGAGGCCGGCACGCCGAAAGCATCGGCGGCGGCGCGCAGCCAGGCGGTGGTGCCCTCCTCGCCGAGCGGAAAAGGCGCGGGGATGCGCCGGGCGCCGCGGGATTGCAAAGCGCGGGAAGCGTCGCCGAGGAAAGGTTGCGCGAGCAGGAACAGGGTTTGGGGGCCGAGAGGGGGAATCTCGGCGGCATTACGCATTGGAAGGAAACGCGTAAGGCCAACCCCCATGTCCTGAAACAGTCGCGCAAACTGATCCTCGACGACCTCTGCGAGCGCGCCGACAACCACCAAATGAGGCCGCGCGTCGTTGGATTCCGCCGGCGCTTCTTCGATGAGCGCGGTCAGGCAGGCGTCTTCGCCCTGCGTGAACGTGGTCTCGACGCCGCTGCCGGTGTAGCTGAGGATGCGCGTGCGGGAAGCGTGCACGCGCGATTGCCGCTGGGCGGCGCGCTTGAGATCGAGCTTGATGACCTCTGACGGGCAGGAGGCCACCAGGAACAGCATTTTGATGTCAGGCCGGCGCGACAGAAGTTGCGCCACCACCCGGTCGAGTTCGTCGTCCATGTCGGCGATGCCAGCGAGGTCGCGCTCTTCGAGAATGGCGGTCGCAAAACGCGGCTCGGCGAAAATCATCACGCCCGCCGCCGACTGGATCAGATGTGCGCAGGTGCGCGAGCCCACCACCAGAAAGAACGCGTCGCGGATCTTGCGATGCAGCCAGACGATGCTGGTGAGCCCGCAGAACACCTCGCGCTGGCCACGCTCATGGGCGATTGGCGCGCAGGACGCAGTGAAAGGAGCGTTCATCGGGAAGGCTCCCACTGAAGGGCGGGGCTAAGCGCCTGAAGCCGCGCGGCGCGCAGTTTCAAAATAAACTGCGCGGCGTTGACGAGGTAGGTCGCATAAGCGCACAGCGCGAGGAGGGCGAGCGGGCGGGGCTCCATCGCGCCGGTGAACAAAGCGGCCAGATAGGCCGTGTGCAGCGCCAGCACGAGCATGCTGAACACGTCCTCCCAGTAGAACGCGTCGGCAAACAGATAGCGGCCGAACACCCGCTTTTCCCAAACCGCGCCGGTGATCATGATCGTGTAGAGCGCGAGCGTTTTGACCACCACAGACGCTGTCGCGGCCAGTTCACCATTTCCAGTTTGCAGAAAGCGGACGACGAGGATGGCGCTGACCAGGAAAATGACGAATTGCACGGGCGCGAGGACGCCCTGGACCCGCGTCCACGGAGAAGCGTCGCGGCGTCGCCGCTGCTCATTCGTATAGAGCGGCCGGGCTTTCGGCGATTTTGCGCGTTCCGCTGTCATCCCTCGCCTTCGTCGATATGGCTTCGCTGGATCCGAGTTCCGGGAGCCAGTGCGTGGGGCGAAGATAGATCTCGGCGAAACGAACTGTCAACCCAAATTGACGTCTATTTTAAAATACACCATAGTCGCCGGAAAGGGGACTATGGCGGCGCGTGCGTCGCGACGTCGCATGGAGGCAGGGTATGCTGGAGTTGCGCGGCGAAGTCAGAACCGCGACGCCGAATCGCGCGCCGCGCGACGATGGAAAGCCCCGCCACGGCAGGCGCCTCGCCCGAATCGCGTGGGTCGTCCGCAGAGAGATCGCGCCGCGTCTCCAGCGCGTCCACTCCCGCGCCGCTGCGCACGCTTTGCCTTTTGAAGATCTCTCTCGGGCTTTGGTCGACAACGACGAAGGAGCGACGCGCGGAGCCTTCGCGCGGCTTTCCGTCGCAAGCGACGACCACCCGAGTATACGGCATGGGGCGCTCGCGTCTGGCCCCCGCCGCCAGGGCGAAGGGCGGCGGGGGAGCGCCTGCGATGTCTTCACGGTTTCGCAGGGCGTGGCGCGTCTGCAGGCGCTTCTGGCGACCCTCGCGGGGCCGGCGATGTTGATGTTGACGGCGCCGGGACACACGCATCGCTTTGGCGCGGAAATGGCCGCCGACCTGTTCCGCCGTGAGGGGTGGCGCGTCGAGCAGGCGGACGGCGATCTCCTGGCTTTAGGCGCGCAGACCTTCGACGCGGCGTCGGTATCTTGCGGATACGAGCGAGCGGCGGCGTCGCTGTCGCAGGTCGGCGATGAAATAAAAGCCCGTTTGCGCGGTCGCCGGACGCCCATTCTTCCCGGAGGCGCGTTATTCTGGGGTCAGCTTGAGCGCGATCAAAATACTGGCGTCAATTTCATCTTCGCACGCCCTGAGTTGTTCAGGCGTATCTCCCGAGTTTTGCGAATTCAGCGCCACGTGTAGCCCGGGAGGGACAGATTCACCTTTGCCGATCAGGGTCAAACGGATGAGCCCGCCATGACCGAAATTATAAAAGAGTCTGCCGCGCGAATGCGATTCTCTACGCCGGATATTTTTTTTCGGTCCTTCGATCCGGCGAGCGCAAGCGCGCTCATCGCCGGCGTCGCCGACGTCGCTATGGTGCTTAGCGCCGAAGGCGCCGTGCTCGATGTCGCTTTCTCGGACGCAAGCCTCGCCAAGGCTTCCTATCGCGAGTGGGTCGGCCGCCGTTTCGTCGACATCGTAACCGTAGAGAGCCGATCCAAGATCGATGATCTTTTACGTGACGCGACGCCGGGCCGGATCACCAGATGGCGGCAAGTCAATCACCCCGTCGCTGACGGGCTGGACGTTCCGGTGCGTTACGCCACGCTTCGCCTTGTGGGAGGCCAAGTTCTCGCCGTCGGCCGCGATCTGCGCGCGCTCGCGACGGCGCAAGCCCGTCTCATGGAGCAGTCGCAGACGATGGAGCGCGAGTATGCGCGCATCCGCGACGTCGAAAAGCGCTATCGCCTGCTGTTCCAGATGACGGGCGAACCGTCGCTCATCGTGGATTCGGGCACGCATAGGGTCGTGGAAGCCAATCCCGCCGCCGTCGCGCTGTTTGGTCTGGAGGCGCGAAAATCGGGGGCGGGCGCGTTCGAGGACCTGTTCGCCGCTGCGAGCCGAACGGCGGCGCAGTCGTTTCTGGCGGCGGCGCGGGTCGCGCCTCGCATCGACAATGTGCACGTCGAACTCGCGCGCGACGCGGGAGCGGTGCTGTTGACGGGCTCAATGTTCCGGCAGGAATCGGCGACGCTGGTGATCGTGCTGGCGGCGCGCCTGGGCGGAACGGCGCAGGGCCCGAAGCCTGAGGACAGTCGCCGCCTCGCCATGCTGGACGCGATGCCGGAGGCGTTCGTCGTCACCGATTCCGAGCGTCGCATTCTTTCCGCCAACGCGGCTTTCGTGGACCTCGTCCAGGTCGCGACCGAGGCGCAGGTGCGAGGCGAAACGCTGGACCGCTGGATCGGCCGGCCGGGCGTCGATCTGGACGTGCTCTATGCGAATTTGAAAACGCACGGCGTGGTCCGGCGCTTTTCTACGCTCTCGCGCGGCGAGTTCGGCACGAGCGAGGATGTCGAAGTCGCCGCCGCGTCTGCGCCCGATGGGGCCGGGCGCAGCTACGGTTTCGCGATCCGCCGCACGGCGGAGGGCGCGGGGCTTGATCGGCTGGGCGGGCGGGAACTGCCGCGCACGGTCGAGCAATTCGCCGATCTCGTGGGGCGCGTGCCTTTGAAGAATCTGGTGCGTGAGACGACGGATCTCATCGAGCGGCTCTGCATCGAAGCCGCGCTCGATCTTACGCGCGACAATCGCGCCTCGGCGGCGGAGATGCTGGGCCTAAGCCGTCAGGGTTTTTACGCGAAGCTACGAAGGTATGGTCTGGGCGATCTCGACGGCGAGGATTCGCCGCCAGAAAATTGAGCGCGTTACGGCGCCGCCAGCGCCTTCATTTCCGGCGTCGCCGCGACATCGGCGGCGGCGAGGCCGCCTTTGTCGCGCAACGTCTTTGACGCGCCGGCCGCAAGTAGCGCCCGCGCCGTCTCGAACCGGTTGAGCCCCGCCGCGATCATCAGGGCGCTGCGGCCGCGATCGTCGACGAGATCGAGCTTCGCCCCGCGTGCGATCAGCGCTTTCACGGTCGCGACGGCGCGTTCGGTCGCCGTCAGGTCCGGGTGGCCGGCCGCCCACATCAGCGCCGTCAGGTCGCCGCCATATTGAGCGTCGACATCGACGCCCAAGTCGAGCAGTGCGCCGACCAGTCCCGCCGCGCCACGCGCGGCCGCATAACATATGGGCGTTTTGCCGTAGCGGTCGCGTGTGTCCGGCTTGGCGCCCTTGCGCAGCAACGCCTCACTGAGTTCGTCAAACCCCGCGAAGGCCGCCTCGCTGAGCGCCGTCTCGCCCTGCTGGTCGGCGGCGTCCACCGCAGCGCCGGCGTCGAGCAGACGCCGCGCGATTGATTCGCGTCCGGCGTGCAGGGCCAGCATCAACGGCGTCGCGCCTCGCGAGTCGGCGAGGTCGATCTGCCGCCGTTCCCCCTCCGAGGCGCCCGCCAGCAGCGCGGCGACGATTTCCTCGCGACCCGCGCGGGCCGCGAGGCCCAGCGCGGTGTCGCCGTCGCGGTCCCGCGCCAGCCGCGACGCGCCCGCGTCGAATAGCCGGGGCAGGGGCTGCGCGCACCCCTTGCGCGCGGCCTCGAACAGGAGATTGTTGATCTCCAGCGAACTTAAAGTCCGCGCTGTGGATAGCTTCGTTTCGAACTCGACGCACGCGGGCGTCGCGGCGTGAGCGGAACCGGCGAGCGCGAGCCAAGCCGCCGCCAGCCCAACCCGCCTCACAGGCCCCCCATGACCCGCGCCATCTGGGCGATGTCCTCGGGCGAATAGGTTTTGAGAAGATCGGTCATCCACGAATTGTTGGCCCGCGCTCCGGAGCGGAAGTCCAGCATGGTGGTTTCGAGATAGGCCGTCGATTGATTGGCCACGCGCGGCTGCGTGCCCGCGCCTATGTAACCCGCCTGATGGCAGCCGGTGCAGCCTGCCGAGGTCGCCATCGATTCGAAATGCGCGTAATCGGCCTTGGACGCGCGCGGCTGCGGCGTCAGTGGCCAGGGCTTGGCGGCGAAATAAGCGGCCAACGCCAACATATCTTCGCGGCTCATGTCCTTGACGATCTCGGCCATCTGCTCGTTCTTGCGCGCGCCCTTTTTCATGTCCTTCAGTTCAATGTAGATGTAGCCCTCGTTCTGGCCCCAGATGATGGGGATCGAGGCGTCCGTGGGCACGCCATTCTCGCCGTGGCAGGCCGAACAGATGACGGCCTTTTCGGCGATGGTGTCCGCCTGCGCGGCCCAAGTCGCCAAAATCGCCCCCAGCGCGAAAACACATAGCCGCATGTCGCCCGTCCTGTTCCGCTCAAAAAAAGGCCGGCGCAGACGCCGGCCCTTTCGCTTCTTGCAGCCTCACTCAGTTTAGAGTGAAGGCAATGATCGAATTGCCGCGCTTGGCGTCGATCTGGGCGTTGCCGCCCGCGCCGACCACGACAAATTCCTTGTCGCCGACCATGTAAGCGGACGGCGGGGCGTTGACCCCGGCGCCGGCGTTGAAAGCCCACAGCGTCTGGCCGCTGGCCGAGTCATAGGCCTTGAATTCGCCGTTGGCTTCGCCCGCAAACACCACGCCGCCGGCGGTCGCCAGCGCGCCGCCGATCATCGGCTGCGGAGTCTTCACCTTCCACTTGATCTTGCCGGTGTTGTAGTCGACCGCGACGAACTGGCCCCACTGCTCTTCGCTCGGGATCGCCTTGAACGCGCCGCCGAGCCAAAGCTTGCCGTCGGGGTAAGGCGACGAGTCGACATGGTAGGTCATCGGCTGATGCAGATTGAGCGCAAACGCGGTGTGCGAGCGCGGGTCGGTCGCGATGGGCGACCATTCCACGCCGCCGTTGGCGCCGGGCAGCATACGCGCGCCGTCCTTGGTCGGCAGCACCCACATGTTCTCCTGCGGGATCATCGCCTCGGAAAAGCGGATGAGGCTGCAATCCTTGGCGTCGTGGACATAGATGTGCCCCGTCTTGCCCGCGTGCAGCACCGCCTTGACGGGCTTGCCGTCCTTTCCGGCGGCCTCCGTCAGCACAGCCGGCGAAACCGCGTCCAGATCCCACACGTCATGGGCGACATACTGGAAATGGCAGACGTATTTGCCGGTGTCGAGGTCGAGCGAGACCAGCGAGTCGGTGTAGAGATTGTCGCCGGGCCGAATGGACCCGTCGAGGTCGGGCGAGGGGTTGCCGACGACGAAGTAGATGCGGTTGGACGCCAGATCGACGGCCGGATTTTGCCAAACGCCGCCGCCCAGCGTCTTGAAGGGGTCGCCGTTCTTCGTGTAGGCGGCTTTCTCGGCTGCGATGTCGCGATGCATGTCGCGGCCGGTGGCGTCGGTGGTCGCCCACACGCCCTTCGAGTCCTCTGGCACGGTGTTGAACGTCCACTTGAGCTCGCCGGTCTCGGCGTCGAACGCCTTGACGAAGCCGCGGATCCCGTATTCGCCGCCGTTGGTGCCGA
>JAYVYJ010000196.1:0-20796 GCA_043784465.1 Hyphomicrobiales bacterium
CGTTGGCGGTCCTCTGGGTGCTGGGCACCAGCGGCGCGATTCGCGACATTGAGCGGACGCTCTCGAGCGCCGTGCGCGACCGTGTCGCTGGCGATATCGAGGACGCGCATATCAAGGCGCGGGGCCGCGACGTGTCGCTTCGGGGCGACGCGTTCAGCCATGCAAGCCTCGAGCGCGCGCTCGACAAGGCCGCCGACGTTCCGGGCGTACGCTCGGTGGACACCCGGCGCACCGAGATCGTGGCGGCGGTGACGCCCTATGTCTGGTGGGCGGTGCGCGACGGCGGCCGGTTGACGATTTCCGGCGCCGTGCCCGACCCGCAGACCAAAGCCGCCGTCGCCGAGGCGTTGAAAGGGCTGGGCGAGACGCTCGACCGGACGACCTACGGGCGCGGGCAGGCGGACGGCCTCCCCGCCGCCGCCGCCTTCGCCGCAAAAGCGCTGGCGTTATTCAGCCGGGGTTCGGCGGTCTACACCGACGGCGCGCTCGACATCGACGGCGTCGCCGCCGATTCGGCGGCCTATGCGCAGGCGCTCGCGCTGGCCAAGACCTCGCCGGAGGGCGTGAAGCTCACGGCGCTGAAGGTCGCCCCGCCCCTCGCATCGCCCTACGTCTTCACGGCGACCCGCGCCGCGAAGGCCGTGACGCTCGGCGGCGCGGCGCCTAGCGCCGAGGCCAAGACCGCGCTGCGCATGGCGGCGACGCGCGCGTTTCCGGGCGCGGAGATCGACGATATGCTGGAGGTGCGCAGCGGCGCGCCGGGCGGCGAGGCGCAGGCGGCGCAATGGGCGCTCGCAGCGCTCGCCAAGCTCAAGACCGGCAAGGCCGAGGTTTCCGACGATGGGCTTGTCGTTGCGGGTCAGGCGGGCGCTCCCGGCGACGTTGAAGACGTCGCGACGCTGGCGGCGAGCGCCCCGGCGGGCTTCCGTCTCGACACAAAGGCTATCCTTCCGGCGACGGCGGCGACCTATGCTTTCGCTGCGGAAAAGACCGCCGACGGGCTCTATCTCACCGGCTTTGCGCCTGACGCCGCCGCCAAAGCGGCGCTGGCGACAGCGGCCAGGGCCGCCGGCCTGCCGGTCGTGGATCACGTTCGTCTCGCCGGCGGACTGCCCAAAGCGCTGGATTACAAGGCGCTAGTCGCGTTCGCGATGAGCGAACTGGCGGCCCTCGACCACGGCAAGGTCAAGCTCGCAGGCGACAAGCTCAGCGTGACGGGCGCTACGCTCGACTGGAAAAAGGGCCAGGATGCGCTCAAGCGCACGCAGACGCCGCCGCCCGGAGCGACCCTCGCCGACGTCGTCATCGATCGCCCCCCGACCCCGGACGAAATTGAGGCCGCCCGCGTGGCCAAGATCGCCGCCCTCAAGGCGGAGGACGAGAAGAAAGCTCAGGACGCCGCCGCAGCGGCGGCGGCGCAAAAGGCGGAAGAGGACCGTCTGGCGCAGGAAGCCGCCCGGAAAGCGCAAGAGGCGGACGCCGCTCGCAAGGCCGAGGAGGACGCCAGGGCGGAGGCGCAGCGCAAGACCGAGGAGGACGCGAAAGCCGAGGCGGCGCGCAAGGTGCAGGAGACGCTCCTACAAGCGGGGGCCGTGACGCAGGCGGCGGGCGCAATCGAAGCCGCGCGGAAAGCGGTGGAGGACGCCGAAGCGCGCATGCAGGCGATGGGCCAACAGATCGCCGATCTCGAACGCAAGGCGGAAGACTCGGCCAAGGCGGCGACGGACGCCGCAGCGTCGGTTAGCCAGCGCGCCGACGCGGCGAGCGAAGCCGCGACCCGCGCCGAACAGGCCGCCAAGGCCGTCGAAGGGGGCGCCAAATCCGCCGATGAGGCCGCCAAAGCCGCATCCGAGGCCGCGAAGTCTGCCGACGAGGCCTCCAGGTCCGCCACGGCGGCGGGCGCCCGGAGCGCAGCCGATGTCGCCGACGCGGCCAAGCAGCAACGGGGCCTGCTGTCGCAGGACGCAGGCCATGTCGACGAGGCCAAAGCGGCGATCGACGCGGAACTGACGAAAGCCGAGGACGCGGCCAAGGCCGCCGGGGCGGCGCTCGCCGCGCTAGCGGCGGCCCGGCAGGATCAGGAGGGCCGGCTTCAGGAGCTTGCGGTGCGCGCCGAAGCCGCCGCCAAATCGGCGCAGGACACCCAGAAATCTGGCGAGGACGCCCGCGCGGCCGCACAAAAATCGGCGGAGGACGCGGCGCGCGGCGCGCTTGCGGAGATCGCCGAGCAGACCGGCAAGGCCGCCGACGCGGCGAAATCCGCAGAGCAGAGCGCCAAGGACGCCGCCGAGGCCGTGAAGTCTGCGGCATCGCCCAAAACCCCCGACGCCTCCGACCCCGGCGTCGCCGACAAGGCGGCGGCGGCGGCCAAAGCGGCGGCGGAAAGCGCAGCCGCAGCGGCGGAATCTGCCAAAGCCGCCAGCGACGCCGTGACGGAAATCAAGCAAACGCCGGCCAAGGCCCCCGACACGTCAGGGATCGACGAGCGCGTGACGAAGGCGGAGGCGGCGGCCAAAGCGGCGGCCGAAAGCGCCGCAGCGGCCGATCAGGCGGCGAAATCTGCGGCGGACGCGTCAAGAGGCGCCACGGGCGCCGCCACGGCGGCGGCGGGCGCGCTTGCAGCTACGGCGGATCGGTCGGGCAAGCTCGGCGAGTACGCAGACGCCGCTCGGGCGAGCGCGGCCGCCGCCGCCCAATCGGCCAAGGAGGGCGCCGATTCGGCGAAGGCGCAAAGCGACGCGGCGACCGCCGCCACCGCCGCGCTGACCGATCAGACCGCCAAAGCCGCGCAAGCGGCGGATGTGGCCAAGGCCAGCGCTGCGGCCGCAGAAGCGGCGGCGAAGACCGCCGCCGAGGGCGCCAAGGCTGGCGACGAGGCGAAGACGGCCGCCGACGCCGCCAGGGCTAGCGCCGCCGCCGCCGAAGGAGCGGCGAAGACCGCCGCCGAGGCCGCCAAGGCTGGCGACGAGGTACGCACGGCCGCCGACGCCGCCAAGGCCAGCGCCGCAGCGGCAGAAGGTTCGGCGAAAACCGCCGCCGAGGCCGCCAAGGCTGGCGATGAGGCAAGGACGGCTGGCGACGAGGCGCGGACGGCCGCCGACGCCGCCAAGGCTAGCGCTGCCGCCGCCCAAGCTTCGGCAAATACAGCCGCCGAGGCCGCCAAGATGGGCGACGCAACCAAAGCGGCCGCCCTAGCCGCCGGGCAAGCAGCCAAATCCGTCCAGGACCAGGCCGCCGCGCGGGCGCAGGACGACCAAAAGCGCGTCGAAAACTTGAAAGACGCGCAAGCGACGCTCGCCGACCTCGCCGGCAAGGCGGGGCAGTCCGCCGCCGCCGCCGCGCAAAGCGCGGCAAGCGCGGACAGCCGCGCGAAAGCCGTCGAGGACGCCTTCAAGCAAGGCATGGCGGCGCTGTCCCAGAGCGCAGAAAGGCAAGAGACGTCGGTCAAAACGGCGCAGGGAGCCGCCCGGCTGGCGGAGACCGCCGCAGCGGGCGCCACCGCGCTCGACGGGCTCGCCAGCAAAGCCGCCGAAGCAGCGAAAGTGGCCGGCGACAACGCCGGCGTCGCGACTCAGGCCGCAAAGGCCGTGGAAGCCGCGCGCGCCGAGGTTTTGGACATCGCTAGCGCCGCGAAGGCGGCGGCGGAGTCCGCCCGCCGCAGCGCAGAGGAGGCCGTCAAGGCGGCGGCCGATGCGCTCGCAACGGCCAAGCCTGCGCCTGAGCCTGCGCCGACGCCCACCCGGACGCCTTCCCCCACGCCCGCTCCCGAATCCGGCGTCACCTCACCGCCGACCGCCGCCGAGTTGAACGCGACGACGCCGCTGACGCCGCCCCGCTGCGAAACCTACATGCTCACCGTGCTCAACTCAGCGAACTTGCCGTTCGCGCTGGGCAAAGCGACGCTTGCGCAAGCCTCCGCCCCGACGCTCGACCAAATCGCGCGCATAGCCGCACGTTGTCTTGACGCCCGGCTGGAAGTTTCGGGCTTCACCGATAATCTCGGCGACCCTGAATCCAACCGGCAATTGTCGAAATCGCGGGCCGATGCGGTGGTCGCCGCGCTACTACGGCGAGGCGTCGCGGCTGGCCGCCTGTCGTCGGTGGGCCACGGCATGGACCAGCCCATTGCTCCCAACGACACCGAAGTCGGCCGGGCGAAAAATCGGCACATCGAAATCCACGTGAAGTGACGGAAATCCGCCATGACCTACGACATTTCGTTTCTATGGATCTGGTTGGCCCTGGCCGTCCTCGTGGGCGCGGGGGTCGGCTGGCGTACCGATGAACCCGGCCCGCAAGGGCC
Source organism: Hyphomicrobiales bacterium (assembly GCA_043784465.1). GTDB lineage: Bacteria > Pseudomonadota > Alphaproteobacteria > Rhizobiales > Beijerinckiaceae > Roseiarcus. Next base: position 4,304 of record JAYVYJ010000196.1, read on the forward strand.
TTGGGCGCAAGGCTGGCCGCGCACCGCGCTGACGGTTTGGGGGGTCGCGGTGGTGGCCATCGTGATTCATCTGCTGGCGGGGCGCCTGGCGTTCTGGCTCGAAAGCGCGACGCTGTTCTTCGCTTTCTATGTCGCGGGCGCGCTGCTGGGCGGCTGGCTGCGCCGGATGCGGGTCGAAACCTAGACCGACCGAGCGTTTGCGAGGGAAAAATCCCGGCGGCGCGTCCTGAGCACGGCTCCGGGCGCCCGTTTCTCGCCTCAGCGCGGGAAGTTTACAGAACTGTGGGAACGCTGAGGCTTTCTGCGCTTCGTGACGCCAGATCAGGTCGCCGGTGGATCTTGCGTCGACCGCGCCGCGCTTGTCGTTGCGGTCACTGTCGCGCGGGCGACGCCCAGTTCATCCTTAGGGCAAAGAAAAGTTTTAAATTCTTCGATCGGCAAGAAACGTGTTCGAATTTTCGTTCACAGTAAGACGAATTTAACCGTGTCCAAGCAAGTTTTCATCGGACGCTTCAGCGTCGGCGCGATCAGTCCTGCAAGAAATTGTAGACGTTCCTCTCCGGCGCGCTCCCGCGTTAAAGCGCCCAAGCGCTCTAGAGTCGAGATGTGCACGCAATGGCCAGGCCGCTTCGCCCCCTGACGATTATGGCCGCCGCCCTCGTCGCGTCTTCGACAGCCCGTTCGGCTGATCTTCAGTCGCCTCGCCCGCCGACGCCGGCGACGCTTTCGAACGATCCCTGGTCGGGACCGTGGCTCGGCGTCTACGGCGGCTGGGGATTTGGCAGCCCAAGCGGTAGTTTCAACATTGTCGGCGGCGATTTCGTCAACGACCTTCCTCCGGCGATCACCGCGCCCGTACAAAGCTCCGGCTCGGGGTCCATTTCCGCCAGCGGCGGCCTTGTCGGCGTCCAGGGCGGTTGGAACCTGCGGCTGACGAGCGACGCCATCGTCGGCATAGAGGCGGACGTCGGTTACGGCGGCCTGCGCGGAGGGCGTTCGTCCAGCGGCGTCATCGCCGGATACAACGCGCCCTACTCCGTCTCGCAGCATTACGCGACCGATTGGCAGGCGGCGCTGCGCGCCCGTGCGGGCTATCTGGTGACCCCCTCGACCTTGTTGTTCGTGGAAGCCGGTCCGGCCGTCAGCCGCATGCGCTACGGCGGATCGTTCAACGACTTCGTGCCGATCGTCAACTACGGCGAATACGAGGCCGCCTCGGCGACGGAATGGAAGCTCGGGCTGACGCTGGGCGGCGGCGTCGAATATATGGTCACGTCCAACCTGAGCTTGCGCGCGGAATATCTCTACACGCGCTTTCCCTCCGTCAAGATGATGGGCACGAGCAACCCGCTGTTCCCCAATCCGGTGCCGGCGACCGTCGCCCACAGTTCCGGGGCGTTGAACCAGAACAGCTTCCGGTTCGGGGTCAACTATTACATGCGATAGAGGCGAGCGAGGCTGGAGCGGGTGAAGGGAATCGAACCCTCGTATTCAGCTTGGAAGGCTGCTGCTCTACCATTGAGCTACACCCGCACGGCTCCGCTTTATAGGGCGCCGGTCGTGTCGCCGTAAAGAGCGTCGGCGGGCGGAACCGGGCGGGGTCGGCCGTTCTCGTCGATGGCGACGAAGGTGAAGGTCGCGTCCGTCACCTTTTCGCGCGCATGGCTGCGGAAGCGCCGCGCCCATGCCTCGATGTGGATTTTCATCGACGTGCGGCCGACCTTGTCGAGGCTGGTGTAAACGCACAGGACGTCGCCGACCTTGACCGGGCGGATGAAGGTCATCGCCTCGACGGCCACCGTGGCGACGCGGCCCATCGCGCGCTCCACCGCCGCAATGCCGCCCGCCTGATCCATCTGGCTCAGCACCCAGCCGCCGAAAATGTCGCCGTTGGCGTTCGTGTCGCCCGGCATGGCGACGAGCCGCACCGTCAAATCGCCGTGCGGTTGATCTTGGGCGTCGGTCAAAGTGCGTCCCCGTTCAGATGACGCTGCATTTTCACGCAGAATCGCCGCCGCGCAACCCGCCCAACACCCGTTCGACGCCGCCGAGATCGCGGCGCCGCTCGATCACATCGAGCCCCGCGCCCGCAAAAATCCTGGAGACCTCGTCGCCCTGCCCCTGCCCGATCTCGACGAAGAACCGCCCCTCCGCCGCCAACAGGCGTGCGGTTGCCGGCGCCAGCGCGCGATAGGCGGCGAGCCCGTCCGCGCCGCCGTCGAGCGCCAGAGCAGGATCGTGCCCGCTCACCTCGCCGGCAAGGCTCGCGATGTCGCCAGTTCGGATATAGGGCGGGTTGGAGACAATGACGTCGAAGGCCCCCTCCACGCCCGCGCCCCAGCATCCCACCCGGATACGCGCGCGATCCCCAAAAGAGGCGAGATTACGCGCCGCGACCCACGCCGCCGCCGCGCTGGCGTCAATCCCGAGACCCGTCGAACGCGGCCATTCGCTCAGCAACGCCGCCAAAATCGCCCCGGAGCCGACGCCGAAATCGACGATCCTCAACGCCTCGCCTTTGCGGGCGAAAAACGCGCCCAGCGTCGCCTCCACGACCGTTTCCGTATCGGCGCGGGGATCGAGCACGTCGGGCGTGACGACGAAGTCGAGGCCCCAGAACTCGCGCCGCCCCTCGATTCGCGAAAGCGGTTCCCGACGTTCGCGTCGCAGCGCATAATCTTCGACGCGCCCTGCCGCCAACCCCAGCGGCGCCTGAGGGTCGGCGATGAAAGCGGCGGCGCTCAAATCCGCCGCGCGGCGGACCAGCAGAAGCGCCTCCCGGCTGGCGTCCTCGACGCCGGCCGCCGCAAGACGAACCGCAATCCGGGCGACCGCCGCGCTGCGCGAAGCGGTCGCTTCGATTGTCCTTCTCACGCGGCGTCCACGCCCACGCCGATGGGGCACGACACGCCCGTACCGCCAAGTCCGCAATAGCCGCCCGGATTCTTGGCCAGATATTGCTGGTGATACCCTTCCGCGAAGTAGAACGGCCCCGCCTCGGCGATCTCGGTGGCGATCGGCCCGAAGCCCTGGCCGCGCAAAGCTTCGCCGAAACGCGTCGCCGAGCGGCGGGCGGCTTCGAGCTGGCCGCCCGTCGTCGTGTAGACGGCGGAGCGATATTGCGTGCCGACGTCGTTGCCCTGACGCATCGCCTGCGTCGGGTCATGACTTTCCCAGAAAATCTTTAGGAGATCTTCGTAGGCGATCAGGCGCGGGCGAAACACGACCAGCACGGCCTCGGTGTGGCCCGTGAGCCCGGTGCAGGTCTCCTCATAGGTCGGGTTGGGCGTAACGCCGCCAGCGTAACCCGCCGCCGTCACGTAGATCCCCTCGCCGGCCTGCCAGAACTTGCGCTCCGCTCCCCAGAAACAGCCCATGCCGAAGATCGCGATCTCCGTATCCTCGGGATACGGGCCTTTGAGCGGGCGCTTGTTGACGTAATGGGTCGCCGCCGTCGGAACGGGGTCGGGTCGGCCGGGCAGCGCCTGTGCGGCTTCGACCATGTGGGTCTTTTTCGAAAGGAAATTAAACATGCCGCTATCCTCCTTGCGCCCGTCCTGACGCGCCGAACCCGCACTGTGTCACCGGCGCCCCCGCCGGGGCGAGGCCAGACCCGCAAGCAGGGCGCCCACGATCAGCAACGCTGCGGATGTGGGGAGCCACAGCGCATGGATCAACACGGGGTCCCACAACTTTGGGCTGATCCGCGACGCCAGCGCGGACAAACCCTGAAATTTTTGCGGAGCGAGCCGCGCCAGCGACGCGCCCAGCGGCGTCACCGAGAGAGCGCCATTGGCCAGCGACCGGGCGCCGTCCTCCACCGCCACGACAAACGCCGCCGCCAGCGCCAAAAATCCCGCCGCACGGATCAGGAAGCGCAGCACGTCAGCCGATGAGCTCGGCCGACAGCTTCGGCGGCTTCTTGAGCGTTTGCAACACCACGCAATAGCGCTCCGTCAGCTTCATCAACGTATCCAACTGTTCCTTCGGCGCGTCCGTGTCGAGCCGAAAGCGCAGGCGGATGTCGCTGAAGCCGACCGCCGCCTCCCGGTCCACGCCCAGCGTGCCGCGAAAATCCAGATCGCCCTCCGCGCTCACTTCGCCTGCGCGCAGCGCGATGCCGAGAGCCGTCGCCACCGCCTTGCAGGTGACGCCCGCGCAGGCGACGAGCGCCTCCAGCAGCATGTCTCCCGAGCACAGTTCCGCGCCCGACCCGCCAGTCGCCGGATGCAGGCCCGCCAGCGCCCATGCGCGGCCCGTCTCCACTTTGCAGGCGACACGGGAATCGTCGAGCGCGCCCCGCGCGGTCAAGGTGATGAAGGCCGCAGAGGCGTCGCCGCGATAGCGGTCTTTCAGGGGCGCTTGCAGCGCGCGCAGTTCGTCGGCGTCCATGGGGCCTCCTCCCTTCCTGCTATAGCGCGGCGCGCGGCGAATGTCGCTTGCCGCAGCAACCGCCAGGGGGTACGCCACGCCGATGCCGCGCATCGCGTTTTATTCGGGGTCGTTCGACCCCATGACCAACGGTCATCTGGACGTGATGACGCAGGCCGCCGCCTTTTGCGACCGGTTAGTGGTGGGGGTGGGCGCGCATCCGACCAAGGCCGGGCTGTTCACCGTCGAGGAGCGGCTTGAGATGATCCGCGCCGCGGCGGCGGACGCCCTCGCTCAAGAGAATTGCGGGCTGGAGGTCGTGTCCTTTTCCGGCCTCGCCATCGAGGCCGCGAGGGACGCAGGCGCGCGCATCATCGTGCGCGGCCTGCGCGATTCCACCGATTTCGACTACGAGATGCAGATGGCGGGCATGAACCGCGCGATGGCGCCGGACCTGCGCACCGTGTTCCTGCCCGCCTCCGCGCCGGTGCGTCCGATCACGGCGACGCTGGTGCGCCAGATCGCGCAGATGGGTGGAGAGGTCGGGCCGTTCGCGCCGCCCAACGTGGCGTTCGCCTTGATGGCGAAGTTCGGGCGGGCCTGAACGCGCCCGCAAGGCGAAGCCGGGCGGCCGCCATGAGGGGAGCTTGCGCGTATGCCGCTTGCAAGCCAGCGCCTCGCCTACTAGAGCACATCGAGATTGGTTGGATTTGTTATCGGTGCGGAGCGAAGCCTTCCAGCGGCGTGGCTCGGCTGGCCCATCCCCGGCGCCCCACGATCACGCAGGGGCGGGAACGCTTCGCTGGCGAGGACGGGGAGCCAACCAAACTCATCGTGCTCTAGGAGAGCGCGCCTTAAGCCCGTGGGACTTCATGGCCGAACATCAACGCAAATCCAAGCCGCCGCTCTCTCTGCCGGGTGCGCGCTTTCTCGTCGTCGAGGCGCGGTACTACGACAACGTCGGGGAAATGCTGATCTCCGGGGCGCGCACGGCGTTTGAAGCCGCAGGCGCGACGTACCAGGTGTATGAAGTGCCCGGCGCACTGGAAATCCCTGCGGCGATCGCCATCGCCCTCGACGGAGCCGCTGCGGCGGGGCGCCCCTACGACGGCGCGGTGGCGCTGGGCTGCGTCATCCGGGGCGAGACCTATCATTTCGAGATCGTAGCCGGGGATTCCTCGCGCGCGCTGATGGACTTGAGCGTCATGCGCAAACTTCCTCTGGGCAATGGCGTCCTTACCGTCGAGACCCTGGCGCAGGCCGAGGAGCGCGCCGATCCCGCGCGGGGCGACAAGGGAGGAGACGCCGCACGCGCCGCGCTCGCCGTCGCCGCGCTCAAGAGGCGTTATCCTTGAGCCGCGCGGAACTGCGCTCGTCGTCCCGCCTCGCCGCCGCGCAGGCGCTCTACCAGATGGAGGTCGGCGGCACGGGCCTCGTCGACGTGCTGGCCGAGTTCGAATCCCACTGGATCGGTCAAGAGGTCGAGGGCGAACAATACAAGCCCGCAGACGCCGCCTTTTTTCGCGACGTCGTGGGCGGCGTGCTCGAAGATCAGGTCGCCATCGACCGCGCGGTCGACGCGACGCTCGCGAAAGGCTGGCCGCTCAAACGGGTCGAGGCCCTGATGCGCGCGATTCTCAGGGCGGGAACCTACGAGATCAAATCGCGGCCCGACGTGCCGGCCCGCGCGGCGATAAAGGAATATGTCGACGTCGCCGGCGCGTTTTTCGGCGCCGAGGAATGCGGCATGATCAATGGCGTGCTGGACGCGCTCGCCCGAGCCGAGCGGCCCAGGGAATTTCCCGCTTCTTAACTGTTCGTTAACCATAAGGGACGAACATAGTCGAAGAACGCGCGAATCGGCGCGCGGCTTCGGACACGCACATGCAGGGCAACGCCTCCGACGGCTTTTCCGGCCTCTTGCAATGGGCCGACCCCATCATTTTCGACCGTATGCTGGAAGCCTATGGCGCGCATGTGAACGACCTCAAGACGGTCTGGCGGCTTGCGCGCGTTCATGCGCGGGTCTGGCGCGCGCTGATCGAGGGCGATCTCAAAGGCTTCGAAACCAAACGCGCCGAACTCGCCGAAGCGCTGACGCTTGAGGACCTCGACCTCGATTGCGTCGCGGATGCGGACGCACGCACGCTCAAGGAACTGCTGAGCGTAGTGGTGGACCGTTTCCACCGCATGCCCCGCGTCTCGATGGGCTATCACCTCGCCTTGCTCGACCTCGCCGGGCGCCTCGCCCCCGCCAAAACCCCAGCGCCGCTCGCCGCTTAACGGCGCGTCAGATCGTCTCGCGCAGACGCTTTCCATGTAGTTCCCGGTAGAGCGGCCTCGGCCGCCCCGGGTCCCACGGTCGCGGCCCTAACGCCGCAAGATCGCCTAGAATCGTGCGCGTGATGTCGGGGATGTCGAGACCCAGCGCGTCGGGAAGCGGAACCCACACGAGTTGGGTCAACTCCGCCTCGGCGTGGACGACCCCTTCGCCGCGATGAGCGATCCAGCTTGCGTCCATCGCGAAGAAGCGCGCGTCGAAACGTTTGGTCCGTCCCGGCGGCGTGATCGCGCGGGCGAGAAAATCCAGCCCTTCCAGCGTTGGAAACACCCCGGTCGCGGCGAATTCCGCCCAGCCGGGCGGCGGCTCGGGCGGCGCGCCATGGTCGGCGACGCCCAGCGCGAGGCCCGTCTCCTCAAAGCATTCGCGGATCGCCGCTAGCGCCAGCCCCCGCGCGAAGTCGGGCGAGCGCGAGCGAGTCTTCTCCAGCAGCTTGTCGCTCACGCGGGCGTCGAGCGGCCCCGCCACCGCCATGCGCCGGTCGGCGACGTCCACCGCCCCACCGGGAAACACGAACTTGCCGGGCATGAACGTATGGCCTGCATGGCGCTTGCCCATCAGCAGGCGCGCAGGGCCCTCTGAATAGTCGAGCAAAATCAGCGTCGCGGCGTCGCGGATCGGCGTCAACGTTGCAGCTTGGCCAGAAACGCGTTCCACTCGTCCTCACTGCCGTGGAAAACGTTACGGTCCACCTTGCCGTCGATGCCAGGGATGCGCCCGTCCGCCTGATATTGCCAGAACACCCATTTGCGCGACCCATAGCGTACGGAGGGGTGGTGCTTGGTCGAGCGCACCCACATCGGATAATCCGAGAACTCGCCATCCGAAAGAATCGCCTCGTGGAAATCGACCGAGGTGTAGATCACCGGGCGCTTGCCGAAATAGCGCTCCATCTCCTCCAGCGCGATCCGAACGTCCGCGACCGTCTGCGCCTTTTCCAGATGCCGTCGGCAGGTCTTGGAATCGGGCGTCGCCTCCAGGTCGAGCACGGGGGGCAGCGCGCCGGCCTCGACCGGCACGTTCTGCTCGAACCATTTGATCTGTTCGAGCGGAGCGCGGCACCAGTACATGAAATGATAGGCGCCGTGCGCCACGCCCGCCGCTTTCGACGCGTCCCAGTTGGCCTGAAACATCGGGTCCACGCGGTCGCCGCCCTCGCTCGCCTTGATCCAGGCGAATTTGACGCCGGAACCCGCGACCGTGCCCCAGTCGACATTGCCCTGATATTTGGACACGTCGATGCCATGCACGGGATAATCATGCGGCCTGGGCAGATCGGGGTCAAAATCATAAGAGACCGGCTCTATAGCGCCGCCGCAAGCGGCCAGCGCCAGCCCGAGGCCAGCCAGAAGCGTTAAGCGTGCGATCCAGGTCATGTTCATGGGCAAATGGCCGTTTCGACCTTCGGACCCTATTCGGCTTCCTGTAAATTCCGGTTAACGCGTCCGGGTTGACCCGTCGAGAAGATTCAGCGACGGACAGGCCATGCGCTATCCCCTAGCCTTCGCCGCGCTTTTGGCTGTCAGCCTCCCCGCCTTCGCCCAAGATTGCCCGCCCGGCGCCCTCGGCCCGGCGCGCATTCAGAAACTAGGCACACAAGGCGGCGTTCAGGTGGGCCTGAAAACCTATCCCGCCACTGTGCCGCTCGCCGACCACGAAGTGATCCTCACCTTCGACGACGGGCCGGACCCCAAAACGACGCCCGCCGTCCTCGACGCGCTAAGGACGCAATGCGTGACCGCCACCTTTTTCCCCATTGGCAAGCAGGCGGACGCTTTTCCCGAACTGCTGAAGCGCGAGGCGGTAGAAGGACACAATGTCGCCTATCATACATACACACATCCGCAACCGACGATGCGCGATCTGCCCGCCGCCTTCTCGCGCGCCGATATTCTCAAAGGCGTCATCGCCAACGAGCGCGCGGCCTATGGCTTGGAAGGGACGCCGGACGATCTGTCCAAGATCGAGCTGCACGCGCCCTTCTTCCGCTATACCGGATTTGCCGACACCGCAGACCTCAACAGCTGGTTCGCCGCCAACGGGATCGCCGTGTTCAGCGTCGACATCTGGGCCTCCGACTGGATTCCCATGACCGCGGATGAGGAGTTGAAGCTGATCCTCGCCCGGCTCGAGGCGCGCAAGAAGGGGATGCTGCTATTCCATGACAACAAGCCCTGGACGGCGCAAATGATGCCGCGTTTCCTGGCCGAATTGAAAGCGCGGGGCTACAGGGTCGTACAGGTCGAAGCGGCGTCCGGTAAAGGACCGCTGGAAGCCGCACCGCCCGGCTGGCGCAACGAAACCGCGCGCAGCGTCGAGGCGATCCGGACGAAGGCGACGACGCCGCCATTGCCATCCCGCTTCGAGGTCAAGCCCGCGCCGCTGGAATGATCTCTATCCTCACGGGAATCGCCTTCGCCGCCGGCGTATGGGAGGCGAGATCGTACCGCGACAGCGGGGCCAGCGCGTTCAATTCCGGGAAATACCCACAGAGCGCGCCCTCCGGCAGATCGTATGGGATCACCTTCAGCCCTGGCACGCGGCGCACGTGACCATCGTCAAGATCGGTGACCAGCGTGATCCGTTGCCCCGCCGCCACGCCCGCCGTCTCCATGTCGCGCGGCGACATCATCACGATCATCCGATCGCCCTCGATGCCGCGCAGGCGGTCGGACAAGCCATAAACGGTTGTGTTGAACTGGTCGTTCGAGCGCAGCGTGATCAAACGGTAGCGCCCGGGCGCACGTTCGAGGCCCGTAGCGTCCAGCGTCGTAGGCGTCGTGAATTCCGCCCTGCCGCTCTGGGTTTTCCAGATGCGTTCGCGCGCGGAGTTGCCACGATTGAAGCCGCCGGGAATGTCGATGCGCGCGTCCATATCGGCAAATTGATCGGGAAAAGTCCGCGCGATGAGGTCGCGAACGAGGCGGTAATCGCTCGTCCAATCGTCCCAGCGCAGGCGCGGGCTGACGAGCACAGTCGCCTTTGCGAGGCCGCAAACGATGGCGAGTTCGGATTTAAGATGCTCGCTGGCGGGCGTGCGCTTGCCCAACGAGCCATAAATCTGGCTGAACGAATCTTCCATGCTGACCTGCTGCGGCCCGCTCGCCTGTTCATCCGTCTCCGATCGCACCAGACAGGGCAAGATCCACGATTCGCGTCCTGGCGTCAGATGCGTACGGTTGAGCCGCGTCGCGATATGCACCGTGAGTTCCATACCCCGCCACGCCCGTTCCACGCGCTCCGCATCTGGCACTGCGCGCATGAGATTGCCGCCAAGCCCGACATATGCGCGAACTTCTCCCGCAATCAGCGTCTCCAGAAACTCAACCGTATTGTGGCCCTTGCGCGTCGGAGGAGCGAAGTCGAACAACTCGCGATATTTGTCGTTAGGCGCAAGTTCCGGCTTCTCGGTGACGCCGACCGTGCGCTGGCCCTGCACGTTGGAATGCCCACGGATCGGCTGCATTCCCGCGCCAGGGCGCCCGATATTGCCTCGCATCAGCAGCAGATTGACGAAGACGCCGACCGCCTGCGAGCCATGCACGTGCTGCGTCAGCCCCATGCCATAGATGCCGATCACGGCTTTGGCCCGAACATAGGTGCGCGCGGCGCGTTCCAATTCCTCGCGCGTCACGCCCGCCTCGCGTTCGATCTCCACCCATTCCGAAGCCGCCACGAAGGCCAGCCATTCGTCAAACCCGGATGTGTGCTGCGCGATGAACGCACGATCCAGCACGCCGTCCTCGCCCCTCGCCAGGGCCTCCGCGTCCAGCTCCAGCACATGCTTGGCGACGCCCGTCAGCGCGGCGATGTCGCCGCCCGGCGTCACCTGCACATATTGGCTCGCCAGCGCCGTCGGCGCGCCGACCGTCATCTGCCAGAGGTTTGCAGGGTCGGCGAATTCGATGAGACCGCGTTCCTTGAGCGGATTGAACGCGACGATCTCGCATCCCCGCTCCACCGCCTTTTTAAGCGGATGCAAGATGCGCGGCGAGTTTACGCCCGGATTCTGGCCGATGTAGAAAATGGCGTCGCAATGCTCGAAATCCTCCATCGCGCAGACGCCGACGGGCGACCCCAACACTTTTTTGAGCGCGACCGACGTCGTCTCGTGGCACATGTTGGAGCTGTCGGGCAGGTTGTTGTGGCCGTAGACGCGCGCATAGAGCGCGAACAGATATGACGTCTCCAGCGAAGCCTTGCCGGACACATAAAAACACGTTGCGTTGGGGTCGAGAGCCGCGAGCCGCGCTCCGATCTCCGCGAAGGCTTCGTCCCACGTCGCCTCCACATAAGCGTCAAATATCGCGTCGTAACGCATCGGATGCGTCAACCGCCCGAGCTTTTCCAGCTCGAATTCGGTCATGCCGGCGAGTTCGGATACCGTATGCTTCGTGAAAACCTCGGGACCGCAGCGTGCGCTGGTCAGGTCCCAGATCGTCGCTTTGGCCCCGTTTTCGCAAAATTCCGCCGCGCCGGGGTTGGGCGGCTTCGACCACGCGCAGGAGGTGCACATGGTCCCGCCCGGCTTGTTGAGCCGCGCCAGCGTCTCAAAAGCGCCTGCGCCCGCACGCGCTGTCCGTTCCACCGCCAGAATGCCCTCTGCGGACCCCCAGCCGCCCACCGGCCTATCGTATTGCGCCGTGCCTTCGAGCGCCTGCGCTTCGTCGGGAATTTCTTGTCGCATTCGGATGTCCGGCGGTTGGGATTTGTTCAAACGCCGGGGCCGCCGCCGGTGTTCCCTCGGGCTTGACAGCGTACCCATGCCTACGATGGAACAGGGGCCGGGAGGACGCCGTGAACACAATCGATCTTGTCGGCCAGCACGCCGTGGTGACGGGGGGTGCTCAGGGCCTCGGTTTCGCCATCGCCAGACGTCTGAGCGCCTCCGGCGCCAGGGTTACGCTTTGGGATCTCGACGGCGACGTTCTAGCGAAGGCCTGCGCCGAGCTTGCGCCGGGGACGCGCGGCGAAGTCGTCGACGTCGTGGACGCGGAGGGTGTGGTCGAGGCGCTCACGCGGACGGAAGCAGCGGGCGGACCCGTCTCCATCTCGGTCAACTCGGCCGGTATCGCCGGCCCGAACGCGCCCCTTGACGCCTACGACCTGAATTGGTGGCGCAGGATCGTCGACATCAATCTCAACGGCACTTTCCACGTAGCGCGCGCCGTCGTTCCCGGCATGAAGGCGCGCAATTACGGGCGCATCGTCAATATCGCCTCCATCGCCGGCAAGGAGGGCAATCCCAATGCGTCCGCCTATTCCGCCTCCAAGGCCGGGGTGATCGGGCTGACCAAATCGCTCGGCAAGGAGTTGGCGGGTCACGACATCGCCGTCAATTGCATCACGCCCGCGACGGCGCAGACGCGTATCCTCGATCAATTGACCCCCGAATTCATCGAATATATGCGCGTGCGCATTCCGCGTGGCCGGTTCCTCGAAGTGGACGAATGCGCCGCGATGGTGGCGTGGCTGGTCTCCAGGGAAAACAGCTTCACGACCGCCGCCGTCTTCGATCTCTCGGGCGGACGCGCTACGTACTGAGGATCTGGGCGATGAAGCTGCGGTCGATGCTGTTCGTGCCCGGCGATTCCGAGCGCAAATTCGCCAGGGCGCTGACGTCGGGCGCAGACGCGCTGATCCTCGATCTTGAGGATTCCGTCGCCCCTTCCGCCAAAGCGCAGGCGCGGGCGGGCGTGGCCGAGCGGCTGGGCAGCGCGCGCGGCCCCTGTTTCGTGCGCATCAACGCGCTCGATTCCGGCCTCGCGCTCGACGATCTCGTGGCGATCGTCAAGCCGGGCCTCGACGGCGTGATGCTGCCCAAAGCGGCGGGCGGCGCGGACGTCGCCAAGCTGGGCGCGTGGCTCGACGCGTTCGAGACCCTTGCCGGGCTGGCGCTGGGAACCGTGAAAATCGCCGTAGTCGCCACGGAGACCGCGCCGGCGCTGTTTGCGCTTGGCTCCTACACGCCCGCGCATCCGCGCCTGATCGCGCTGACCTGGGGCGGCGAAGACCTCGCCGCCGCGCTGGGCGCCGCGACCAACCGGGAGCCGGAGGGGGGGTGGACATTCCCCTATCTGGTCGCGCGCGCGCAAGCCCTGTTCTCCGCCTGCGCCGCCGAGGTGACGCCCGTCGACACGATCCACGCCGATTTCCGCGACCTCGCGGGGCTTGAGGCCGACTGCCGGCGTTCGCGGCGCGACGGGTTTCTGGGCCGCATGGCGATCCATCCCGATCAGGTGGCGGTCATCAACGCCTGCTACAGCCCCAGCGACGCCGAGGCCGCCTTCGCGCGGCGCGTGGTGGAGGCGTTCGCGGCGGCGCCGGGCGCGGGCGCATTGGCGCTCGACGGCAAGATGGTCGACATTCCGCATCTGAAGGCGGCGAAGAAGCTGCTGGCGTCTGTCTGATCTCGCCCCCTCCGTCATGTCCGGGTTTGTCCCGACCATGAGGGCGCATCATCGAATGGGGATCAACCCACCGTCACCACCACCTTGCCCATCGCATGGCGCCCCGAGAGCCACGCAATGGCCTCGCCCGCTTGGCGCAGCGGATAGGTCTTCGACACCCTCGGGCGGATCGCGCCCTTGTCGTAGAGCGCGAACAATTCGCGCGTGTTGGCGGCGTTTTCCTCAGGCAGGCGCGCGGCGAAGGCGCCCCAGAAAACGCCGACCACCTGACAGGATTTGAGCAGCGTCAGGTTGAGCGGCAACTTGGCGATGCCCTGCGGAAAGCCGATCACCAGGAACCGCCCTTCCCACGCGATCGCGCGCAGCGCGGCTTCCGAATAATCGCCGCCCACGGAATCGTAGATCACGTCCGCGCCCTTTTCGCCGCACGCCGCCTTGAACGACCCCGCAAGCATCTTGCGCCCGTCGCCGTCGAACGGCCCCTGCGCATAGACCAGCCCCTCGTCCGCGCCCCATTCCTTCGCCGCCGCGACCTTCTCAGGCGTAGAGGCGGCCGCGATCACCCGTGCGCCAAGGGCTTTGCCCAGTTCCACCGCCGCCGAGCCGACGCCGCCCGCCGCGCCCAACACCAAAAGCGTCTCGCCCGACTTGAGGGCCGCGCGCTGCTTGAGCGCATAGTAGGATGTGCCGTAGGTCATCAGGAAAGCGGCCGCCTCCTGGAACGGCATGGAATCGGGAATCGGCATGACGCGGCGAAACTCGACCGCGACTTTCTCCGCCATGCCGCCCCAGCCGGTCGAAGCCAGCACCCGCTGGCCGACGCTGAGGCCGGTGACGCCTTCGCCCAAAGCCTCGATCGTTCCGGCAATCTCGCCACCGGGCGCGAAGGGGCGCGCGGGCTTGAACTGATACCTGTCCTCGATGATGAGCGAGTCTGGATAGTTGACGCCGCAGGCGGCGACCCGAATCAGCACCTCGCCCCTGGCCGCCACAGGGTCGGGAGTCTGAGCGAATTCCAACGTCTCAGGGCCGCCGGGGGCGCGGCTCAATACGGCTTTCATCGAACAAACTCCTCAGACGATGGTTTGGCCGCCATCGATCACGATGGCCTGCCCGGTCATATAGGCGCCCGCTTTGCTGGCAAGGAAAACCGCCGCCCCGGCGATCTCGTCGGGGACGCCGATGCGTCCCAGCGGCGTGCGTTCGTTGGAGGCTTTCAGCGTCTCGGGATTGTCCCACAGCGCGCGCGCGAAATCGGTTTTGATGAGGCCCGGCGCGATGCAGTTGACGCGCACGTTGTCGGCGCCGAACTCCACCGCCAGATTGCGCGCGAGGCTGAAATCGGCGGCCTTCGAGATGTTGTAGGCGCCGATGATGGCGTTGCCCTTCAACCCGCCGATGGAGGAGACGATGACGACGGCGCCGTCCTTTCGCGCCCGCATCCCCGGCGCGACCATGCCGATCAACCAATGATTGGAGAGGATGTTGTTATCGAGAATTTTCCGGAACTGATCGTCCGCGATGCCGCCGAGCGGGCCGTAGTAAGGGTTGCTCGCCGCGTTGCACACCAGCACGTCGATGGGACCGAACGCGGCTTCGGTCTCGTCCACCAACCGGCGCAGATCGTCCTTGGAAGAAATGTTGGCGGGAATCGCCTTGGCGCTGCCGGCTCCGTGGCGGGAGTTGATCGCGGAGGCGACCTCCTCGCAAGCCCCCGCCTTGCGCGACGACACGACGACGCGGGCGCCCTGCTCCGCCATACGCTCGACGACGGCGCGCCCTATGCCGCGCGACGAACCGGTGACGACGGCGACCTTTCCGGTGAGATCGAACAGGGACACGCTTCCTCCTGTACCGAACTTTCCGTCGGCCTACCCCGACCCTAAGCCCAAGCGACGAGATCGTCCATCGTGCCGCCCTCCCCCGCCAAGGCCCCCCCGAACCGCTCGCGCGGCGCGCCAAAGCGGTTGATCCAGTAGGCGCGATAGCCGAACGCCGCCGCCGCAGCGGCGTCCCACCCGTTCGAGGACACGAATACGAGGTCGCCCGCCGGCGCGCCGAAGGCGTCCGGCCCGAGTTGATACGCCTCCGGCGCCGTCTTGAATTTGCGCACGCGCTCGACGCTCAGCACATGCGCGAAATGCCCACGAATGTCGCCCGCCGCCAGCGCCCGGACAACCACCGGCCCATCCGCATTGGTGAGCACGCCCAGCGTCAGCCCGCGCGCGCGAAGTTTCGCCAATGCGGCGGGAACTTCCCGGTGCGGGGGCAGCCGTTCATAGAACGCCAGCAGGTCCGCACGCTGCGCCGTCGATAGCGCCGCGCCTTCCGCCTCGCAGGCGTAGTCGAGCGCGTCTCCGGTGATCGACCAGAAGTCGCGCCATCCCCCGCTCAGCGTCGTCAGCCGCGTGTAGTCGATCTGCCGCACACGCCAGAGCGCGCTGATCGCGCGGCCCTTGCCGGGGAACATCGCCTCCAGCCGCGTCTCCACGGCGAACACGTCGAATAGGGTTCCGTAGGCGTCGAACACAATCCCAGTAATCATGCGCCAGCATGGCTCGCCTTTCCGCGCTTGTCGATACGCTTAAACGCCGGCGCGCGCGGCTTCGCCTGCGCGGCGCACCACCTCGCCCACGTCCTTGAGCGCACCCGCCAGCGGGCTGCCCTTGCGCCAGACCATCCCGACCGTTCGCGTCGGCTCCGGCGCCGACAGCCGCGTGACCGCCACCGGCGCCCGCCGCGTCTCCACCGCCACCGCAATTTCCGGGATCATCGTGACGCCCAGCCCCGCACCGACCATCTGCACCAGCGTCGAGAGCGAACTCGCCTCCAGCGCCTCGCGCGGGCGCCGGGGATCGACGCCGCAGATCGACAACGCCTGATCGCGCAGGCAATGGCCCTCCTCCAGCAGCAGCAGCCGCGCCTGCGCCAGCAGCGCGAGATCGGGCGCCGGCTCGTTGGCCTGATGCGCCGGGCGCACGGCGACGAACGCCTCCTCGAACAGGACGGCGCTCGCCAGCCCCGCGCCTTCCACCGGCAGCGCGACCACCGCCGCGTCGAGCCGCCCCTGCCCGAGTTCCTCGACAAGCCGCGCGGTGATCGTCTCGCGCACCTGCACGTCGAGGTCGGGATAAGCGGCGGAGAGATCGCGCACTATGGCCGGAAGGAGATAGGGCGCGACGGTCGGGATCACGCCCAGACGCAGCCGCCGCAGCGGATGATGGGAAGCGGCGAGCGCGTCGAGTTCGTCCACGGAATTGAGGATCTCCCGCACCCGCAACGCGAGCGCCTCGCCCAAGTCCGTCACCCGCACCTGCCGCCCGCCGCGCTCGAACAAGGGCGCGCCGAACGAACTCTCGACCTCCTTGATC
>JAYVYJ010000197.1:0-9924 GCA_043784465.1 Hyphomicrobiales bacterium
GAACCGCATTCCAGGACTCGTCATACGGGATTCCTCGCACCAAATCGCCAACTGCCGGTTGCATTTTTGCGCCCGAAAAAATGAGGGGATCGCTGAGCGCTGGCGTCTCTGTTCACCGGACGCGCGGCTCCGTTCATAAGACCGAATTTTTGTCGATATCAATATAGATACGATGCCGGAAATGTTTTCTCGCCATACCCATCCCAATTTACCTTGAATTCACTGCCATTTTTGGCAATGAAAGTATCCGAAATCGTGTTTTCGCAAGATTTATATTACTTGTCGCACCCTCCCTCGCCGATAAAACGCACACCGTCCTTAGCAATTGCATACCAGAACGTTCCGGAATCCTCGTGACCATGTGCCCTTAAGACTTTGGCTGAGGCCGCAGTCGCAAGCAAAAGCAAAGACGAGCCGACCAAAATAGAACACGTCTTAAATTTTAATGACATGTAACAACCCCCCACATAACGAATTAATGACGGCGCTTCACAATAGCTTCGTGGGGTAAAAAAGCCAGCCGTCCAAACGGAAGTCGGCATGGCGCCGGCCGCGTTGGGCACGCGGAAAACGAGCCGTTGAGGGGCCGCCCGCGATGGCGAGCGGAACGGCTAGGAAACCAGGCCGCCGCCGTAGAGCGCCGAACGGAAATTGCGAAGCCACAGCACCTTGCCGAGGCCGCCGAACGCCGTCGCCTGCGCCCGCCGGGAGCGATGCGGGGCGACGGTTCGCAACGCGAGTGCCGCCGCGCCTGCGAGGACGAACTGGGCGAGCCCGAGGCTCATCCAGATCGCGATCACGTCCCAACGGCGGGGCGCGGCCATGTGGCGTACGAAAACGCGGATCTGGCCGCTAAGGAATTTGCGCCGGCGCACATAGGCCCAGGTGAGACGGCGCGGCGGCGCCCACTCGATCACGCTGGCCTCGGCGGCCCAGGCGAAGCGGCGCCCGGTTTGCCGAAGGCGCCAGAGCAGGAGGCTGTCCTCGCCGCCGGATTCGTTGAGCGCGACGTCGAACGGATCGGGTTTAGCCAAACAGCGCGCACGGTCGAACATTGAATTGTTGGTGCCCAGATAGGCGGCCATGGAGGTGACGTCGGCGCCGTCCGCGCGGTCAATCCGGCGGGAAAAATAGGGGGAGAACGCACCGATTTCGCTTCCCCCCTCGGCGCGGCCTTCGATGGGCCCGAAAACCGCGTCGGCGCCCGTGCGACGCACGACCTCAAGGAGATGGGCGAGCCAGCGCGGCGAAGCTTCTTCGTCGTCGTCGAGAAAGGCCACCCATCGCCCTCTCGCCGCCCTCAGCCCGGCATTGCGGGCGCTGGCGACTCCGGAGTTGGGCTCATGCACCGCCTTGACGCCGCCGTCGGCGAGGGTCGCCATCGCGGCGCCAGAGCGGGAATTGTCGACCACGACGATTTCCAGCGCGACGCCTTCGAGGCCCGCTTGAGACAGGACGCTGGCCAATGCTCGCTTGAGGCATTTCGGCCGGTCGAGGGTAGGGATGACGACTGAGACGAGGTCCATATCGATGACGCTCCGCCGCTCTGTCTGGACGACCCGTCGAATCGATTGCCGAAAGGTCAGCGAAAGGCGTGCCTGTAAAACCGTAAACACACGGCTAAAGGGCGCCGAAAAACGCCATCCCCTTTGGTGAGAAGATGGCTGGCGCCCTAGCGCATCTTGAACGCCGGCTTCCGGCCCTCCCGGAATGCGGCGACGGCTTCCGCGTGCTCTGCCGACTGGCTCGATTGCGTCTCCAGAGCCAAACAGGCGTCCAGGGTCGAGGCGACGATTTGCTTGAGAGGCAGATTAATCGCTGCTTTTGTGGTGCGCAGCGCGGTGCGTGCGCCTGAAGCCATGCGGTCGGCGAAGGCGTCGACGTGCGCGTCGAGTTCGGACGCGGGCAAAGCGCGGTTGATGAGGCCGATGCGCGCCGCCTCGGGCGCCGGGATCAGGTCGCCGGTCAACAGATATTCGCGCGCGCGGACGTAACCGATCAGTTGCGGCCAGATTATCGCCCCGCCGTCCCCCGCCGTGAGGCCGACGCTCACATGGGGATCGCCGATTTTGGCGTGATCCGCCGCAAAGACCACGTCGCAGAAAAGCGCCATCGTCGCGCCCAGACCGGTGGCGTGGCCGTTGAGCCGGGCGATGACGGGCTTCTCGCAATCGAGCAGGGAACAGACGATGCGCTTGGCTTCGCGCGCGGTCTGCGCGAAGCCGTGGTCGATCATCTCCTGCATCCACACGATGTCGCCGCCCGCGCAGAACGCGCGGCCTGCGCCGGTCAGCACCACCACGTCGGAATCGGGATCGTCGGCGGCGTCGATGAACACGGTCGCGAGTTCGGCGTGCATCGCCTTGTCGACGGCGTTGAGCTTGTCGGGCCGGTTGAGCGTCAGGGTGAGAATGCCACCGCGACGGTCGGCCCGGATCGTCTGGTATTTTGAGAAATCCGCCATGGACGTCCCTCCCTTCGCCGCTGGGCCTGATTCGCCGGGGGGCGGCGCCCGTTTCGATCTTGCCCGTTTATAAAACTACGTATAAGTAGTTTTTGAGATCAAGCAGTAAGATAAGCTGGCGCGCCCGTGGCTGTAAAGCGCGTGACCGGCGAGCGTCCACGGGGAGGAGACCGGCCCATGCCCGTCACAGTCGCAGAGCGGCGCCTGGCCGTGAGAGCGCGGTTTCCCGTGTGGAATGCGCGCACGCTCGATCAGGCGCTGGATCATGCGGCGCAGGCTTACCCCGAGCGGCCCTTTGTGGTGACGGACACGCTCTCGTGGACCTACGCCCAGGTCGTCCGGCGCTCGCAGCGCATCGCGGGGGCCTTGCGCGATCTGAGCGTGGGGCCGGGCGATCACGTGGCGCTCGTGCTCGCCAATTTCCCCGATTTCGTGGCGATCAAATATGCGATTTCGCGCGTCGGGGCGACCTGCGTTCCCATCAACTTTCTCAACCGGCGCGACGAACTCGGCTATGTGCTGCGCCAGTCCGACGCGTCGTTGCTGATCGCGATGGACCTGTTTCGCGACCTCGATTATCTGAAGATGCTCGACGAACTGGCGCCGGGGTGGGAGCTTGGCGGGGGCGGCGCGGCGTTTCCGGGTTTGCGCAAGGTCGTCGTGTTCCCCGCTTCGGGCGCTTGCGTGCGCGAAGGCGCGACGCCGTTCTCGGCGCTGACCGAGGGCGCGGCGAATTTCGCGGGGTTTCCTGACGCCGACCCCCACGCGGTCAGCGACATCATCTACACATCGGGCACGACAGGCGCGCCCAAGGGCGTCATGCTCACGCATGACATGCTGCTGCGTGCAGCGTTTGGCAGCGTCTATGGCCGCGCTTTCGACGACGCGTGGCGCGTGGTGTTTTCGCTGCCGATGTATCATGTTTATGGCTATGTCGAAGGGTTGTTGACCGTGCCTTTCGTGGGCGGCGCCATCGTCCCGCAACTCCAGTTCAGCCCCGCCGCTACGCTCGACGCCATAGAGACGCAGGGCGCGGACGACGTGCTGCTCGTGCCCACCATGACTCAGATGGTGCTGGACGAACAGCGCGCGCGACCCAGACCGCTCGAGACGTTGCGCGCCGTCATCTCTTCGGGCCAGCGTTCGCCCGCGGGGATCTGGTCCGAAATTTTCGAGCTTCTGCATCCAGCCGAAGTCACCACCGGATACGGCATGACGGAAGTGACGGCGACGACGACGCTCACTCAGCCTGACGACGCCCACGCGCGCCTGTCCACCAACGGCCGCCTGCGCGACGAGAGGCTGGTTGATTACCGGTTGGTCGATCCCGACACGGGCCGGGTGTGCGAAGCCGGTGAAATCGGCGAATTGATGGCCAAGGGACCCGGCGTGACGGCAGGCTATTACAAGAATCCCGAGGCCACGGCGCAGGCGTTCGACAAGGACGGCTGGTTTCACACCGGCGATCTCGGCCGCTTCGACGCACAGGGCTATCTGTCGCTCGTGGGCCGTCTCAAGGAAAGCTACCGCTGCGGCGGAGAGCAGGTCCTGCCGAGCGAGATCGAGGACGTGCTGACGAGTCACCCTGCCGTGATTCAGGCGCATGTCGTGCCTGTGCCCGACCGCAAAATGGGCGAGGCCGGCGCGGCCTTCGTAGTGCTGCGCGCGACGCCCGCCGTTACGCCGGACGAATTGATGCGCCTGTGCGCGGAACGCCTCGCGCGGTTCAAGGCGCCCAAATATGTGCTGCCGATCGCGGCGGAGGATTTGCCGACGACGCCCTCGGGACGGGCGCGCAAATTCTTGCTGACGCAGCGCGCGGTCGAGCAACTCGGACTTTCCTAGACCATTTTCGTGAAGGGCCAAGACATGAGGGACGCCGGCACGCCATTGCGCATCACGCGGGACACGCCCATCGGCTTCAAACTGGTCGGCGTGAAGAAGAAGGCGGCGATCCAGTTGATGGGGTCGCGGCTGTGGGGCCGCTTCAACCCCAATCATTGGGATCCGGTTTATGCGGCCGAGACCGGCTTGCCCGCGCCGATCCAGACGGGCGAGATGTCGTCGGCCTATCTGTCCGAAATGTGCGTCAACTTTTTCGGGGCCGATTTCTTCTCGGGCTCGCGGATCAAGTGCAAATATGTCGCCTCGACCTACGCCAACGAGATCATCGCCACCCACGGGATCGTGCGCGAGAAGACGCCCAAGGGCGAGGGCTTTCGTTTCAAGGTCGAGATCTGGGCGGACAACGAAGCGGGCGAAGTCAAGACGGTTGGCTTCGTGGAAGTGGATGTCGGCGTCTAAGGAGCCAACCCGATGAGCAAGCAACCAGGGACCGACGATCTCAGGCCGATGACCTCGGTGCAGATCGACCAGACGCGCGCCTTCGTCGAAAGCCTCGAAGAGGAATGCGACACCTATTGGGACATGGTCGAGGTCGGCGACGTGTTGTCGCGCGAACTGGAGATCACGCCGGAACTTGTGATCCTCTATGCGGACGCGGTCGAGGACTATAATTCCTGGTATGAAGGCTGGCGCATGAACACCTGGCGGATTCCGGGCGTTTCCCCGTTCGGCGGGGCCATCGTTCCGCCGCTGCTGGTCTCCCATTTCGTGCTGTCGGTGCAGTTCGACCATACCAAGCCGTTCGCCATCGGCTCGATCCACACGTTTCACGACACCGAAATCCTAGCCCCGATCCCTGTCGGCGCGACGGTGACGATCACGGCGAGGGCGACGGAGAAATTCGTCAAGCGCGAGCGGCGTTACGTGCGCCATGAAGTCAGCGTGACGGACGCGGCGACAGGACGGCTCTATCTAAAGGAAGTTCGAGACATTCTGTCGCGCTGAGCTAGGCGCCCAAGGCGGCGGTATGTAATTCTACCGGCGCGTTGTCATCGCCCCCTTCTCGGAATGCCGGCCACATGCCCAAGCGGATTGCGTCCACACTGAAAATCCGCGACGAGGTCGCCGCGCTGAAGCGCGAGCGCACGCTCGACGCCGCCGTGGACCTGTTTTACGACAAGGGATATGAAAACACGACGCTCGACGAAGTGGCCGACCGGCTGGGGATGACCAAGCCGTTCGTCTACGCCAATTTCGGCTCCAAGGCGCTGCTGCTGGCGGAAATCTGCCAGCGTGGGGTTCAGGCCCCCGCTCTCGCGCTCGAGGCGGCGCTGGCGCGGCGCAAGAGCCCGCGAGACAGCCTGGAGACTTTCGCGCGCGACTATGTGAACGCGGTGCTGGGCCGGCAGAAGCACATCGCCATCTACGTTCGCGAGGAGAAAAACCTCGACGCCGCCGACGCGCGGCGTCTTGGCGCGATGCGGCGTGAGTTCTTCGGCAAGATGACGCAGTTGTTGGAGACGGGAGTCGCGTCGGGGGATTTCGACATCGAGGACGCCCATATGGCGGCGCTGGGCATCGGCGGGGCCGTCACCTGGGCGACCTTCTGGTATCGTCCCGACGGCCGCCTCGCGCCTCCGGAGATCGCCGAAACGATGGCGGGCTTGATCCTGGGGCTGGCGGGCGCCCGCCGTCCGTCAGGCAAAGCCGAAACACGGCGCAAGCGCGCGTGAACGGAGACCCACGAAAAGCGTTGCAAACTACTCGTGAGTAGATTATTTTGGCTGTAAGAAAATCGACGGCCTGAGCGGGTCCTCGGAGGTCAGGGAGGCACGTCATGGAAAATGTCGACGCCGTGGTGATCGGGGCGGGTTTCGCGGGCCTGCGCGCGCTTTACCGGCTGCGCAAGCTGGGCAAACGCGTCGTCGTGCTGGAGGCTGGCGACGACATCGGCGGCGTCTGGAACCATAACGGCTACCCCGGCGCGCGCTGCGACGTGGAAAGCTACGATTATTCCTACAGCTTTTCGGCCGAACTGGAACAGGAATGGCGCTGGTCGGAGCGTTACGCGACGCAACCGGAAATTTTAAGATACATTCACCACGTCGCCGACCGTTTCGATCTGCGCAAGGACGTCGTGCTCAACACGCGCATGGCGAGCGCCGACTACGACGAAAGCGCGGCGCGCTGGACGATCGGCGCGCAGGACGGGCGCAAGTGGTCGGCCCCCTATTTTATAATGGCGGTTGGTCAGCTTTCGGCCACCAAGAGCCCCGATTATCCAGGCCAACCGTCGTTTCGCGGCGAAATCCTGCATAGCGGCCAGTGGCCCAAGCGCGCCATCGATTTTGTCGGCAAGCGGGTCGCCGTCATCGGCACGGGGTCGTCGGGCATGCAGATGACGCCCGTGATCGCGAAGGTGGCCAAACAACTGACGGTGTTTCAGCGCACCGCCAATTTCTCCGTGCCCGCCGCCAACGCGCCTTTGAGCGAGGAGGAGGACCGCGAGGTCAAGGCCAATTATCGCGCGCGTCGCGAGCGGGCGTGGAACTCGCCGACCGGCTTAGGCTTCCTGCCCAACCGGCAATCGGCGCTCGAAGTTTCACCCGAGGAACGCGAGAAGGTCTACGAGGAGGCCTACAACCGCTGGGGCTTCGGCTTCGCTTTGGCCTATTATGACATTCTGCTGTCCCAGCCCGCCAACGACACCGCCGCCGAATTTGTGCGGCGCAAGATCGGCGAGCGGATCGGAGATCCCAAGATCCGCGCCAAGCTGACGCCGCAGGGCCACCCCTTCGCCGCGCGCCGGCCTTCCGTGGACAGCGGCTATTTCGAGGCGTTCAACCTTGAAAATGTCGAGCTAGCCGACGTCAAGGAATTCCCGATCCTCGAATTTACGCCTGAGGGGATACGCACGGCGGAGAAGCTGCGCGAGTTCGACATCGTGATCTTCGCCACCGGCTTCGACGCCTTCACCGGCTCGATCCTGAAACCCGACATCGTCGGCCGTGACGGTCTCACGCTCAAGCAGAAATGGGCGGACGGGCCGATCAGCCAGCTTGGGGTCGGGGTCGCAGGGTTTCCCAACATGCTGATTGTCGTGGGCCCCGGCAGCCCTTCGTTGCTCAGCAATGTTATGGTGTCGATTGAAGAGCAGATCGACTGGTTGGCCGACCTCATCAAGTCGATGGACGAGAAGGGCGTCGTCGAGTTCGAGGCGACGCCGGAGGCTGAGCAGGCCTGGTTGGCGCATGTCAACGAACGGGCGCGCGAGACGCTCTATCTGACGACCAATTCCTACTACAACGGCGCCGAAGTGGCGGGCAAGCCACGCGTGTTCATGCCCTATTCCGGCGGCGTGCGCGGCTATCGTCGCTTTCTGAAGAAATGCGCCGAGGAGGGATATTCCGGCTTCGACTTGCGAAGAACGCCGGTGGGCGCATGAACATCGAATTCGCGGGCCAGGTCGCCATCGTCACCGGCGCCGCGGGCGGCATTGGCCGGGCGGTCAGTCTCGCGCTGGCGGAGGTCGGCGCACATGTGCTGGCGGTCGACCTTTCCGAGGCGGGCGCGCGCGAAACAGCCGATGCGGTGCGTGAACGCGGCGGCGAGGCGCGTTTCCATGTCGCCGACGTCTCTCAGGAGGATCAGGTGCGCGGCTATGTCGACGCGGCGCTGGCCGCCTGGGGCCGCATCGATGTTTTCATGAACAACGCCGGTTGGCAGGGCGACGTGTTGCCGTTGGCCGAATATCCCGTCGAGATGTTTGACCGCGTGATGGCGATCAATGTGCGCGGCGTGTTTCTGGGCCTCAAACACGTTTTGCCCTGTATGGTGGCGCAAGAGAGCGGCGCCGTCGTCAACACGGCCTCACTGGGCGCTTATATCGGCGTCCGCCATCTGGCGCCTTACGCGGCGAGCAAACACGCGGTGCTGGGCCTCACCAAAAGCGCGGCGCTGGAGGTCGCGCGCAATGGCGTGCGCGTCAACGCCGTTTGCCCGGGTCCGGTCGACACGCCCATGCTGCGGGAGATCGAAGCCGACCAGGCGCCCGGCGGGGCGGCGGCGCTGCGCGCGAAGCGGGCGGCCTCAATTCCCGACGGCCGTTACGCCGAACCTGCCGAAGTCGCGCAGTTGATGGTTTATCTGGCGTCTAAATTCGCCAGCCACATCACGGGGCAGGGCGTTCAGATCAACGGCGGCAGTCATGCTTGAGGTCACGGGTCTGTATCGACGACGCCAAATTGCTGCGCTGCGTCAAAGGCCATACCGAAATCTGATCGCCGCCTTCGTTATTTCCTATTTTGACGCCCGCGCCGAATGGGGCACGATAAGGGTATGAGGAATGGGACGAATTCGGGCTTTGCCCGTCTGGCCGTAAAGCAATTTGCAATCAGGTGGGCGTGCATGTCGGGAGCGGCTGTGGCGTTGTCCGCGGCGAGCCTGCAAGGAAGCGCATTCGCTGCCGGCCTGAGCGTGCAAGGGGCATGGGTTGCCCCCAGTCCGCAAACCGGTGTGGACATCGGCCTTTACATGACGATCCGTAACGACGATGATGAAGCCGACGCGCTGGTGCGTGCGACGTGTCCATTCGCCAATTTCGCCGAGCGACGTACGGTGGACGTCGGCGAGGGTGGTCTCTCGGATCGTGCGATTCCGAATATTCCTGTCGCGGCCCACGCCACCGTGGAATTGGGCCCCAAAGGTTACCACGTCGGCCTGTTGCAAACGCGCGACGCGTTGACGGCGGGCGACAGCTTCACCTGCAATGTGACGTTCCGCAGGGCGGGACCTCTGGAGGTGAAGGTTATGGTTTCGTCGGCCCCGCCCTGATTGGCGGAGCTGCGGGACTCCGGCGTCGATAAAGAACGGGCCGGAGTAAGGGAGAAGACGTTTCGAGGATATGCCTCAAGGAGGGTTCTTATGTCACAACGTGGATCGCAAGTGCGTTTGCTGGCCGGCGTCGCGCTGGCCTGTATGATTTCCGGCGCGGCCTTTGCCGAAGGCGGGCCCGTGGCCGATAAGCCGGTTTCGGTCAAGAGCCCCGATGTGACAACCGAACGGTTGACCAACGCCGACAAAGAAATGGCGCAGGGCAACTGGATCACCCATCATGGCAATCTCGCCGGCCAGCGTTTTTCGCCGCTCAACCAGATCAACAAAGATAGCGTGAAGAACCTGCATGTCGCCTGGACGATGCAGCTCGGCGGCGTCGAGGGCGGCGGCATCTGGTCGCATGGCGGTCTTGAGGGTACGCCACTGGCCGAGAACGGCTATCTCTATGTCACTGATGGCTGGGGCTCGGTCTACAAGATCGACACGCGCGGCGGCAAAGGTTCGCTGATGTGGAAGATGGACCCCAAGACCGACCATGACTGGGCGGGCGCGGTGGCTTGCTGCGGCGTCGACAATCGCGGCGCGGCGCTCTATCAGGGCCTCGTCGTCACCCACACGCTCGACGGACGCCTGATTGCGACCGACAAGGAGACCGGCCAGGTCAAGTGGCAGCGCCAGGTCGCCAATCCCGACAAGGGCGAAGTCGTCACCGGCGCGCCGCTGATCGTCAAAAACATGGCGATCACCGGGGTCGCCGGCGCTGAATACGGCATCCGCGG
>JAYVYJ010000198.1:0-4468 GCA_043784465.1 Hyphomicrobiales bacterium
GGCTATCGCGCACGTCCTCCGCCGGTCCGGCGCCCGCGTCCCATCGCCTATCGACGGCGCCGCCGTGCAGGTCTTGCTCGGCATCCTCAACCGGTCCCAAGGGCGCGCCGTCGCGCGCGTATTGGCGCCGCGTTGTGAAAACCGCCTTCGGCGACTGAGCCGCCCTCATGTCCCCCTTGGCTTCGCCCGCGCGGTGGCCATGGCCTCCGCTGGGTTCTCGGGCCAGAGATGACGCGGATAGCGCCCGCGCAAATCCGCGCGCACGCTCGCCCACGACCCCCGCCAGAACCCCGGCAGGTCGCGCGTGATCTGGATCGGCCGGTGCGCGGGCGACAGGAGGTGCAGCGTCAGCGCGACGCGCCCCCCCGCAAGCGCGGGATGTTGCGTCAGCCCGTAAACCTCCTGCACGCGCAGCGCGACGGCGGGGCCCCCCTCGGCCTCGTAATCCACGGCGAAGGCGTTGCCGGTCGGCGCGAGGAAATGCGTCGGCGCCTCGCGGTCGAGCTTTTGCAGCGCAGCGTAGTCGAACGGCGCCTTGAGCGCGGCCTCGCAATCATCCGCGCCGATGTCGGCGAGCGACGTTTTCCCCTCCACAAAAGGTGTGAGCCAGTCCGGGGCGGCCAGCGCGGCGTCGGAGAGATCGGGCCAGCCTTCGGGGTCGGCGCGGCGCAGGAAGGCGACGCGGCCGCGCCATTGCGTCAAAGCCTTCGTCCACGGCAGGCGTTCGACGCCCAGCGACAGCACGCCTTCGGCGAGCGCCCGCGCCGAGGCTTCGTCCGCAGTAACGGGCAGGGTCTGCTGGCCGAGCGTGAGCGCGCCAAAGCGCTTGCGACGGCGCCGGCGCAGGGCGGCGGCGGCTTTGTCGAAAGTCAGTTCGTCGGCGGTCTCAAGGGAAGCCCCGGCGACCGCCTCGACCTCTTGCGCGCTCATCGGCGCCGCGAGGCCGATGCGCGCCGCGCCCGCCCGGCCCGACACTTCGCCGACGGCGAGAAACGCTTCTCGCGCCAGCGCGTCGTGCGGCTCCACCGAGGCGGCGCGCCCATTGGCCATGAGAAACTCACCCGGCTTGCCGCGCGCCATCGCGACGCGGTCGGGAAACGCTCGGGCGAGCCAGACGCCGGGGGCGGCGGCCTCCAGGTCGCCGGCTTTGACGTCGCCCACCTGCCGCGCCAGCCTTTGCGCCAGCCGCCGCGCGTCTTCCGCGCGGGGCGAGCGGTCCCGACGAAACCCCTCCAGCCGCGCGCCGAGATCGACGGCGGTTCCGCCCAATCCCCGCTCGCCGATCAGAGTCGCGATCTCGGCGGCGAGCGCGCCGGCGCCCTCGCGCCCTGCGTCAACCAGCATGCGCGCGAGACGGGGCGGCACGGCGAGCCGCGCCATCGCGCGGCCCTCGTCGGTGACCTGCCCCCCGGAATCGAGCGCGCCGAGCCGACCCAGCAGCGCCCGCGCCTCCGTGATCGCGGCTCTGGGGGGCGGGTCGAGAAAGGGCAGGGCGGAAGGATCGGCGACGCCCCAGAGCGCAAGGTCGAGCGCGAAGCCGGAAAGGTCGGCGGAGAGGATTTCGGGCGTCGCGTAGGGTTGCAAACCGCCATCCGCCGCCTCGTCCCACAGCCGGTAGCACACGCCCGGCTCCACGCGGCCTGCGCGCCCGCGTCTCTGGTCTGCGTTTGCGCGGCTCACCCGCACGGTCTCCAGCCGAGTGAGGCCAAGACCTGGCTCGAATCGCGGCACGCGCATGAGGCCGGAATCCACGACGACGCGCACGCCTTCGATCGTCAGCGACGTTTCCGCGATGGAGGTCGCCAGCACGATCTTGCGGCGGCCGGGCGCGGCGGGCGCCACCGCGCGGTCCTGCGTGCGGACGTCGAGCGCGCCATAGAGCGGCGCGATGTCCACCTTGGGGTCGCGCAGGCGCTCGCCCAATGCCGCCGCGACGCGCGTAATCTCCCCCTGTCCGGGCAGGAATACTAGGATCGAGCCGCGCTCCGCGACGAGCGCTTCCAGGACGGCGCGCACCACCTGATCCTCGGTGCGCAGTTTAAGATCGCGCCCCACATAGCGCGTCTCGACGGGAAACGCGCGGCCTGTGCTCTCGATCTGCACCGCGCCCTGCATCAGCCTCGCCACGCGCGCGCCGTCCAGGGTCGCCGACATCACGACGATCCTCAAATCCTCCCGCAAGGCCGCTTGAGCGTCGAGCGCCAGCGCGAGGCCGAGATCGGCGTCCAGCGAGCGTTCGTGGAACTCGTCGAACAGCACCGCGGCAATGCCCTTGAGTTCGGGATCGCCGACGATCATGCGCGCGAATACGCCCTCCGTGACGACCTCGACTCGCGTCGCGGACGAGACAAGGCTTTGCATCCGCACGCGCAGTCCGATTGTCTCGCCGACGCGCTCTCCCAAAGTCGCGGCCATGCGCCCGGCGGCGGCGCGCGCGGCGAGGCGGCGGGGCTCCAGCACGAGGATTTTGCCCGCGCGGGCGAACGGTTCGTCGAGCAACGCGAGGGGCGCGCGCGTCGTCTTTCCCGCGCCGGGCGGAGCCACCAGCACGGCGCGGTTCCCCTCGGCCAGCGCGCGCGCGACCTCGGGCAAAACGTCGTCGATCGGAAGGGGCTCGGCGAAGCCGCGCATGGGTGGGGAAGACCTTGAGAAGGCGACCGCCCTATCGCGCCGCGACAGTCCCGCGCAAGTCCCGCGCAAGGCCCGCGTGAAATGCCTAATAGAAGCTATGCGTGGAGTGCGGAGGGGTATCGACAGGAGATTTATCAATGTCCGTTTCGGAGCTTGGGTCCGCGTTGGTCACGCATTTCCCTCAGCGCCGCCGGGCGCCGGATCGCCGAATGTCCCGCGAGCCTGCGCCGCTCGGAGATCTGGCCAGCGCCGCCCCCTCCTCGCCGCCCGCCCCCGCTCCGCTGGCGCAGGACCCCGCTTTTCTCGCGCCCGTCTTCCGCCCCGATCTCTCGCAATTAGCGACCCTGGCCGAGGCGCGGCCACCCTGCGAAGCCCCAGCCTCCCCTTGTGCGGACCCCAAGGTTCACGCCTATCTCCACAAACTGGTCGCCGCGATCCGCGAGGGTGACCTGGATCAGGCGCGGGCGGTCGTCGAGGCGCTCGAAACCGAAATTCCCGTGGAGAGCGGCGCCGGGCGTCATTCGCGCTGGCGCGGCGTCGACGCAAACGGCGCTCCGGCGGGCCGCGCCGCGCTTCTGTGTCCGGTCGACGCGGTCTATGAAACGCTCGCCCAATTCCTCGTGACCGACGGGCCGACCTCCTGAAATCCATCGCACCCTGAAACGCCCTGCCGGTTTCGGCCTGGATGGATCTGCGTTATAGACGGGCGCAACGGCTGGGAGCGTTTGAAGGCATGATCGATAGCGAAGAGCAGATCGTTCTGGTCGATGGCGAGGATCGCGAGACAGGTCTGGCGCCCAAGCTTGAGGCGCACCGGCAGGGATGGCGCCACCGTGCGATCTCCGTGTGCGTGCTCGACGGCCAGGGGCGCATGCTCTTGCAGCGCCGCGCCGAGGGGAAATATCATTCCGGCGGATTGTGGACCAACGCCTGCTGTACGCATCCGCGCGCGGGCGAAGCGGTCGAGGTGGCGGCGCGACGTCGTCTTCGCGAGGAACTGGGCGTCGATTGCCCGCTCAAATTCGTGGCGCGCACCCACTATCGCGCCGACGTGGGCAACGGCCTCATCGAGGACGAGGTCGTGCATCTGTTCGTGGGGGCCTATGACGGGGCGGTGACGCCGGACCTGGGAGAGGTTTCGGGCTACGACTGGGTTTCGCAGGCCGACCTGCGCGCCCGCATCGCCGCCAACCCCGAGCGCTACACCTACTGGTTCCGGCATTACATGCACGAATACGCGGACGCGATGTTCTCCGATCAGGCGGCCTGAGGTGTCCCCCTTGCGCCTTCGCATCGGCACCCGAGGCTCGCCGCTCGCCCTCGCTCAGGCGCATGAAACGCGAGCGCGCCTCGCCGCCGCCCATGGAGCGGACCCCGAAATTTACGAACTCGTCGTCATCAAGACGAGCGGCGACATGATCCAGGACCGCGCGCTCAGCGAGGCCGGCGGGAAGGGGCTGTTTACGAAGGAGATCGACGCCGCCATGCTGCGCGGCGAGATCGACGTCGCCGTCCATTCCTCCAAGGACCTGCCGACGCTGACGCCCGAGGGCATTGCGCTGGCGGGCTATCTGCCACGCGAGGACGTGCGCGACGCGCTGATTTCGGCCAAGGCCGACACGTTCGCCGGCCTTCCGCAGGGCGGCACGCTGGGCACCGCGTCGCTGCGGCGGCAGGCGCAGGCCAAAAGGCTCCGCCCCGATCTTCAGGTCGGTCTGCTGCGCGGCAATGTCGAGACACGGCTGGGCAAGGCCGAGCGCGGCGAGATCGACGCGACGCTGCTGGCCTATGCCGGGCTCAAGCGACTCGGTCTCGCCCATCGCGCGACGGCGCTGCT
>JAYVYJ010000199.1:0-8804 GCA_043784465.1 Hyphomicrobiales bacterium
GCGATATGTTCAAGTCGCGCTGGGTGTTCTCGATCACCTTGGCGGCCTCGGCGACCTTGATGCTGGGCGCCTTGTGCGTCCCCGCGCGCACAATCTCGTTATAAAGCGCGTCGATCACGTCGGCGATCTCGGGGGTGGAGCCGGAAGTGATCTTCTTGATGGTGGCGACGCGGCGGTCCTTGTCGCCGGGGTTGATGCGCTCGGGGCTGTAGCCGACGAAGAAATCCTCGTTGAACTTGAGGCCGGAGACTTTCTCCAGCACGGGCACGCAATCTTCTTCCGTGGCGCCGGGATAGACGGTCGACTCGTAAACGACGATGTCGCCCTTATTCAAAACCTTGCCTATGGTCGCGGAGGCCGACAGCACTGGCCCGAGATCGGGGCGCTTGTCGTCGCTCACCGGGGTCGGCACGGTGACGATGTAGAAATTGCACTCGGCGATGTCGGTCGGCTTGGTAGAAAAGCGCAGCATCTTGCCTTCCGCCAGTTCCTCAACCGACAATTCGCGCGTCACGTCGTGGCCGTTCCGCAATTCCCCGATGCGCCGCTCGCTGATGTCGAAGCCCATCACCGGTCGCGTCTTGGCGAACTCGACCGCCAGCGGCAGCCCCACATAGCCCAGACCGATGACGGCCAAGCGGAGATCAGATGTCGAGCGCATGACGCCTCACGCCTTCAAACGGGAAGAAAACTCGCAAAAACAGGGGAAACTTGAAGCCGCACGAGGCCCCGGCCGGCCGGATTCCCGGCGACCGGCGCGTAGCGTTTTTCGGGAGGAGAACTCTCGGCAAATTAAAGCCCCGCATTTCTTTTTGCAAGTGCGAAGCCGTAACTTGGCATAGCTCGCGCCGCTTCTCTTCACCACAACGCCGGACCGATGTTAGGCCGCTTTGCGGCGCCAAAAAGACCGCGCGGCGATGTTAAACTCAGGGGGCGAACGCTTCCGCCGAGCCGACGCTGAGCCGCCCCTTCTCGAACAAGGCGCGAAATGTCCCGGTTTTCGACACCGCCGCGCCCGTCGCGCCCGCGTCCTCGCCCAGACCGATGGTCATTGTGTCGGAGACGGAGGGGCAATCGCGGCGTGCGACCTCTATCTTCAACAGACGCAGCGGCTCCGCGCCAAACGTCCTCTGGGCGAGACCGCCGCGGGGAAAAGCAAGCGGCGCGAGGTCGGCCAGAGCCTTTCGGCCCGCGGCGGATTGGGAAAGGCGGTACGTCCCTGAGATTTCCAGAAAGCCCTGGCTGTTCTTCGGGCAGGCGCAGAGCTTGTCGGGCGAGCACACTTTGGGCGGGCCGGTGAGCGCGCCGCTGGCGCTGATCGCCCCGTCCCGCTGTTCGCAGCGCCCGCTGGTCGCGGCGCCTCCCGTCGCATTGACCCAGGCCGCCTGGCACCCCACGTCGCTCACGCCTTCCGGCGTCACGACCGCGACCTCGACGGCTTTGGTCTGATCGCAATCGGCGACGACGAAATCCGAGCGCCGGCGGAAGACGACGGTCGAGGCCGTGGTCGAGGCGGCTTCCGCCTCCGCCGAGATTTTCGCTTCGTAGAGCACGGGGCTCGCCAGCGCGAAGAGATCGTCGCTGGTGTCGACCTGCGTGTGCCAGAGAAGCGGCCAACGCCCATGGGCGAGCGCGTAAATCGCATGCACCCGCAAGCCGAAGCTCGCGCGCTGCTCGCAGGGCGATGGCGCGAAATGCACGGCGGCCTTGAGGGACGGCGGCAGTGTGATCTCGATGCGGTCGTCGCTCACCTTGAGTGCGCCGGCGGGCAGATCCACGCCGGCAAAGGCGACGGTGGGCAAGGCGCGATAGACAGGATCGATCAGTCGGTCGCCATAGATGACGACGTCCGCGGACAGGCGGCCGGCCTCGTCGGTCAGGTCGTTCGACAACAGGCCGTAAAGCGTGGGATGCGGCGGTTGGATCGGCAGGGCGTCGATCAAAGCGTTGAAGGTCGCGTGCGCGTCGTCGACAAAGCGGGGTTCGGCGGCGGCGCGCCGTTCCGCTTCTTCCGCCCGGGCGAAGGCGGCGTCGAGCTTGGCCCTGACCGGCGCGGGCAGCGTGTCGGCGTCGTCGGACAGGGAGACTTGCTCGGCGCTGCGGAATTCGGCCCCTGCGCGCCGGATCATAGCGGAGGCGAGGCCGAGCCGTTGCGCAGCGGCGGCCTCGCCCGCCTTTTGTCGCACGGCGAGCTGAAGATCGAGCCGCTGTGCAAAATCGTTCATCGCCGTAGCGTAGTCGCCCACCGTGCGCGGCGTCTCCGCCGACATGGCGGCTCCCGCTCCCGCCACGAGAGCTGACGCCATACCGGCGATCCAAATTTTGCGCATGGGTTTCCCATCAGGGCCGCTCGACGCCCGCCCCTAACCTGACCGCGCGAATTCGCCAAGCGCTGCGCTTTGCGACGCTGGCGTGCGCTTCCCCGCGCGGCGGCGGGGTTGGCAAAGACGCGCGACCGTGGCAAGCGATCGAACCTATGTCCCTTAGTCCTCGCATTTCGTTCGTATCCCTTGGCTGCCCCAAGGCGCTCGTCGATTCCGAGCGCATCGTCACGCGCCTGCGCGCAGAGGGTTACGAACTCGCCAAGACGCATGGCGGCGCGGACGCGGTGATCGTCAACACCTGCGGCTTTCTCGACAGCGCCAAGAAAGAGTCGCTCGACGCCATCGGGGCCGCGTTGAAGGAGAATGGCCGCGTCATCGTCACGGGCTGCATGGGCGCCGAGCCCGACGCGATCCGCGAGGCGTTTCCCGGCGTGACGTCGATCTCGGGGCCGCAGGATTATGAAAGCGTGATGGCGGCGGTGCGCGCCGCAGTCCCGGCTCCGCACGACCCATTCCTCGACCTGATTCCCGAGCAAGGCATCAAATTGACGCCTCGGCATTACGCTTATCTGAAGATATCAGAGGGTTGTGACCATTCTTGCACCTTTTGCATCATTCCGAAGCTGCGCGGCAAGCTCGTTTCGCGCCCCGCCGGCGAGGTGCTGCGCGAGGCGGAAAAGCTGGCGCGCGCGGGGGTCAAGGAATTGCTCGTCATCTCCCAAGATACGAGCGCCTATGGCCTCGACGTCGGCTATGAAAAGAGTCCGTGGCGGGATCGCGAGGTGTCCGCGCGGTTTCTCGATCTCGCGCGCGAACTCGGCCAGATCGGGCCGTGGGTGCGGCTGCACTACGTCTACCCCTATCCTCACGTCGACGAGGTCGTGGCGCTGATGAGCGGAAACGGCCTGCTGCCCTACATCGACGTGCCGTTCCAGCACGCGTCGCCCAGGGTGTTGAAGGCGATGCGCCGCCCCGGCAATCAGGAAAAGACGCTGGAACGCATCCGCGCGTGGCGGACGATCCAGCCGGACCTGACTATCCGCTCCACGTTCATCGTCGGTTTCCCCGGCGAAACGGAGGAGGATTTCCAGTTGCTGCTCGACTGGCTGGAGGAGGCCAGGCTCGACCGCGTGGGGGCCTTCAAGTACGAGCCGGTGCGCGGCGCGCGCGCCAACGACCTTGGCCTTGAAGTCGTGCCCGACGAGGTCAAAGAGAGCCGGTGGCGGCGCTTCATGGAGACGCAAGGCCGGATTTCGCTCAGCCGACAAAAGGCCAAAGTCGGTCGCCGGCTCGACGTGCTGATCGATCACGGCGGCCCGCTGGGCGGCAAGGGACGCAGCAAGGGCGACGCGCCCGAGATCGACGGAGCCGTGCATGTAGCCTCGCGCCGCCCGCTGCGCGCGGGCGACGTCGTCAGCGTCAGAATCGACCGCGCCGACGCCTACGATTTATGGGGAACCGCCGCGTAGACAGACGCTGGTAGGTGGCGCCTGCGCTTGAGTTTATGCGAGAATACGACGAACGCCCCCTTTTTGGCCGCTTT
The DNA here is from genome assembly GCA_043784465.1 of Hyphomicrobiales bacterium. Lineage (GTDB taxonomy): Bacteria > Pseudomonadota > Alphaproteobacteria > Rhizobiales > Beijerinckiaceae > Roseiarcus. The sequence goes on from JAYVYJ010000199.1 coordinate 3,868, forward strand.
CTTCCAGCTGGACCTGACGCCCGATGATCTCGCGCATCGCTAGCGAATTCGCCTACGCCCGCGGCCTGTTGCGCGTGGTCAAGGCGACCAAGCTCGCCACCAAGCGCGACGATTTCACGCTTGGCGACCATCTCGCCGGATGGGCGGCGCAGAACCGCGACCGGCCGGCGCTGTCGAGCGAAACGGAAACGTTGACGTACGCCGAACTCGACGGGCGCGCCAACGCCTATGCGCGCTGGGCGCGCGCGCGGGGCTTGAGCAAAGGTGACGCCGTCGCGTTGATGATGCCCAATCGCCCCGAATATGCAGCGATCTGGTTTGGCCTCGTGCGCGCGGGGCTTGGCGTCGCGCTGATCAACACCAATCTGGTCGGCGCGGGCCTCGCCCACAGCCTCGACGTGGTGAACGCACGGGCGGTGATCGTCGACGCCACGCTGGCCCCCGCGTTCGCCACCGCGCGCGGTCACGGCAAGACCTCGCCGCCTGCGTTCTTCTTCGGCGAGGGGCCGGAAGGCGCGCCGCGTCTCGATCTGGAAATCGCCGCCTTTGCGCGAACGCCGCTGAAAGCTGACGAGCGGCCCGCGCTGAAACTTTCCGATCCCGCGCTCTATATCTACACGTCCGGCACGACTGGCCTGCCCAAGGCGGCGCGCATCACTCACTCGCGCGCGCTGCGCATCATGCTGGGCTTCGCGGCGGCCGTTGGCGCGTCGAGGCGCGACCGGGTCTACATGTGCCTGCCGATGTATCACAGCAACGGCGGCATGATCGCGCTGGGCATGGCGCTGGCGTCGGGCGGTTCGGCGTTCATCCGCGAGAAATTCTCCGCCAGCGCCTTCTGGGCCGATTGCGCGCGCGAGAAATGCACTTTGTTCGTCTACATCGGCGAACTCTGCCGCTATCTGATGAACGCGCCCGAGCGCCCTGAGGAGCGCGCCCATAAGGTGCGCGCCTGTCTTGGCAACGGTCTGCGGCCCGACATTTACGAAGCGTTCCAGAAACGCTTCGGCATCCGCGCGGTCTATGAATTCTACGGGTCCACGGAAGGCAACGCCGTGATGCTCAACCTGGATTTCAAGCCGGGCGCGGTCGGGCGCATTCCCGGCTGGGCGGCGTCGCGCTTTCCCGTGGCGCTGGCCGCCTATGACGTGGACGCAGACATCCATCCGCGCGACGGCGAGGGGTTCGCTTTCGCCGCCAGGCCGGGGGAGATCGGCGAACTCGTCGCCGAAATCCGCGACGACCCCAACCTGCCCGCGGCCCGTTTCGACGGCTACGCCGACAAGGCCGCCACGGAGGCGAAGATCCTGCGCGACGTCTTCCGCAAGGGCGACAAGTGGTTCCGCTCGGGCGACCTGATGAAGCGGGACGCGCTCGGCTATTACTATTTTATCGACCGCATCGGCGACACGTTCCGCTGGAAAGGCGAGAACGTCGCCACAACGGAAGTCGCCGAGACCATGTCCTCGTTTCCCGGGGTGCAGGAAGCCCTCGTCTATGGCGTGGCGGCCCCAGGCTACGAGGGCCGCGCCGGTATGGCGGCGTTGGTGGTGGAGGACGCCGCGCGCTTCGATCTCGCCGGGCTTCGCGCGCATATGGAGAGCGCCCTCCCCGCCTATGCGCGCCCGCTGTTCTTGCGTTTCCGTCACGAACTCGACGCCACGGGGACATTCAAGCCCAGAAAGAGCGCGCTTGTGGCGGACGGCTTCGATCCGGCCGCGACTCCCGAGCCGCTATATTTCGACGATCGCACGGCAGGGTCCTATCGACCGCTCGACGCGACGCTCTACGCGGCCATCGTCTCGGGCGCGCGCCCGTTGTGAGCGCACGCGCCGAGTTCGTGACGCTTGAGGCGCTGACGCAGGCGGCGCCGGAATGGGCCGCGCTCTGCGGGCGCGCGTGCGAGGCGAACCCGTTCGCCGTGCCGGCGTTTTTGCTGCCGCTCATCGCTTACGAGAAGCCTCGGGTTCGTTTCGTGCTGGTGCGCGAAGGCGCGCGGCTGATCGGCTTTGCCGCGTTGTGGCTGCCCTTTGCGGGGTTGGCGCAAGTGTGGATGAGCGCCTATGCGGCGCTGCCAGCCTGCGCGTTCGATGCGGAACAGGCAAGCGAGGCGGTCGGCGCTCTGCTGGCGCTGCTAAGGACGCGCACGCGGCTGGCGGGGGTCGTGTTCGGGTTGGTCGAACGGGATGGGCCGTTCGAGGCGGCGCTGCGCGCGGGGAGGCCGGTGGTTGTCGCTCGGGAGACGCGGCGGGCGGCGTTGAGGTTGGCCGGGGTCGCCGGGTTCGAGGCGAACCTCAACCCGAAGCGGGCGGCGAAATGGAAGCGGCAGTTGCGCAAGCTGGCTGCGCAGGGGCGTTTCGAGACGACGTCCGGGGAGATCGAGGCGTTCTTCGAGGTGGAGCCGCGCGGCTGGAAGGGCGCCCGGGGCACGGCGCTGGCCGACGACCCCGCCCGCCTCGCCTTCGCCCGCGCGGCTTTGGGGGCCTTTGCGCAGATTGGGCGGCTGGACGCGATGACGCTGCGGCTCGACGGCAAGCCGCTCGCCGCCGGGCTGGTGCTGATCGCGGGGGCGCGGGCGTTCTACTGGAAGACGGCGTACGACGAGGATTTCGCCGACGCCTCGCCGGGGGTGCAGTTGACGCTGGCGCACTCGCGGAGGCTCGCGGAGATGCCCGGACTGGCGCTGGTCGATAGCTGCGCGAGCGACGATCATCCGATGATCGGGCGCGTGTGGGGGGACGGGCTGGCGTTTCAGGATTTGGCCGTGGCGCTGCGGGGCGAGCGGGGGCTGTCGATGTGGCTGGCGCTGGGGCGGTTGAAGGCGCGCATGCGTGCGAGGTTGAAGCGGGCGGTCAATCGAGCTTTGGGGCGCAGGAGCGTGTAAAGCTGGCAGGTTATGGCGGTCGATTTCCTAGTATGGTTAAGTATGTGCGCGAAACTGAACGGTTTGCCTATGTCTGAGATCGAAAGCCCGACCGTCACGATGCCTTCCGAACTGGCCGCCGTCGTCAAGCAGGCGGTCGAAGCTGGCGAGTTTTCCTCGACCAGCGAAGTGGTGTTCGCGGCGTTGCGCGATTGGAAAGCGAAGCGGGCGAGCCAGATCGAGATTTGGCGGCGCTAAAGGTCGACATCGACAAGGGACTTGCCGACGTCGCAGCGGGTCGCGTCAGAGATTTCGATACAGAAAAAATCGGGGTCAGAGGGAGGAAGCTGTTGGCCGACCGCGCAAGTTCCGCCTGACCGAGACGGCCGAAGCCGATGTCGCGGAGATTTGCTCGTACGTTTGCGCCGAAGTTTCCGATGCGACAGCGGCGCGCCTGATTGACACAATAATGCGTGCCTGCAAACCGCTTCTCAGGTTTCCGTTAGCGGCGGCTGTACGCGACTTTGCACCGGGGGCTGCGAGTCGCCTTTTCCGGCGCCTATGCAATTTATTTTGTTGCAGATAAAGACGAGATTGTTGTGGTCCACGTCCTCCACGGCGCCCGCGACGCCGCCGCTGTCGCCGCGCGGGGAGCCTTCAAAGCCTGATCGCTTACCCCGTCGTCTTGGCGAACAACTCCCGCCCGATCAGCATCCGCCGGATCTCGCTCGTTCCCGCCCCGATCTCGTACAGCTTGGCGTCGCGCAACAGCCGCGCGACCGGATAATCGTTGGTGTAGCCGTTCCCCCCCAAAACCTGGATCGCGTCGAGCGCCGTCTGCGTCGCGCGCTCGGCCGCGTAGAGAATCGCCCCCGCCGCGTCTTCCCGCGTCGTCTCGCCCCGGTCGCAGGCCTTCGCCACGGCGTAGACATAGGCGCGCGAGGCGTTCATCGCGACATACATGTCGGCGACCTTGGCCTGGATGAGCTGGAACTGTCCGATGGGCTGGCCGAACTGCTTGCGCTCGTGGATATAGGGCAGCACCGCGTCCATCGCCGCCTGCATGATGCCCACCGGCCCCGCCGCCAGCACGGCGCGCTCGTAGTCCAGCCCGCTCATCAGGACATTGACGCCCCGCCCCAGCGCGCCCACGAGGTTCTCCTCCGGGACCTCGCAATCCTCGAACACGAGTTCGGCGGTGTCGGAGCCGCGCATGCCCATTTTGTCGAGTTTGACGCCTGCGCGGAAGCCCTTGAAATCCTTCTCGATCAGAAACGCGCTGATGCCTCGTGGACCCGCCGCCAGGTCGGTTTTGGCGTAGACGATAAGCGTGTCGGCGATGGGACCGTTGGTGATCCACATTTTCGAGCCGTTAAGCACAAATCGGTCGCCCTTGCGCTCGGCGCGGGTCTTCATCGACACCACGTCCGAACCCGCCTCCGGCTCCGACATTGCGAGCGCGCCGACATGCTCGCCGGAGATCAGTTTGGGCAGATAGCGGGCCTTCTGCTCGGCGGTGCCGTTGCGCACGATCTGATTGACGCAGAGGTTGGAGTGCGCGCCGTACGACAGCCCGATGGCGGCGGAGGCCCGCGAAACCTCCTCCATCGCCACGCAATGTTCGAGATAGCCGAGACCCAGCCCGCCATATTCCTCCGGCGCGGTGATCCCGTGCAGGCCGAGCGCGCCGAGCTTGGGCCAAAGCTCGCGCGGAAACAGATTGTCGCGGTCGATCTGCGCGGCGTGGGGCGCGATTTCCTTGTCGGCGAAAGCCCGCGCGGAGTCGCGGATCATGTCGGCGCTCTCGCCGAGGTCGAAGTTGAAGGGGCGCGGCGCATTGGGGATCATGCGCCCTTCATCGCAAAGCCCCGCCGTCTTTTCAACTTGCGACGCCCGCCCTAAACGTCGCCCATGCAAAGTTTCGTCTCCGACGGTCTATCCCTCGCCTATCTCGATCTGGCGCCGGATGGGCACGACCTCGGCGAGCCGATCCTGCTGATCCACGGCTTCGCCTCCACCCATCGCGTCAACTGGGTGCAGCCGGGCTGGACTTCGGCGCTGACCGGGGCCGGTC
>JAYVYJ010000200.1:0-13711 GCA_043784465.1 Hyphomicrobiales bacterium
TAACGATTGAACGGAGAGTCACATGGCTAAAGCAAAATTTGAACGTAATAAACCGCACTGCAATATCGGCACCATCGGTCACGTCGACCATGGCAAGACGTCGCTGACGGCGGCGATTACCAAGGTTCTGGCGGAATCCGGCGGTGCGACGTTCACGGCCTATGACCAGATCGACAAGGCGCCTGAGGAAAAGGCCCGTGGCATCACGATCTCGACCGCGCACGTCGAATACGAGACCGCCAACCGCCATTACGCCCACGTCGATTGCCCGGGCCACGCCGATTATGTGAAGAACATGATCACCGGCGCCGCGCAGATGGACGGCGCGATCCTGGTCGTGTCGGCCGCCGACGGCCCTATGCCGCAGACCCGCGAGCACATCCTGCTCGCCCGTCAGGTCGGCGTGCCCGCGCTCGTCGTGTTCATGAACAAGGTCGACATGGTCGATGACGCCGAGTTGCTCGAACTGGTCGAACTTGAGGTGCGCGAGCTTCTCTCGAAGTACGATTTCCCCGGCGACGACATTCCGATCGTCCAGGGTTCCGCCTTGATGGCGCTTGAGAACAAGAAGCCCGAGATTGGCCACGACGCCATTCTCAAGCTCATGGAAGCTGTGGACAAGTATATCCCGCAGCCGGAGCGTCCGATCGATCTGCCGTTCCTGATGCCGGTGGAAGACGTGTTCTCGATCTCGGGTCGCGGCGCGGTCGTCACGGGACGTATCGAGCGCGGCATCATCAAGGTCGGCGAGGAAGTCGAGATCGTCGGCATCCGCCCGACGGTTAAGTCCATCGTGACCGGCGTCGAGATGTTCCGCAAGCTGCTCGATCAGGGAATGGCGGGCGACAACGTCGGCTGTCTGTTGCGCGGCACCAAGCGCGAGGATGTCGAACGCGGCCAGGTTCTCTGCAAGCCAGGCACCGTCAAGCCGCACACCAAGTTCACGGCGGAGGCCTACATCCTCACCAAGGACGAGGGCGGCCGCCACACGCCGTTCTTCGGCAATTACCGTCCGCAATTCTACTTCCGCACCACGGACGTGACCGGCATCGTCAGCCTGCCGGAAGGCACCGAGATGGTGATGCCCGGCGACAATGTGACGATTTCGGTCGAACTGATCGTGCCGATCGCGATGGAGGAGAAGCTGCGCTTCGCCATTCGCGAAGGTGGGCGCACCGTAGGTTCGGGCGTCGTCGCCAAGATCACCGAGTGATTTGACGTTATGGATTGAACCGGGCGGGTTTTTCTCCGCCCGGTTTCACAGGGATCGGGATTGACGATGAATACGCAAAACATCCGCATCCGGCTCAAGGCGTTCGATCACCGTGTGCTCGACACCTCGACCAAGGAGATCGTCTCGACCGCCAAGCGCACCGGCGCGCGCGTTCGCGGTCCGATCCCGCTGCCGACTCGGATCGAGAAATTCACCGTGAACCGCTCGCCGCACGTCGATAAGAAGTCGCGCGAGCAGTTCGAAATTCGCACTCACAAGCGGGTCCTCGACATCGTCGACCCGACGCCGCAGACGGTCGATGCTTTGATGAAGCTCGACCTGGCCGCCGGCGTCGACGTCGAAATCAAGATCTGAGGATTCGGAGCGCCTCTTCCCTCGTGAATGCGCTTGCATAGGATTGACGCCATGCGTTCAGGCATAATTGCAAAGAAACTGGGGATGACCCGGGTCTTCACCGACGGGGGCGACCACGTGCCCTGCACCGTCCTTTCGGTGGAAGGCTGCCAGGTTGTCGCGCACCGCACCAAAGAGAAGAACGGCTACACCGCCGTTCAGGTCGGTTCGGGCCACGCAAAGGTCAAGAACGTCTCGAAGGCTGAACGCGGCCGTTTCGCCGTCGCCGCCGTCGAACCCAAAATGAAACTCGCGGAGTTTCGCGTCGCCGAGGACAAGCTGATTCCGGTGGGCGCCGAGATCACTGCGGACCATTTCGCCGTTGGGCAATATGTCGATGTCACGGGCGTGACGCTCGGCAAGGGTTTCGCGGGCGGCATGAAGCGCTGGAACTTCGGCGGTCTGCGCGCTACCCACGGCGTGTCGGTCTCGCATCGCTCGATTGGTTCTACGGGCGGCCGTCAGGACCCCGGCAAGACCTGGAAGCAGAAGAAGATGGCCGGCCACATGGGCACGGACACGGTGACGACGCAGAACCTCAAGGTCGTGCGCACCGACGCGGAGCGTGGTCTGATCCTGGTTGAAGGTTCGGTTCCCGGTTTTGCGGGCGGCTGGATCGCAATTTGCGACGCGATCAAGAAGCCCGCCCATAAGGACACGCCGGTTCCCGGCAAGTTCAAGACGCCCGAGGCCAAGGCGCAAGCCGCCGCCGAGCCCAAGGGAGATTGAGTTGAAACTCGACGTCACCAGCCACGACGGCGTAAGCGCCGGTTCGATTGAACTTTCCGACGAGGTGTTCGGTCTGGAGCCGCGCGCCGACCTGATCGCCCGCATGGTCAACTACCAGTTGGCGAAACGGCGCGCCGGCTCCGCTAAAACCCTCGGGCGCGCCGACATCGCGCGGACGGGCAAGAAAATGTACAAGCAAAAGGGCACGGGCGGCGCCCGTCACGGCTCGGCACGCGTGCCGCAGTTTCGTGGCGGGGGTCGCGCGATGGGTCCGGTGATCCGCTCGTTCGAGCACGATCTGACGGCCAAGGTGCGCGCGCTGGCGCTGCGCCATGCGCTGTCGGCCAAGGCGAAGGCGGGCGAACTGATCATCTGGTCTGGAGCGGAACTCGCCGAAGCCAAGACCAAGATTTTGCGGGCGGCGTTCGACAAGGCTTCGCTGGCCAACGTGCTTATCGTGGCAGGGGCCGAGGTGAACGAGAATTTCGCGCTCGCGGCGCGCAATCTGCCCAACGTAGACGTCCTGCCCGTTCAGGGCGCCAACGTCTACGACATCATGCGCCGCCATGTGCTGGTGCTGACCAAAGACGCGGTCGAAGCGCTGGAGGCGCGGTTCAAATGAGCAAGGACACGCGCCACTACGATCTGATCGTCAAGCCGCTCATCACCGAGAAGGCGACCATCGCGATCGACAACAACCAGTACATGTTTCAGGTTCGCCCCGAGGCCACCAAGCCTCAGATCAAGGCGGCCATCGAAAAGCTGTTCGACGTGAAGGTGCTCGGCGTCAACACGCTGGTGCGCAAGGGCAAGGCCAAGATGTTTCGCGGCCGGCCCGGAAAACAGTCGGACGTTAAAAAGGCCATCGTGACGCTCGCGGACGGGCATCGCATCGACGTCACGACGGGCGTGTGAGGATTACGTCATGGCTCTGAAAACCTACAAGCCAATCACGCCGGGCCTTCGCCAGCTCGCCATCGTCGACCGCTCCGACCTTTACAAGGGCAAACCGGTCAAGACGCTGACGGAAGGCAAGTCCGAGAAGGGTGGTCGCAACAACACCGGGCGCATCACCGTGCGCTTTCGCGGCGGCGGTCACAAGCAGACTTACCGCATCGTCGATTTCAAGCGCCGCAAGACCGGCGCGGCCAAGGTCGAGCGGCTGGAATATGATCCCAACCGCACGGCGTTCATCGCCCTCATCAAATATGAGGACGGCGTCCTGTCCTACATCCTCGCTCCGCAGCGTCTCAGCGTCGGCGACGAAGTGGTGTCGGGCGACAGCGTCGACGTGAAACCGGGCAACGCGATGCCGCTGTCGGCGATCCCGGTCGGCACCATCGTCCATAACGTCGAGATGAAGATCGGCAAGGGCGGCGCCATCGCCCGTTCGGCGGGCACCTACGCGCAGATCGTTGGCCGCGACCAGGGCTATGTGTCGCTTCGCCTCAACTCGGGTGAGCAGCGCATCGTTCATGGCCAGTGTTTCGCCACGGTGGGCGCGGTGTCGAACCCCGACCATATGAATTCGTCGATGGGCAAGGCGGGCCGCAACCGCTGGATGGGCCATCGGCCGCACAATCGCGGCGTGACCATGAACCCGGTCGATCATCCGCACGGCGGCGGCGAAGGCCGCACTTCGGGCGGCCGCAATCCGGTCAGCCCGTGGGGCAAGCCCACCAAGGGCAAGAAGACGCGCTCCAACAAGCGCACGGACAAGTTCGTCGTCGCCTCGCGGCACGTGCGCAAGAAGAAGGGCTAAGCCATGGCGCGCTCGATTTGGAAGGGGCCGTTCGTCGACGGTTATCTGCTCAAGAAGGCCGAGGCCGCCCGTTCGTCCGGGCGTAGCGAGGTCATCAAGATTTGGAGCCGCCGCTCGACCATCTTGCCGCAGTTCGTCGGCGTGACGTTCGGCGTCTATAACGGCCACAAGCACATTCCCGTGGCGGTCAACGAAGACATGATCGGCCACAAGTTCGGCGAGTTCGCGCCGACCCGCACGTTCCACGGCCACGCCGCCGACAAGAAGGCGAAGAGGGGCTAACATGAGCAAGGCGAAAAATCCGCGCCGGCTCGCGGACAACGAAGCCAAGTGCACGGTGCGCATGTTGCGCGTCAGCCCGCAGAAGCTCAACCTTCTGGCCCAGTTGATCCGCGGCAAGCCGGTCGACAAGGCGCTCGCTGAACTCGAGTTCAGCAATAAGCGTATTTCGGTTGAAGTCCGAAAGGCGCTGGAATCGGCCATAGCCAACGCCGAGAACAACCATGAGCTTGACGTCGACGATCTCGTCGTCGCCGAGGCCTTTGTGGGCAAAGACATGGTGATGAAGCGTTTCAGCCCCCGCGCCCGCGGCCGGGCGGGCCGCATCGAGAAGCCGTTCTCCAACATCACGATCGTGGTGCGGGAAGTCGCGGCTGAAGCCGCAGCGGCCTGAGGAGAGAACGATGGGTCAGAAGATCAATCCGATCGGTCTGCGCCTCGGCGTCAACCGAACCTGGGACAGCCGCTGGTACGCCAGCACCGGCGATTACGGCAAGCTGCTGCACGAGGACATGAAGATCCGCGAGGTCCTCATGGCCAGCCTCAAGCAGGCGGCGATCTCTAAGATCGTTATCGAGCGCCCGCACAAGAAGTGCCGCGTCAACATCTACTCGGCGCGTCCGGGCGTGGTGATTGGCAAGAAGGGCGCCGACATCGACAAGCTGCGCAAGCAAGTGTCGAAGCTGACGAAGTCGGAAGTTGCAATCAACATCGTCGAAGTCCGCAAGCCGGAAGTCGATGCGACGCTGGTGGCCGATTCCATTGCGCAGCAGTTGGAGCGCCGCGTGGCGTTCCGCCGCGCGATGAAGCGCGCCATGCAGTCGGCGATGCGTCTGGGCGCCGAGGGCATCAAGATCATTTGCGCGGGTCGGTTGGGCGGCGCGGAGATCGCGCGCTCGGAGGCTTATCGCGAGGGCCGCGTGCCGTTGCATACGCTGCGCGCCGACATCGATTATGGCGTCGCCACGGCTCATACGGCCTATGGCACGTGCGGCATCAAGGTCTGGGTGTTCAAGGGCGAAATTCTTGAACATGACCCGATGGCGCAGGACAGGAAAGTGCAGGAAGGCGACGGCTCGCCGTCGGGCCGGCCGCATCGCGAAGGGGGCGGCCGTGATCGCGGCGAAGGCGGCGGGCGCCGGGACCGTGACGGCGGACGTCGCGGGCGCGACGCAGCCTGAGAGATTGAGGCGAGTATTCAGCCATGATGCAACCCAAGAAAACCAAGTTCCGCAAGGCCTTCAAGGGCCGCATCAGCGGGAACACCAAGGGCGGGGCTTTCCTCAACTTCGGCGAATATGGCCTGAAGGCGTTGGAGCCCGAGCGCGTCACCGCGCGCCAGATCGAGGCGGCGCGCCGCGCGCTTACGCGTCACATGAAGCGCGCCGGTCGCGTCTGGATCCGCATCTTCTGCGACGTTCCAGTCTCGAAGAAGCCCATCGAAGTGCGCATGGGCAAGGGCAAAGGCGCTCCGGAATTCTGGGTCGCCCGCGTTGCGCCGGGCCGCATCATGTTTGAAGTCGACGGCGTGCCGGAGCAGGTGGCGCGCGAGGCGTTCCAGCTCGCCGCCGCCAAGCTGCCCATCAAGACGCGCTTCATCCAGCGCATCGCCGAGTGAGTTGACGACATGAAGACCAAATCCCGCGTCTCCGACATTCGCGCGCTGACCCCCGACCAGCTTGAAGACGAAGCCCTCAAGCTGAAGAAGGAGCAGTTCAATCTGCGCTTTCAGCGCGCAAGCGGCCAGTTGCAGGACACCACGCGCATCCGCGTGGTTCGTCGCGACATCGCTCGCGTGAAGACCATCGCCGCGCAGACGCGCGTCGCGAAAAAAGAAGGCTGACCCCATGCCCAAGCGCGTTCTTCAGGGCGTCGTCATCAGCGACAAGCAGGAAAAGACGCTCGTCGTGAAGGTCGAGCGCCGTTTCACGCATCCGCTTCTCAAGAAGACGGTGCGAAAGTCCAAGAACTACCACGCTCACGTCGAAAACAAGACCCAGAAGGTCGGCGACAGCGTGTCGATTGAAGAGACGAGGCCGATATCGCGCTTGAAGCGCTGGATCGTCATCGATAAGGCGGAGCCGACGGCGGCCGAACCTGCGAAAGAAGCGACGGCCTGAAGCCAAAGCCGGAGGCGTAACACCTCCGTCGGACGCGGTCTGGGGTCCAAAGCCCCGGAGACCATCCGGAAAGGAAGTAGTAAGTCATGATTCAGATGCAGACCAATCTGGACGTCGCCGACAATTCGGGCGCGCGGCGCGTCATGTGCATCAAAGTGCTGGGCGGCTCGAAGCGCCGTTATGCTTCGGTCGGCGACATCATTGTCGTCTCGATCAAGGAAGCCATTCCGCGCGGCCGCGTGAAGAAGGGCGACGTGATGAAAGCGGTGGTCGTTCGCACCGCCAAAGACATCCGGCGCGCCGACGGTTCGGTGATCCGCTTCGATTCCAACGCGGCGGTGCTCATCAACAACCAGAGCGAGCCGGTCGGAACCCGCATCTTCGGGCCCGTGCCGCGCGAGCTTCGCGCCAAGAACCACGTCAAGATTCTCTCGCTCGCGCCCGAGGTGCTGTAATGGCCGCCAAGATCAAGAAAGGCGACAAGGTCGTCGTCCTCGCCGGCAAGGACAAGGGCCGCACCGGCAACGTCCGCGCCGTGTTGCCGACCGAGGGCCGCGCATTTGTCGAGGGTGTCAACCTCGTCAAACGCCACACCAAACCTAGCGCACAAAACGCCGAGGGCGGCATCATCACCAAGGAGGCGTCGATCGACCTCTCCAATCTCGCCGTCGCCGACCCCAAGGATGGCAAGCCCACCCGCGTCGGCTTCAAGATTCTCGAAGACGGCCGCAAGGTCCGTTTCGCCAAGCGTTCCGGAGATTTGATCGATGGCTGAGCCCAAGGATAAGGCGGCCAAGGCCCCCAAGGCGAAGGAAACTGCCGGCCAGAAGGGCGGCGGCAAACCTGAGCCTAAAATCAAAGGCCGACCGCAGCAGAGCGAAGTCGCGGCCGCCGGTAAGGTGCAGGCTGCGCCGAAGGATTACGTCGCGCGGCTGCGGGCTCATTACGACAAGGAAATCGTTCCCAAACTCGTCGAAGAGTTCGGCTACAAAAACAAGATGGAAGTGCCCAAGCTTGAGAAGATCGTGCTCAACATGGGCGTGGGCGAGGCCGTCAACGACACCAAAAAGGTGACGACGGCCGCCAACGACCTGGCGCTGATTGCCGGCCAAAAGCCGGTTATCACCCGCGCGCGCAAGGCGATCTCGACCTTCAAGGTGCGCGAGAACATGCCGATCGGCGCCAAAGTGACTTTGCGTGCGACGCGCATGTACGAGTTCCTCGACCGGCTCGTAACCGTCGCCCTGCCCCGGGTGCGCGATTTTCGCGGTCTCGACCCCAAGAGCTTCGACGGGCGCGGTAACTTCGCGCTTGGCGTCAAGGAGCACATCATTTTTCCGGAAATCGACTACGACAAGGCGGAATCGATGTTGGGCCTTGACATCGTGGTCTGCACCACGGCTAAGACTGACGCCGAGGCGCGGGCCCTGCTGCGCGCCTTCAACTTCCCGTTCCGGCAGTGAACCTAGTCTCTCAAGAGCTTCGTTCAAACGCGGAAAACCGGAGGCCATAGATGGCTAAGAAAAGCGCTATTGAAAATAATCTGCGCAAGCAGGCGATGGTGAAGAAATTCGCCTCCCGCCGCAAGCGTTTGCTCGACATCGCCAATGCCGAAGACAACTCGATGGAGGAGCGTTTCGAGGCGCGCCTCAAGCTCGCCGAGTTGCCTCGTAACAGCGCGGCGATCCGCGTCCGCAACCGCTGCGAGGTGACAGGCCGCCCGCGCGCCTATTACCGCAAGTTGAGGATGAGCCGTATTGCGCTGCGCGACTTGGGCAACAAGGGCCTGATCCCCGGCCTCGTCAAGTCGAGCTGGTGAGGTAGAGACATGGTCAACGATCCCCTGGGCGATATGCTCACCCGCATACGCAATGCGCAGATGCGCCGCAAGACGAAGGTCTCGACACCCGGCTCCAGGCTCCGCCAGCGCGTGCTCGACGTGTTGCAAGCCGAAGGCTACATCCGCAGTTATTCGACCACGGATTACGGCAACGGCCGCTCCGAGTTCGAGATTGAGCTCAAGTACTTCGACCAGCAGCCGGTGATCCGCAAGATCGACCGCGTGTCGAAGCCCGGCCGCCGCGTTTACGTGGCCGTCGACAATATGCCCCGCGTCGCCAACGGTCTCGGCGTCTCGATCCTCTCCACGCCCAAGGGCGTGATGGCGGATCACGACGCGCGCGAGGCGCATGTGGGCGGCGAAGTGCTCTGCACCGTGTTCTGAGGGAGGGCTCGCCATGTCTCGTGTAGGAAAGAAGCCCGTCCCCATTCCCGCCGGCGTCACCGCCAGCGTCGAGGGTCAGCATGTCGCCGTCAAGGGCGCCAAGGGCGAACTCAAGTTCACAGTGCCTGAGCAGGTCGGGGTTAAGCTTGAAAACGGCTCGGTTACGGTCACCCCGCTCAGCCAGGACAAGAAGGCCCGCGCTCTTTGGGGCACGTCGCGCGCACGCGTGCAGAACCTGATCCTCGGCGTTACTTCGGGTTTTGTAAAGAAGCTCGAAATCAACGGCGTCGGTTATAAGGCGGCGATTGCGGGCAAGAACCTGCAATTGTCGCTGGGCTACAGCCATGACGTGATCTACCCGATCCCGGCAGGCATCGCCATTGTGACGCCCAAGCCGACGGAAATCACGATTTCGGGCATCGACAAACAGCAGGTCGGCCAGGTCGCGGCGGAAATCCGCGATTTCCGCGGTCCCGAGCCCTACAAGGGCAAGGGCGTCAAATACGCGGGCGAATTCATCTTCCGCAAGGAGGGTAAGAAGAAATAATGGCCAAGAACCTCAACCCCACCGACCGCCGCAAGGCGCGCATCCGACGCGGTATTTCTGCGAACGCGGGCGGGCGTCCGCGCCTCAGCGTGTTCCGCTCGTCCGAGCAGATTTATGCTCAGGTGATCGACGATTCCAAGGGCGTTACTCTCGCCGCCGCTTCAACCCTCGAAAAGGCGTTGCGCGACGAATTGAAGACGGGCGCGAACGTCGAAGCGGCCAAGAGAATTGGCGCGCTCATCGCGGAGCGGGCCAAAGCGGCGGGAGTCAACCAAGTCGTTTTCGACCGGGGCGGTTATCTGTACCACGGGCGCGTCAAGGCGCTCGCCGAGGGCGCTCGCGAAGGCGGCCTGGACTTCTAAAGCGGACGAAGCCGCCCGCGCTCCCGGGAGCGCGGCCGTCCTCCACGCCCGGTCCCATCGACCGGAAGTCGCATTAAACCCAGCGAGCGGGTGTCTCCCGCGCAAGTGACGGTAGGAAATTATGGCACGTGAAGATGGCGGCCGCGGCCGCGGAGACCACCGGGAGGAGCGCGACAACGAGTTTGTCGATAAGCTCGTTCATATCAACCGCGTCGCGAAGGTCGTTAAGGGCGGGCGTCGCTTCGGCTTCGCTGCGCTCGTCGTGGTTGGCGACCAAAAGGGTCGCGTCGGCTTTGGGCATGGCAAGGCCCGTGAGGTCCCCGAAGCCATCCGCAAGGCGACGGAAGCCGCCAAGCGTGGCGTGCTCCGCGTGCCTCTGCGTGAGGGCCGCACTTTGCATCATGACGTGTACGGTCGGCATGGCGCGGGCCGCGTGATCCTGCGCGCCGCCCCGGCAGGCACCGGCATCATCGCCGGCGGCCCGATGCGAGCGGTGTTCGAATCGCTCGGCGTCCATGACGTCGTGGCCAAGAGCCAGGGTTCGTCGAACCCGTACAACATGATTCGTGCGACCTTCAATGCGCTCTCGCGCGAGGACAGCCCGCGTTCGGTGGCCGCCCGCCGTAATCTCAAGGTATCGGTGATTCAGTCGCGGCGTGTCGGCGTCGAAGCCGACGCTTCGGATTCGTGAGGGGAGCCCAGATGACCGACGCCCCCCACATCACCATCGTCCAGACGTCGAGCCACATCGGCCGTCCGGCGGACCAGCGCGCGACCCTTCGGGGCCTCGGGCTCGACAAGATCGGCCGTCAGGCGCGCGTGATCGATACGCCCGCCAATCGCGGCATGATCAAGAAAGTCGCGCATCTCCTGCAAGTCGTAGACGATCGCGCGTCGTCGAAGGTTGATCGGCCATGAAGCTCAACGAAGTCAAAGACAACGAGGGCGCCACCCAGGCGCGCACCCGCGTCGGGCGTGGCATCGGCTCCGGCAAGGGCAAGCAGTCGGGTCGAGGCGGCAAGGGCCAGACCGCGCGCTCAGGCGTGCGCATCAAGGGCTTCGAGGGCGGCCAGATGCCGTTGCATCGCCGCCTTCCCAAGCGCGGCTTCACGCCGCCCAACCAGCTTGAATTCGTCGAGGTCAATCTCGGCCGCGTTCAGGCCGCCATTGACGCAGGCAAACTTGACGCCGGCAAACCTGTGACGTTGGAGACGCTGATCTCGGCGGGGGTGGTCACCCATCCGCGCGACGGAATTAAGCTGCTCGGTTCGGGCGAACTGAAGGCCAGCGTGCATTTTGAAGTGTTCGGTGCGTCCAAGAGCGCCGTCGCGGCGGTCGTAAAGGCTGGCGGCACGGTAAAGACGCTGCGACCGGAACCGGCGGCGGTTTCGGCTTAGCGGCCGGGTCGACATTGGCCCGGGGCCAAACCATATGAGAGGGCGATGCGCTTTACGGCGCGTCGCCCTTCGCGCGTAGGCGCGAGGCCAGAGGTTTTAGCGCGGTTGGGGAGGGACGACGCTCTCCGTCATTGCGATCGAAGCGTAGCCATCCCGCGTGGAGCCCGTCGACGCCTCTTCGGAGGGGGCCGCGCAGTCCCTGCGAGACGCCGCTCTGCGGCGTCGATACGGGGCAGGATGGTCTCGCTTCGCTCGTCATGACGGGCTGGTTTCCCTCCCACCGCAGCTTTAGGAACGGAGCATCCCATGGCGTCGGCGGCCGAACAGCTAGCGGCGAATATAAACTGGTCGTCCTTCGCCAAGGCGGATGAACTTAAAAAGCGCATCTGGTTCACGCTGGGCGCGTTGATCGTAGTGCGGCTTGGCACCTACATTCCGCTGCCCGGCATCGACCCTGGGGCCTTCGAGGCTTCGTTCACGGGTCACAAGCAGGGCGTGCTCGACATGTTCAACATGTTTTCGGGAGGTGCGGTGCAGCGCATGGCCGTGTTCGCGCTCAACATCATGCCCTATATCTCGGCCTCGATCATCATCCAGCTTTTGAGTTCGGTGATTCCTTCGCTGGAATCGCTTAAGAAGGAAGGCGAGACGGGGCGCAAGACGCTCAACCAATACACACGCTGGCTCACCGTCGTGCTAGCAATTTTCCAGGCCTATGGCATTTCGGTGGGTCTGGAGAGCCGGCCTGGCATCGTTGCCGATCCCGGCTTCATGTTTCGCCTTTCGACGATTCTCACGCTCACCGGGGGCACGATGTTCCTCGTCTGGCTCGGCGAGCAGATCACTGCGCGGGGCGTCGGCAACGGCTCGTCGCTGATTATTTTCACCGGCATCGTCGCGCGACTGCCTCAGTCGGTCGTCCAGTTGTTCGAACTCGGCCGACAAGGTTCGATCTCCACCGGCCTTGTATTGGCGGTGATGGTGATGGTGCTGGTGGTCACGATGTTCATCGTGTTTATGGAGCGCGCGCAGCGGCGCGTGCCGATCACCTATCCGCGCAAGCAGGTTGGCAACAAGGTCTACGAGGGACAAAGCTCGTTCCTGCCGCTCAAACTCAACACGGCGGGCGTGATCCCGCCGATCTTCGCTTCCTCGTTGCTGTTGCTGCCGACCACGGCGGCGAATTTCGCACAAGGGGCGGCCAGCAATCCTTATCTGGCGACCGCTCTGACCCTGCTTTCCCCCGGCGGGCCTGTCTATCTTATCATCTTCGTCGCGCTGATCGTATTCTTTGCGTTTTTCTATACCGCGACGGTGTTCAACCCGCAGGACACTGCCGACAATCTCAAGAAGCACGGCGGCTTCATCCCTGGCGTGCGGCCCGGCGAGCGCACGGCGCAGTACATAGACCAAATTCTTACTCGCATTACGGTGCTGGGCGCCGCATATCTGGCCATCATCTGCGTCGCGCCGGAACTGCTCCGGTACAACGCGGCCGGCGCGTTCGCCTTCGGCGGCACGTCGATCCTGATCGTCGTCAACGTGACGATGGACACGGTGGCCCAGATCCACGGCCATCTGCAGGCGCACCAGTACGAAGGCCTGATCCGAAAGGCCAAGCTCAGGGGGAGGAAGAGATGAGGTTGATACTGCTCGGGCCGCCCGGCGCTGGCAAAGGCACGCAAGCGACGAGGCTTACCGAGAAGTATGGGATACCTCAACTCTCCACGGGCGACATGCTGCGCGCCGCCGTGCAGGCTGGCACGCCCGTCGGCCTCCTGGCCAAGACGGTGATGGATTCGGGGGCGCTGGTGTCGGACGAGATTGTCGTCGGCATCATCGCCGACCGGATCGAGGCGCCGGACGCGCATAACGGCTTCATCATGGACGGCTTTCCGCGGACGGTCGCGCAGGCGGAGGCGCTCGACGCGATGTTGGCCGCGCGCGGTCTAAAGCTCGACGCCGCCGTCGAACTGGTCGTCGACGCGCCCAAACTGGTCGGGCGAATTGCGCAGCGCGCGGCCGAAGCCGCCGCTTCGGGCCATCCGATTCGCAAGGACGATAACCCGGATGTGTTCAAAACCCGTCTAGAGGCGTACTTTCGCGACACCGCCGCAGTTACGCCTTATTATCGGGCGAAGGGGTTGTTGCGGGAGGTCGACGGCATGATGGGAATCCAAGACGTCTCTAGAGCGCTTGACCAAGTGTTGGCCGCCTATTCGTGACGGGCGAATCGCAAGTCGCGGTGGAGCGGCGCGGTGAAGCTGGTTTTATTCTTCTCAATCGCCCCAAGGCGTTGAACGTCCTCAACCGCGAGATGGTTCGGGCGATATCCTCGGCGCTATACGATTTTGAGAGGGACGAGCGGGTGCGGCGCGTCGTCGTTCAAGGCTCGGGCGACCGCGCATTCTGTGCAGGCGGCGACATTCGCTGGGTCACTGAACGCGGCCGGGCGGGCGATCTCGCTTCCGCTCTGGCGTTTTTCCGTGAGGAATACACGCTCAACGCACGCATCCACAGGTATTCCAAACCCTATGTCTCGCTGATCGACGGCGCTGTCATGGGCGGCGGGGTGGGCTTGTCACTGCACGGAACGCACCGCGTCGCCAGCGAGCGCGCGGTATTGGCGATGCCGGAAGTCGGCATCGGCTTCTTTCCCGACGT
>JAYVYJ010000201.1:0-4547 GCA_043784465.1 Hyphomicrobiales bacterium
GTGGCCCTTCGGCGCGCCAGCCTGCACGGCGTCCAATATCGCGCACCAGACCGCGATGCCGTGCATGAACGGGGGCTCGCCGACCGCCTTGGAGCGATAGATGCTCTCCGTCGCATTGGGGCGCAGATAGAGTTCCGTGCGGAAGCGCGCCGGCACGTCCGACGCGACCGGTATCTTGTAGGTCGCCGGCGCGTGGGTCGCCAGCCGGCCCTTGCCGTCCCAAACAAGCTCTTCCGTCGTCACCCACCCCATGCCCTGCACAAACGCACCCTCAACCTGCCCCATGTCGATGGCCGGGTTCAGCGACGAGCCGACGTCGTGCAGGATGTCGGCGCCCAGCACTTTCGTCTCGCCCGTCAGCGTGTCGATGGCGACTTCGGCGCAGGTCGCGCCATAGGCGAAATAGAAAAACGGCTTGCCCTTCACGTTTGCCCGGTCCCATGAAATGTCCGGCGTCTTATAGAACCCGTTGGCCGACAGCCCCACGCGGTTGACGCGGCACGCCTTGGCGAGTTCGCCAAAGCTCATCGACTGGTTGCCCCCAAATACCCGGCCCTCGCGAAACGCGATCTCCTCCTCCGCCAGCCCCCACGTCTGCGCGGCGAAGGCCCTCATGCGATCCCTCACCTGCGCCGCCGCGATCTTCGCCGCCATGCCGTTGATGTCCGTACCCGAGGAGGCGGCGGTCGGCGAGGCGTTGGGGACTTTCGCCGTGTTGGTCGCCGTGATCCTCACGTAATCCAGCGGCACGCCGAACTCCTCGGCCACCACCTGCGCGACCTTGGTGAACAGCCCCTGCCCCATCTCGGTGCCGCCGTGATTGAGCTGGATCGAGCCGTCCGAATAGACATGCACCAGCGCGCCGGCCTGATTGAGATGGATCAGCGTGAACGAAATGCCGAACTGCACGGGCGTCAGCGCTAGCCCCTTCTTGAGGATCGGGCTCGACGCGTTGAACGCCTTCACCGCCGCGCGCCGTGCGCGATAGTCGCTGGACGCCTCAAGCTGGCGCATGATCGCAGGCAGCGTCTCGCAATCCTCGATGAGTTGATTGTAAGGCGTCTGGTCGGCGCCGGGGCGAAACAGGTTGGCGTAGCGCACGTCCAGCGCATCGCGTCCCGTCTCGCGCGCGATGGCCTCCATCGCGCGCTCGATGCCGATCATGCCCTGCGGCCCGCCAAAGCCCCGGAACGCCGTGGCCGAGACGATGTTGGTCTTGAGGCGCCGCGACGCCACGCGCACCGTCGGCAACCAATAGCCGTTGGAGGCATGAAACATCGCGCGGTCCACGACGCCCGCCGAAAGGTCCGCCGAGCAGCCGCAATTGGCGTTGAGCACAACGTCGTAGACCTCGACACGCCCCTCGCCGTCGAACCCGACGCGCCAATCGTCACGAAAGGCGTGGCGCTTGCCGGTCAGCACGAAATCGTCGTCGCGGTCGAGCCGGAATTTCGCGGGCCGCCCGGTCACATGCGCCGCCAGCGCCGCCATTGAAGCCCACGCGCAAGCCTGGCTCTCCTTGCCGCCGAATCCTCCGCCCATGCGCCGCGTCTCGACGTTCACGAAAGCGTCGGGAACCCCAAGAATGCGCGCGACGATGTGCTGCACCTCCGTCGGGTCCTGCGTCGATGCGAATACGCTCATCTCCCGGCCTTCCCCGGGCGAGGCCATAGATATCTGGCCTTCCAAATAGAAATGTTCTTGTCCGCCGATGGCGAACTCGCCCTCCAGACGATGCGGCGCGGCGGCGAGCGCCGCCTCGACGTCGCCGCGCCCGAATTCGTAGTCGGGCAGCACCCGCGCCCCCGCCGCCAGCGCCGCGTCGACGGTCAGGATCGGCTCCGCCGCCTCGACCTCGATCTTCGCCAGCCCGACGGCGCGTCGCGCCGCGTCGCGCGTCTCGGCGGCCACCGCGAACAGCGGCTGGCCGTGAAACAGGATGGCGTCGAACGCGAACAGCGGCTCGTCCTTGAAGGCGGGCGCGATGTCGTTGGCGCCGGGAATGTCGGCCGCCGTCAGCACCACGACGACGCCGGGCGCCTCGCGCACCGCGTCGAGATCGAGCGAGACGAGCCGTCCCGCCGCACAAGGAGCGCCGCCCACCGCCAGATGCAAGAGACCCTGCGGCTCGCGGATGTCGTCGATGTAGGGCGCCAGCCCCCGCACGTGCAGCCGCGCGCTGTCGTGCGGATGCGGCTTGTGGACGACTTGGGTTTCGCGCTCCAGCGGGACGCGAGGAACCTGCGTGCGGTTATTCGGCGGCAACGAGGTCCCCCAGGTTCAAGGTCGCCGTCCCTGCGGCCTCCATAAGCGCGCGTCTGACGAGATTGGCCGCTACCGTGGATCGGTAAGCGGCGCTCGCGCGCATGTCCGACATCGGCTGGAAATCTTTCGCCGTCGCGCGCGTCGCCGCCTCCCAGCTTGCCGGGTCGTCGAGGTCAACGCCGATTAACGCCGCCTCGACCGCGCTGGCGCGCTTCGGCGTCGCCGCCATGCCCCCGTAGGCCGCGCGCGCCGCAATAACGCGCCGCCCGTCGAGGTCCAGGCGGAACGCCGCCATGACGGCGGAAATGTCCTCGTCGAAACGCTTCGACACTTTGTAAGCCGCATAAAACTGGTTCGGCTTCAGGCGCGGCACGTCGACCGAAGAGACATATTCGCCCGGGCGTCGATCTTGCTTTCCGTAGGCGAGGAAATAATTTTCGAGCGGCATGACGCGCGTTTCGTCGCCCGTCTTTAGCGGGCCCGAGTGCAGCGCCAGCGACGCTTGCAGGGCGATCAGCGCCGGCGCCAGATCGCCGATGGGCGAGCCGTTGGCGATATTGCCGCCGACCGTGCCGCTCACGCGCACCTGCTGGGAGCCAAAACGCGACATCAGCAGGCCGAGGTGCGGGTGAAGCCGTTTCAGCGCCGGCTCCGCATCGGCTAGCTTCACGCCGGCGCCGAAGGCGACGCCATCTTCGTCCGCATGAAGAAAATCGAAAGCCGCCACCCGGCCGAGCCAGATGATCTTGCGCAAGCGCATCATGCGCTTGGTCACCCACAGCCCCACGTCGGTGGCGCCGCCCAGCAGCGTCGCGTCAGGATGCGCCGCGTAGAGGGCCGCCAGCGACGCCTCGCTCGCAGGCGCGGCGAAGAAGCTGTCATCGTCGCCGACAAATACATCGCCGCCCGGCAGACCGCCAAGCGCCTGAAGCCGCTCCGCCGTCGCCGCCGCGAAGCGGTCCGCAGGCGCCCCGTCGATCACCGCTTCCGCCGCGTCGAAGATCGGCCGATAACCCGTGCAGCGGCACAGATTGCCCGCCAACGCGGCGTTTACGCTTCCCGGCGTGGCGGCGACGCCGTCATGATAATGCGCGAACAGGCTCATCACGATTCCGGGGGTGCAGAAGCCGCATTGCGACCCATGATGATCGACCATCGCCTGCTGCACGGGATGCAGCGTCTCGCCCTGCGCGAGATCCTCGATCGTCAGCAATTCCGAGCCTTCGATCTGCCCCAGCAGCAGGATGCAGGCGTTGACCGGTTCGTAGATCAGCCGGCCCTCGCGCGGCCGGCACAATACGACCGTGCAGGCCCCGCAATCGCCCTCCGCGCAACCCTCTTTCGTGCCCTTCGCCCCCGCTTCTTCGCGCAGCCAGTCGAGCAGCGTGCGGTCGGCCGGGAAGCCTCGTAGCGCTACAGTCTTGCCGCGAAAGCGAAAGGCGAGTTGAGTGCGTATTTCGGTCATGCTGTCCATGCGGGTTCAGTGAAGCAAGACATGCGCCGCCATGGCAAGACGCGCCGGGGTCGCATGCCCTATCGTCCTCCGATCGCGGCGCCTGAAAACAGCGCCTTTAACTGTCGCGGCTGGGAGCGCCAATATTGCGGCGGCGCCTTCACCTCCGCGCCCAGTTTCGCCGCCGCATGCCAGGGCCAGCGCGGATCGTAGAGCGTCGCCCGGCCGACCGCCACCGCGTCCGCGTCGCCCGCCGCGATCACGCCTTCCGCTTCCTCAGGCTCGGTGATGAGCCCGACCGCGATGACCGGAGTGGTCGTCGCCTGTTTGACCGCGCGCGCCAGCGACACCTGATAGCCCGGCCCGAGCGTAATCTTCTGTTGCGGCGAGACGCCCCCGCTCGACACATGCGTCGCCGCCGCGCCGCGCTTCTCCAATTCGCGCGCCAGCGCGCAAGCTTGCGCGATGTCCCAGCCGCTGTCGACCCAATCCGTGCCCGACAGCCGCAACCACACCGGCTTATGCGCGCTCACCGCCGCGCGGACGGCGTCGAACACTTCCAACGGAAACCGTATGCGATTCTCGAACGAGCCGCCGTACTCGTCGTCGCGCCGGTTGGAGATCGGCGAGAGAAACTCGTGCATCAGATAGCCATGCGCGCCATGCAGTTCGAAGCCGTCGAACCCCAGCCTGTCGGCGCGGCGCGCCGTGGCGACGAAATCCGCGCGCACCTTGTCGAGCCCGGCCCGGTCCAGCGCCGCCGGCGCCTCTTCGCCCGGCAGATGCGCGAGCGCGGAAGGGGCGTAGGCGGTCCAGCCCCCGGGCGCCG
>JAYVYJ010000202.1:0-5578 GCA_043784465.1 Hyphomicrobiales bacterium
CCGAGACGGATGTTCCGCCTCGTGATCCAGCACCATCCGCACCGCTCGCGCGCGCAACTCAGGCGAAAACTTGTTCGTCGTCTTGCTCGTCATGGCCCCACCCTCTCAGGAGTTGGGGCCTCCGGCAAACCAGGGGCGGTTCAAGCGCGCCAAGACGACGCTTGTCGAATCCTTCGCGAACGGCGTCACGAAAGACATCGACGCCGTGACTGCCGCGATAACCTCGGGATGGTCCAACGGACAAACCGAGGGACAGATCTGCAAGCTCAAGCTCGTCAAACGTCAAATGTACGGACGTGGAAAACTCGATCTCCTGCAAGCTCGCGTCATCGGCTTCGGGTGAGCCCTTGCATCACCAAAAGTGCGTCAGAGCCCCTATTCGACGCAAAACCGGGTTCCCGTTTCTGTGAAAATTGACAACGGTGGTCTGATCGTGCGATTTCATGCGGCAGGTTGGCTCGAGATGGCATGGCATCTCTACCAGTGGGGCGATGCGGTCGAAGTCATTGCACCTGAGGGACTTCGCACCCTCGTTGAAAGCCACCGCAGGAGCGATTTCGAGGCGCTACCCTGAGGCAAAGGGAACGAAGGTTACTGATCGCAGGGATTGGCATCACCGCTTCACAGTCACTCATCGTCGCTGTCTCCAACTTCCTCGAGCGATGCCGCGTCACGAAGAATATTTATCCCTTGCGAATCCCCATCAAGTGCGGAACTAAAGGCCGATAAGAGTTCGAGCCGCTTCCTCCGCCCTCGTGGCCACAATTCCGGCGCGTCGTCAAACTCTTGCTTGATTTCCTGCAATTCGTCGCGAAGAATCTGCGCTGGCGGTGACGACCTGGCGACGAGGGCCAGTGGGTCCGACTCACGGTAACGCAACAGTCCGCCCACACACAACAGCGCGTAGCTAAGCTTGGTCTGGTAGTCCCTATCTTCACGAAGTCTTCGTAGGAGTTTGATCAACTCTATTGCGATCTGATTTACCAGCTTGTCGTTAAGCGCCTTCGGCGTCGCTAACGGGCGGCTCAGCAGCATCGACAACGCAGCGACTGCCTTAAAATCTTGAAGATGGCTGACTAGCAGTTCGAACACAGAGCGCAACCGCGTCTGTGCGGTCACGACGCGGCCTAGGCCGAACATCACAGCAGTTGCCCCACTCCGAGGGGCCAGAAAGGGATGGTTCGCATTCGCCAAATAAGCCCGCGCGGCGTCAACTAGGCAATCTTGCAGATCTTCAGGACAGCGCCCAAAGCTCCAAGTCGCAGCGAGTAGCGCTGCGTTGGAGCGCGGAGGCGTCCCCATGCCAGCGGCAGCTGAAACCAGATGCCTCGCGATCCGGCTGAGCGCAGCATCAAGCTTTCCTGACAACACCGGCGATAAGCCCACGGGCACAGCACCGTCGTAATCGAGAAGGCGAGCGTATTCCACGCGCGGAGTTGGCGGACTAAGCAGTTCGGCGCCAAGCGGATAGGTCCTTCTCAGGACCGCGCAGAGGTTCGTGAGCGTCGCGTCTACGTTGACGTTGATGCGCTCAAGACGCGAGGTGAATGTCAGGCCGCCGCTTAGCGCGCTCCATGCGTCCGCATGCGCTCGCGCCGTGAGCCGTTCCGGAATGACCGGCCTCGGGCGCAACTCGTCCGCGATCTCTTCAAAGCTGCGCGTTTCGGGTTCGAGCTTCGACCAATCGAGCAAAATGGGATGGCTACGTAGCGCATCCCATCCTTCCGAGAACGCTTCGAGCCGCGCGCGACCCTGCGCCGGTGTCTGGCGAAGTCGCAGTTCCAGCGGTTGGTCTCGTAAAGGCGGCGGCATGCCGTCGACCGTCCATTTCCTGAAAACTTTGCCCTTTTTCAGATAGAACTGAACCCGGGCTGCGCCTGCCGGCCAAGAAAGGTTGGTAATTGGCTTCGAGACATATTCGCGATTGGCGGGGACGACCGCGTTGGCATGGACGAGATCGTCCAGCACGGGCTCCGCGCCCCGCAGGACGATTAACGAGACTTGCTCTAGTTGGTCAAGATAGTGGGGAACTCCGCGCTCAATGCGCCGTCCCGCATGAAACGCCCCATAAGCTGCGGCCCCAGCATTTAGGTCAATGACCTCAGCTCCGAGCGCCGCAACATTTAGGGCCTCCACGATAAGCCCGCGCCAATCGTCGTTGAGAGGAGAAGAGAATAGAACGATCTCCGGGCGCAGATCGCCGACCACGGCGCGCAAATCGATATCGCGCGGCAGCGCGAACAGGGGCGCCTTGGCCGCAAACCAGCGCCCTGCACTGAGCCGTAGGATTTCAGTTTCGCCCACGCCGACCTCTTCAATCAGCGCGCGGATCGGTAGGCGGGGCCGTTCGTCATCCTTTCCATCGAGATCCGGGTGGGCGTTGCGGAACTCTTGCTCCGCCGACGCAAGCAGAGCGTCAAGACCGAACTCGGCCGACCGCGTTTTACCAGGGCCGGCGCGCTCGGGCGCCAACAGGCCGCGGTGCTCGGTCAAACGTCGCAGACGCAGCGTCTGAACCTCGAACCCGGCGCTAGAGTGTGCGACGCAAAGCACGGTCTGACCGTCGTGACAACTATCAAGCCTTCCGTCCGCGATCGCCGCCAGGGCCATCGCGACCGGGCGCCAGAGAAGGCGGACGGGCTTGCGGCGGCGCCCCCCAAGACCGTCGAGCAGTCGCTGCTGCCGTTCGTCGTCGAATTCTATGTCGTCGGGAACAACAAGTATGATTTCGTCAGCTCCCGACGAGAGTGCATCGATCACTGACTGGAATTGCGCGTCGAACGCGCCCCCAGTCTCGCGCGCGATTAAGGATCGCCAGAGCCCGCGAATATCTCTTCGCAGGCGGGGATCGCCAATCTGACCCCAGCCGGCGCCGCGCCCGATAGGCGAACTGATCGCTTGTGGCCCTGCCACGAAATGATCGCCGGTCTTGACAACAACACTCCCCGTCCCCCCCTCCCGCAACAGAACTTCTGACGTGGGCTCCTTCTCTTCCAGCTCCGACGGCCAGTCACACGCTGCACCGTCGCGCCAGCCGTTAACGTCTAGGCCAAGGATCCGCCTCATGCGCCGACACGACTTTGCAACAATTCGACAAGCGCGGCGCTCATCTGTTCGAGACCCTGCTGCAATGGCGCGCCGGCATCGCCCAGAGTGAGGGCAATTGACTTTTCACCGCGCTCCATCGCGACGTTCTCGGCCCGATTAGGACGGATCGTCACACCCGCTTTGACATTGAGGGTCGTGCCACGCGCCACGACGGCGTCAAGTTCGCTCGTCTCGCCTACGACCAGGCCCCCTTGTACATTCCAGACTGGCCAGACCGGAACGCGCGCGAGGAACTCCTGTGGCCGCGCCAACGCGCCCGCCCGGAGCCAGATTGCCGCGCCAAAACCTGCAAGCTTTCGATCGGGCTCGCGGTATTGGACCTCCACGATCAGGTCCTGCCTTGGCAAATAGATCACGGCGAGCGGTGTGACGCAGATGATCCAGCGCCCCCGCTCTTGCTCCTTGCGGAAGACGATCGGCGACGTCGCGATCGTCTCGGCGCCCTCAACGGCCTGTAAAGCGACGGTGAGCGCAAGCGCGCAAAACTCCTCCCACGATCGCGCCTGCCAGCGCCAGAGTTCGTCGAGCACGGGTTCGCGGGCGAGCAGCTCACGCCAGGCATCCCAGACTGCTCGGTAATCGGGATTGTTTTGCAGCACAAAATTGGGTGCAATGTCGCCCGGTGCGCCGCGGACGCCCTTGGCCGAAAGATCGGAGGCGAGCTGAGCGCAGCGCTTTCCGAACCCCCGCACCAAAAGTTCTCGCGGACGCAGCGCGCGCTTGCGTTGTTTGGGCTGGTAGTCGCGCGCAAATTCTAACGCGAGCCGGGCATAGCTGAGCACTGCGCGGTTCTCCAAAGTGTCGAAATTCTCTTCCCGCGCCACAGCGCGAATGCGCTGCCTGTCGCCGGCCCGTTCCTCTTTGGTGGCGCCGGACTGGCGGACCAACCAGCTTATAGACGAGCGATCAAGTTCTTGGACGCGCGCGAGAGGTGTCATCTTGTGCACGCGCCGCAGGATGCGGCGCGGACTCCGGTCGAGCCGGTCAAGCACGGACCGCAGGCGGCGAGCCTGCCGCACAATGACATCCATTCTAGGGTCGTCATTGCGGACCGGGTCAAGCCAGAGATCGCGCAGGCGCTTCCACATCGACGCGGGGTCGGCGCGCGCTTCATCGACTTCGCGCAATCGCGCCCATATGCGCTTGATGCGCCCGCGCAAGATATCACCCTCGTCGGGCTCCTTAAAAGGATCCGGATCGCCGCTTGGTTTTGACGGCCAGTTGGGAAAGCGCAGCAGAGTCTTGGCGCCGTTTGGCCACTGAAACGAGACGCCCTTGCTTGGCGCGAGTGGTGTCGGCATCGCATATACGGAGCGAGGGTCCGGGTTTGGCAGCCGGGCGATAGACTCAAGCCGCCCGCTCTTGCCCTCAAAGAGCGGGCCGCCGTCGATGTCAGTTGCGATCAGGACGCCATCGGTCTCCGTGATCGTCATTTCCACCTCGGCGGCTCGCAACGCCGCCGCGCGTCGGTTTCCAGGCGCGTGAAACGCCCAAGGGCGGGTCCAGACGTCGAGGTAGGGCGTCGTCATGCGCTGAGACTACCGGGTAAGGCCGCGCCAGTTGAACAGGCCGCTAGATCCTCGCTGCTGAACGCGGCATTTCTCGAGCCTTTCGGCAAACGCGGCGTCGTTGAGATCGCTAGCGATGAGGTCGTGCAAATCGTCGAATTGCGCGGCGTGATCCTCGATCTGAAGACCACGGAGCTTGGGAAGAATTCGAAATTCAATCTGATCCGCGAGCGCCTTGCCTACGGCGTCGGCCTGGCCGGCGACGACGGGATAGTTCGCACAATAGGCGAATATCGCCGTGTTGAGCCGGTGCCCGAATGGTCGACCGCAATTCTCCATGATATTCGACAATTTTTTGATTCGGTCGCCGATCCACTCCCGATCAGAATTATTCAGAGCGCCAATCGGCTTGATCCAGGCACGCCAGCGCGCCAGCCGGAGGTATCCGTTCCGCGGCGGCGCGGCGGACGCTCTCAGGTCTGTCTGGAAGTGGTCAGGCTTGGCGAACTGAAGAATATTGGATCGGTCGAGGACCTTGTCGGATAGTGCCTGAGTGCTTTCGTCATCGTTCATAGTACCCACGAAAAGAACGTTGTGGGAGGGGAACAGCTTGATTGGGCCTTCCGGACGGCCGCGGATATCGACGGGAATTTCCGCGTCCTGGCGCGCTTTCGCGTCCTGCGCGCCATCAAAAGTTGGGCGCGCTTCGAGACGGCTAAGGAACTCAGAAAAATAGTATTCTACGCGTGCCAGATTCATTTCGTCGAGTAAGACGAGTATCATTCGGTCGGCGGCCTCGCCGTCGGACAGGCCGGAGGTGTTGTATGGGTCCATGTGCACGAGCGCGCGAGCCAGGTCGGTCGCGCGATATTTGCGCTCGATGTAGTTGTAGAAGCCAAGCAGATCTTGCGGGCTGTCCCAGCGCGGTTCAACGGCGATTGAGAGGAAGCTTATACCCATCG
>JAYVYJ010000203.1:0-5410 GCA_043784465.1 Hyphomicrobiales bacterium
GGTGCCGCGCTATCCGACCTTGATCGTCTCGGTCGGCGCGGCGCTGATCGCTCTCCTCAGCTTTGTATGCGGGCTGGTGCTCGATACGGTGTCGCGCGCACGGCTGGAGCAGCGGCGCCTGGCCTATCTGGCCTTGCCGGGACCCGGCGCTCCCCGATCCTGAGACGCGTCGAAAGCGGCTCTGCTCGAACTCAATAGCTCGCGCGATAGGCGAAGGCTATGATGTCGGCCAATGGACGCGGCCAGAGCCGGCGAAACATCTGACCGTCTTCGCGTTGGCGTACGCCCTCGCGAATGGAGCGGGATGTTTCGGTAAGCGGGTTGTGGCGCCGGGCGACCAGCCGTTCGGGCGCGCGGGCGAAAGACCGGCCTTCCTGCAGAAGGCGGACCCAGGCATCCCAGTCCAGATTGCATTTATAGTCCGCCGAGAATGAAAAGCCGGGCAATCGCGCGCGGTCGAACGTCACCGACGAACACGGCAGGGGATCGCCCAGCGACAGAAACGCGCGCATGCGCGCGGGGCTTATCGCGGTCTTTCGCCCGAGCGTCGCCCACTCCAAGAGGTGAGTCACCCGGCTGATCTTGGAGCTGATCGCCGCGCCAGTGTCGTCAATTTCCTGGTAACCGGTGAAACACATGACCGCCTCCCGGGAGCCGACCAGCAGACCGACGCTGCGTTCGAGAAACGCCGGACGATAAACGTCGTCCTGGTGGGCGAGGGTGACATAGCGCGCGTCCGTCGCGGCGAGAGCGAAGTTCCAGTCCGCGGCGATGCCGCCCCGCTCGGGATTGACCAGGACCGGAACGGCGAAGGATTGGGCCGCCTTTTCGATGAACGGGGACGGCGTTGATGTGGTGATCACGATATCGACGGGCGCCGTCTGATCGCGCAGGGATTTGAGGCATTCCGCCAGGAACGGCGAGTCGCCGTAGGCCGGCACGACGAAGCAATGTCGCGATTCGAAATCTTCCGGGTTGACCGAAGACATGTTCATGATTGGATCAGTAGAGGCCGAAGACGATGAGCGCCCGGCAAACGAGCGCGTCGAACAAACGCTGGCGGATTATTTGCCGGGAAAATGCGAACCTGATGCGCGAAAAAAATGACCGGCGCGAAGCAACGAGTGACGCCGCGTGTTCGCAGCGTTCACCGTCCATTCGATCGCGGTACAACGATAAAAATTCCGTGGCCTGCGCGTGGATCGGGTAAAACACGCGCGGATTTTTCCAAAACGTTTGAGTGAGCGCGACGATCAGCTGAAGGCGATCGGAATATCCGCCAATCACGTTCGCGCTGTGCTGACGGTACATCACGTTCGTTCGGTCATCATAGATGACCACTCCTAACGCCGAGGTCACCAAGGCGCACCACCAGTCATGCATGATGACGCCGCGCGTCGGCGGCGCACTATTAACGGCCATGCGCGCGGCGGGGTTCATAACAATCGTGTTGCCGATGGCTATATTTTCGAACAACAAATGCTCAAAGCGCCCGTCCCCGCCGGTGCTGAGCGTTCGCCGTGGACGGAGGTCTTTGTCAACGCATTGCACGCTGGAACAATATAGAGCCGGTCGCGTGGCGTCCTCTCGTTCCAGTTGCGCCACGGCGCGGCCAAGCTTGTCGGGAAGCCAGACATCGTCCTGATCGCAAAAGGCGAAATAGTCGAATCTGCTGGGGACCTGTCGTAGAAGCTCGAGAAAGCTGCCGGCGGGTCCAAGGTTGTCACCGCGTATCGGCTCAGCGAGTTGCGGCCAGACCCCAGCGCGTTTCTCCAATATCTCCAACGTCCGGTCGGTTGAGCCGTCGTCGCGCACAAACACTTCGACCGACACGCCGACCTGCGCGGATAGGCTGTCGAGCTGCTCCTCCAGAAAAGCCTCGCCGTTGTAGGTGGACAGCAGAACAGCCACTTTTGAGAGGCCGTATTTATCGCCTTCAGGCCGGTCGTTGCGCGCATCGCCAACGGCTGCGAGATCGCGGACGGTGGCGTCAATATTGGTTGGGGATCCCATCCCTATCGACCGTGTGTCATGAAGGGTGCCGGATATTTACTTGCGAGCGATGAGAACAATTTCCTCGCCTTCCGTGCGCCCGAGTTCGACGTCGCGGATCATCCGCGCCTCCAACGCCTTAGATCCAAGCCAGAATCGCCAACCCGGCTCTCTTTGCTCGCGAACCGCTTTGGCGGCGCTGACGGCGCTAGCGAAATGGTTCCCGCTCGCCGCCCGGGCCGTCCGCTTCACTCGAATATCGCGCAGCCCAACGTCGGCCGCCAGACGTGCGAGGTTGTCGGCATTGAACAACACCAGATGTCGAGGTGGCTCAAGGCCTCGCCAATGCTCGCCGTGGCGGGTCAAAAGTGGCGCTTTGGCGTTGGGTGTCACGACGACCAAGGAGCCGCCAGTCTTAAGGACACGCCGACTTTCGGATAGGAAGGCCATCGCGTCGTGCACATGTTCGAGGACGTGACTGGATGTCACTGCGTCGAAGGTTTCGTCGGCAAAACCCGCCGAGTCGATCTCGCCCTCAATTACCTCAAGTCCCCTGGCCCGCGCCGCTCGTACGGCCATGGGGTCGATTTCGACGCCGCTCGCCTGCCATCCTAGGCATGAAAGAAAGACCAGGGCCTCGCCGTCTCCGCAACCGACATCGAGAAGACGCGCCCCGGATTCAAGGGCGCCAACCGGCAGGTGGCGGATCAGCAGATCGGCATGGGCGGCCAGACCTGGATAGAGCCGAAACACCAGAGCCCAGAGTCGCGCCGAGCCTGTGGGTTTGCCGAAGCCATAGTCCAGAGAAGCGCGCGCGCGCGCGGCACGCCGAATCGTCGCCGCGGCCAGGGCCGCGAACGCGCCCGATCGTCCGTGGGTGTAGTAGGTGCGGTAGGCTTGGCCGATGGATGCGCGCGTGGGCCGAGGATCAAGCCAAAGCGCCCCGCAGGCTGGGCAGCCCCGGAAGCCCCAAACACCCGGCGCGCCGAATAGGCGATCCTGCAGATTCTCGTAGCGTGGCTCGCCCAAAGCTCCGCACAATGGGCATGAAGTCTGCCGTTCGGTCGCAATCGGCGGCGTCACACTCTCCGGCCCGCCCCTCGGGCGAGTTGAATCTGTCGTTATCACTAGGCTGCCTCGCCAAGAATCAAGTTGGATCCACTATGCGGCCCGATGGCGGCGCGTTGCGCGAGGCCCGGTA
The DNA here is from genome assembly GCA_043784465.1 of Hyphomicrobiales bacterium. GTDB lineage: Bacteria > Pseudomonadota > Alphaproteobacteria > Rhizobiales > Beijerinckiaceae > Roseiarcus. The sequence continues at coordinate 3,194 of JAYVYJ010000203.1, forward strand.
CCGTATCGCAAGATCAATGATGTCCTTCCTGAGGCCGGAACTTAGGACCACGGTCGCTGTCAATGCGCCACCCGCGAGCGAGGCGCCGATCGCCAGCCTCGGGAAAACAGGCAGATTCAACCCTTGAATCAGATAGCCGCCGACACCGGTGATGCCCAATGCGACAACCATCGGTACGCCGACATCAAATAGCAACCAACTTGACCCCAAGCTCCGCAATATCCATCGATGGTTCGCCCATGTGCTGGCGAACGCATTGAGCAGGTTGTACGCGACCCACGCAGCAGCCGCGCCGACGATACCAAATCGAACGCTAAGGGTGACGACGAGAGGCGCATATATCAACATGAGACCCAGGTTGATCATGGCGGTTAGGCCCGGTCGGCCATACGCCAGTTGCAGGGCATATGGGAAGTGCACGGCAGCGTTGAACGCAGTGCCCAGCAGTAACAGTTCGACGACGAGGTGGATACTCCGCGCCAAATCGGCGTTGCCCGTCCACAGTGTAACGATGTCATCCGAAAACACGCCGATGAAACACGCAGCCGGAAAGATCACGGCCATCATCAGCCGTGTCCCGGATTTGTAGAGATGCTCAATAGCGGGCTGGTCTTCTATGGCGTGAAGCGCCGCCATCCTGGGATAAATCGCGCCGAACACCGGCACCACAATGACATACAGGCCTCGCGCGATGAGCGCCGCGATCATGTACCGTCCAAGCGCGTCCAAACTGACAATCTTGCTCAATACAATCTTATCGCCATGAACAAACCCCGCCGCCAAAACAGCGGTAAATCCCATTCCCGCCGAAAAGCGCCAGATGCGCCGAAGTTCGTTGACGTCAAAGCGCGGCTTGCGCAGCCCCGTGGTATCCCGCAACGCGCGCCAAGCCGCCACACGCACCACGACCACGTTGAAGACACCGACGATGGTTTGCCAAATGAAGAAGGCGCGAATCGACGGCTCGACAAGTACAAGCACTAAGATCGCGCCGACATTCGCGGCAGTCACCATTATGATTTCAATGCCGCTCGCGGTGACCATCCGCCCCGCGCCCATCAGTGTTCCCAGATAGAGGCTAAGCGGAAAGCGGCATGCAATTACCAAGCCCATCAACAACACCGCCTCCGCCACAACGGAGGACGGCAGCGTCGATGCGTTTAGCCAATGCCTTCCGATCCATGGCGCGGAGACAACGCTCACGATCACGATCATGCCCGCGATCGCCCAATAGACCAGAGCCAGAGTATGAAGCAGGTCCCGGACCGTTGACCGATCCTCAGCCGCCGTCGCGCGCGCCACCTCGCGGTTGATCGTCGGTCCCAGCCCCATGTCGAACAGGCTGAACAGGGCCTGCATGCTCGTAAAAAAGCCGATCAGTCCGTAGGCCGGCAAGCCCAAATGCTTCAAGAAAAACGGCACCGTCAGCAGGATGACGGCGGCCGACCACGCCGTGCTCGCAAACCCGGCCGCAATATTCCAGCCCAATTTCACCCGCCGCTACTCATGATAATCAGGGGCATCGTAGCCGCCGCGCTTGACCAGTTCGTCGCGTCCGGCCAAGCGGAGATCGGCCTGGACCATCTCGCGGACCAGTTCGTCGAAGGTGACCGTCGGCGTCCAGCCGAGTTTGGCGCGCGCCTTGCCGGCGTCGCCCAGCAGGGTGTCGACTTCCGCCGGGCGAAAATAGCGCGGATCGACCGACACCACGCAGGCGCCGTTCGCGTCGAACGCTTTCTGGTCCGCGCCGGCGCCCGCCCACGTCAGCGGCATGTCGAGCGCCAGGGCGGCGGCGTCGACGAACTCGCGCACGCTGCGCTGCACGCCCGTGGCGATGACAAAATCCTCCGGCTCATCCTGCTGCAGCATCAGCCACTGGGCTTCGACGAAATCGCGAGCGTGGCCCCAGTCGCGCCGCGCATCCAGATTGCCGAGGTAGAGCTGCTTCTGCAGGCCGAGTTTCACCCGCGCCAAGCCCCGCGTGATCTTTCGCGTCACGAAGGTTTCCCCGCGCACGGGAGACTCGTGGTTGAACAGGATGCCGTTGCACGCATACATTCCGTAGGCTTCGCGATAGTTCACGGTAATCCAGTAGGCGTACAGCTTGGCGACGCCGTACGGCGAGCGGGGATGAAACGGCGTGTTTTCGTTTTGAGGCGTCTCGGCCGTTTTTCCGTACAATTCGGACGTCGCCGCCTGATAGTAACGCGTCCTGTC
>JAYVYJ010000204.1:0-2243 GCA_043784465.1 Hyphomicrobiales bacterium
CGCTTCCCCGCCAAGGCGACCTGCCTTGCGATCTACTCGCGCACCGTCAACGCCCGCCTGCCGCTTGGCGAAACGCTGGGCAAACATTACCCTTGGGCCGCCGCGCATGAAACGCCTCTGGCCAAACTGTTCGGGGCGTATGTCGAGGCCAAGCAGGCGCAGGGCGTGCTCGATTACGACGACCTGTTGCTCTATCTTGCGCAGGCGCTCGACGACGCGACGCTGGCGGCGGAGATCGCGGCGCGCTTCGATCATCTGCTGGTCGACGAATATCAGGACACCAACGCCATTCAGGCGGAAATCACCATGAAGCTGCGCCCCGGCGGGCGAGGGCTCACGGTGGTCGGCGACGACGCGCAGTCGATCTATTCGTTCCGCGCCGCAACCGTGCGCAACATTCTCGACTTTCCCCTCCAGTTCTCGCCCCCCGCCCGCGTCGTCGCGCTGGAACAGAATTATCGCTCGACCGCGCCCATCCTCCTCGCCGCCAACGCCGTCATCGCCCTCAGCCCCGAGCGCCTGCCCAAAACCTTGTGGACCGACAAGCAGGGCGGCGAGCCGCCGCGTCTCGTGCTGGTCGACGGCGAGGCCAACCAGGGCGCCTATGTCGCGACGCAGGTTCTCGCCCACCGCGAGGCGGGCGCGACGCTCAAGCAACAGGCGGTGCTGTTTCGCACCAGTTCCCATTCCGCGTCGCTGGAATTGGAGCTGACCCGCCGCAACATCCCATTCGTCAAATTCGGCGGCCTCAAATTCCTCGACGCCGCGCATGTGAAAGACGCCCTCGCCGCGCTGCGTCTCGTCGAGAACCCGCGCGACCGCGTGGCGGCGTTTCGCGTGCTGCTGCTGTTGCCGGGGATCGGCCCCGCCCATGCTGACCGGCTCGCGAGCGCCGCCGCGCAGGGCGACGGCTTCGCGACGCTCGCCGCCGCGCCCGCCCCGGCCAAAGCGCAGGCGGCGCTCGCCGACCTCGTCGCGGCGCTGAGACGCGCCAACGCGCCCTGGCCCGCCGATTTCGCCGAAATTCTCGCGTGGCGCCGCGCGAAGCTGGTGGAATCCTACGACGATTTCGCCCCCCGCGCCGCCGATCTCGACGCGCTCGCCCGCATCGCCGAGACCTATGTTTCGCGTGAGCGTTTTTTGAGCGAACTCACCCTCGACCCGCCCGACGCGACCAGCAACGAGGCCGGCCCGCCGCTGAAGGACGAGGATTATCTGATCCTGTCCACCATCCATTCCGCCAAGGGCATGGAATGGAAGCACGTGTTCGTCCTCAATTGCGTCGACGGCTGCATCCCCTCCGACCTCGCCACGGGCACGAGCGGCGAGATCGAGGAGGAGCGCCGCCTGCTCTACGTCGCGATGACCCGCGCCCGCGAGACTCTGGACATGATCGTCCCGCGCTGCTTTTACGTCCACGGCCAGCCGCGCTTCGGCGATCGCCATGTGCTAGCCGCCCGCACCCGCTTCCTGCCGGCTTCGATCACGGCCCATTTCGCGCAACTAAGCTGGCCCCCTCCCGCCGCCGACCCCGCCCCGCCGCTCCGGGAGGGGCCGAGGATCGACCTGAAAGCGCGGATGCGGGCGATGTGGGCATGAGCGGCGCTTAACGCGTGATCCCGTCGCTCCAATAGCCGGGCTTGCCTATCTGCTCGGGCTTCTGCACAAATTTGACGAGCTTGCCGCTGTCGTAGCCCAGCGCGTCGAAGCGACGCAGCAGATCGGCGTAATCCGCCTCCGCGACGTCCTGCGAGCGCGAGAAAATCCAGCCGAGCTTGCGGTCCGTCTCCCCGAAGATCACATAACGATACTCCGGATCGACCCAGAGCACGAGGAACGGCAGGTCGAGCGGCCAGAACACCTGCACGCGCCAGTGTGTATTGTTGGTCTCAGGCAGCACCCAGTCGTGCACGGTGTAATGCTTGGGCGGCGCCGCGAAACTGCCGGGCCGGAAGGTGAAGTCTTCCTGGAGATCGCCGTCGGGGCGCTTCGAGTAGACGTCATAGGGGGCCACCATCTCAGCCATCCCCTCATTTTTTCTCGCTTACTTTTTGCAACCTTGGGTTGGCTGCTCACCCAGTCCATGCCCGCTATGCGAGTCTGTGATTGCCTGAAAAGTGAATCCCGGCTGCGCGTGATGGCGTCGGTCGGCGGCGTGAGACCCTTCGTTGCGTCTTTTTCAGCCTTGCGATAGCCCGAAAACTTCCGAAACTGGCAAATTTGAAAATGAGGGGATTCCTGAG
>JAYVYJ010000205.1:0-12934 GCA_043784465.1 Hyphomicrobiales bacterium
GCCCAGATAATGCCGCCGCATTCGGCGATCCCTTGCGCCGGGACACGGATCGAGGCGGGCGGTTCCAGTTCCGGGTGGGCGGGGATGTATCGGCACTGGCCCGTCTCGTCATATTGCCAGCCGTGATATAGACAGCCCAGGCGGTCGCCGCGCACGAAGCCGAAGCTCAACCGCATGCCGCGATGCGGACAGCGATCTTCCCAGATTTGCGCTTTGCCTGAGACGCCGCGCCACAGCGCCCATTCCCGGCCCTCGACAATCACGCCGGCGACCGCGCCCGGCTCAAGATCGCTCGACAGTCCCACCGCCGTCCAGACCCCTTCAGACATGGTTTGACAACTCCCGCGTTCGATCCACGCGCCACACGTCGAGCACGAGGCAATCCAGCGGCCCGAGACTACAGGCCATCTCGAAAGCGTCGACCAGCGCCAGCGGTCCGCTGACCCGACAGGCGAACGATTCCGACGACGCGCCGCGCTCTTCGAGATCCAGCGAGAGCCGCGCCGCGCGCCGCCTTGCGAAATCAAGAAAGGAATCCGGCTTCAAACGGCCCTGAAAAGCAAAACTCGCTTCGACCGCGACAGGCCCCTTCATGCCGCCGTCCTGCACCGGGGCCTTTGGCCCCTTGCCCATTTGGTGAGCGAATGGCGCGTATGCTTGCTCAACACTTGTGCACCTGATCTTGCCAAAGGGATTGTACGCGCCGACAGCCCCGTAGTTCAAGACGCATGCCCAATTTACGCTGCGCGCGAAGCTTGGCTGAAACTGGCACAAGGCTTGCGACTTTTAAGGCGAAATCAGGTCGAAACGGGCTCGCCCTGAACGACCAACCAAGGACGGGGGTGTCATGTTTGACTTTCTGAAACCGGATCGCCGCCAGTTGCTCAGCGGCGCCGCCGCTGCGGGGGCTTCGCTGATAGCGCCTGCGGGGCTGATAGGGCGCGCCCTCGCCGCGCCCGCGCCCTTGCCGCCCGTGAAGGAAGAGGACGCGCTGATCGCCTTCGGCCATACCGGGCCTGTGGCCGACGAGGGTTGGACGTGGTCGCACGATCAGGGCATGAAGGCGGTGCAGGCGGCGTTCCCCAAGATCAAGACTGTGATGGTCGAGAGCATTCCCTATTCCGCTGACGCCTCGCGCACCTTCAAACAATTCGTCGCGCAGGGCGCAAACCTCGTGTTCGCCACCTCCAACTACGGCGACTTTCTCTACGATGTCGCGAAACACGCCCCCGGCGTCGGCTTCTACGAATGCGACGGACGCAACCCGCTCGACAATTTGGGCACCTATTATGTGTCGCATTGGTATCCGAGCTATGTCGCGGGCGTCGCTGCGGGCCTGATGAGCAAAACCGGCAAGCTCGGCTACGTCGCTTCGTTCCCGGTGCCCTCGGTGTTCTCGGGAACCAATGCGTTCCTGATGGGGGCGCGCTCGGTCAACCCGAAGGCGACGTTGCAGGTGATCGTGATCCAATCCTGGTTCGATCCGCAGGCGGCGACGCAGGCGGGGACGGCGCTGATCGACAACGGCGCGGACCTGCTGTTCGGAATCATGGACGAGGCCGGATACCTTCAGGTCGCCGATAAGCGCGGCGCCAAGGCCGTGATGTGGAATACGGACATCCGCCGCTATGGCCCGAAAGCCTACATCACCTCCATCGTCATCGACTTTAAGAAATTTTACGTCGATCAGGTGCGCCTGCGCCTTGAGGGCAAGTGGACGCCGCCGCAGATCATCTTACCCATGGGCGGCGGCGTCGACGTCGACAAATGGGGCGAGAGCGTGCCGGTGGAAGCGGCCAAGCAGGCCGACGCCGTGCGCGCCAAGATTGCCGGCGGCTGGAGCCCGTTCACAGGCGAAATCAAGGACGCCAAGGGCAATGTCAAAGTCGCGAAAGGCGCGACGATGAACGAGAGCGAACTCTATAACTGGAACTGGCCGATCGAAGGCGTCGTCGGCGTCTGATCCCTGCGGCGGCGCCTGGACGGCGCCGCTTATCGCCCTGAGCGCGGAGCCTCCCCTCATGTCCGTTGCGGCGGCAAACCTGCGTTCGGCTGGCTCGCCCGCGCTTGTCTTTCTCAAGGGCATATCGAAATCCTTCCCTGGCGTGTTGGCCAACAGGCAAGTCGATCTCGAAGTGCGCGCTGGTGAAATCCATGCGTTGCTGGGCGAAAACGGCGCCGGCAAATCGACCCTGATGAACATCCTCACAGGCATCTATCAACCCGACGCGGGCGAGATCGTCATTGAGGGTTACGCCAAAAGCTTCTCGTCGCCCCAGGACGCCATTAGGGCGGGCGTCGGCATGGTGCATCAGCACTTCAAGCTGGTGAGGGCGTTCACTGTGGCGGAAAACATCCATCTGGGCTGGACGGAGACGCCCGGCCGCCTTAGCGCCCGTAAGCTGGAGGCCCGCACCGCGCAACTGGGCGAGACGCTGGGTCTCGCCGTCAACCCGTCGGCGCGAATCAACGACCTTTCGACCGGCGAGCAGCAGCGCGTCGAAATCCTGCGCGTGCTTTCCCGCAAGGCGCGCGTGCTTATATTGGACGAACCGACGGCGGTGCTGACGCCGCGCGAGGCGCACGAGCTTTTCAAAGCCCTGCGGGACTTCGTGGCGCGCGACAACGCGGTCATCTTCATCAGCCATAAGCTCGACGAAGTGCTGGAAATTTCGGATCGCGTCACGGTGCTGCGGGACGGCGCCAAGGTGACGACGCGCGCCACCAAGGACTGCACGCAAGCCGGCCTGGCCGAGTTGATGGTCGGTCGGGAAATCGTGCTCAACGATCTCAGGGCGCGGGGCGCCGGCGCGCGCGGAGCAGCGCGCACGCCGACGCTTCGGTTGGAAAGCGTCAGCGTCAGCGACGCGCTGGGGCGCAAGACGCTCGACGACGTCACTCTCGACGTGCGCGGCGGCGAAATTCTCGGCGTCGCCGGGGTTGCGGGCAATGGCCAGAAGCAATTGAGCCAGGTTCTGACGGGCCTGTCGGCGCCCCACTCGGGACGCATGTGGATCGGCGAGGCGGAGTTTACGAAGCGTCCGGCTGCGGATTTCGCCGCCGAAGGCGTCGGCCATATTCCGGAGGACCGTTTGGCCAGCGGCCTTGCGCCGACGCTCAGCGTCGCCGACAACGCGGTGCTGCGGGAATATTTCGTCGAGCCGGTCGGCTGGAAAGGATGGTTCCGGCCCGGCGCCGCGAAGGCGCTGGCGCGCGTCATCGCCGCGGCGGCCTCAGTCGCCGTTCCCGATTTCGCCATGCCCGCCCGCAATCTTTCCGGCGGCAACCAGCAGAGGCTGGTGGCGCGGCGCGAGATGCGCATCGCCTCGAAGGTGCTGGTCGCCGCCTATCCAAGCCGGGGTCTCGACGTCGGTGCGATCAACACGATGATGAACTATTTCGTCGAACTGCGCGACGCCGGCGTCGCCGTTGTGTTGATTTCCGAGGAACTTGAAGAGTTGATGAACCTTTCCGACCGCATCGCCGTGATGTTTCAGGGCGCGATCATGGGAATTGTCGACACCTCCTCCGCGCGCATTGAGGAGATCGGGCTAATGATGGGCGGACAGCGGCGCGCGTCTCGGGCCAGGAGCGCCTGAAATGGCTGCGCGGCTTCAGCGTCATCCCGTCGCTTCGCCCCGCACCGCGCTCGCGGCCCGCGCGGTTGCCATCCTGCTGGCGCTGCTGACGGCCGCGATCGTGCTCACGATCAGCGGCGCCCATCCGCTCGCGCTGGGTCAGCAGGTGCTCAAATCGACGTTTGGATCGCGCTTCGGTCTGGAGGACATCGGCCTGCTCGTCACGCCGCTGATCTTCACCGGGCTTTCCGTCGCGGTCGCGCTCAGCATCGGCGCCTGGAACCTCGGCGCGGAGGGGCAGTTCTACGCCGGCGCCGTCGCGGCCACCGGCGTCGGGCTGTATTCTCACGCGCCGGCGCCGCTGATGGGGCCGCTGATGTTCTTGGGCGGCGCGCTGGGGGGCGCGGTCTGGATTCTCGTGCCGACGCTGGCCCGCGCCTACGCTTCCGTCAGCGAACTCATCACGACGCTTCTGCTCAATTTCGTCGCGCTGCTGCTCGTCTATTACCTCGCCACCGGCCCTTGGCTCGACCCCAGCGGACATGCGCTCGGCGCGACGGCGCGCATCCCCTATGAAGTTCCCGACGTCTGGGGCGACGTCCATTGGGGTTTTCCCATCGCCCTTCTTCTGGCCGTCGTCGTTTCGCTGGCGCTGCGCTACACTGTTTGGGGCTTCGAGGTGAGGATCGCGGGCGCCAATCCCGGCGCGGCGGTCTACGCCTGCATGTCCTCGCGCGCGCGCCTGATCCTCGTGATGTTGCTGTCGGGCGCGATTGCCGGGTTGTCCGGCTTCTTCGAAGTCGCGGGCACGGCGCATCGTCTGCAGGGCGGCATATCCAACAATTTCGGTTATCTCGGCATCATGGTCGCGGTGCTGGCGCGCGGCTCGCCGCTCGGCGTCCTCCCCGGCGCGGCGCTGATGGCCGTCATCCTCAATTCCGGCATCGTCCTGCAAACCAAAGGGCTGACGGTCTCGACGGTGGTCGCGATCACCGGCCTCATCCTGTTCTTCACCGCGATTGGCGACGAACTCGCCCATTACCGACTGACGCCCAAGGGCACGGGAACCTGATGGACCCGATCACCGCCATTCTGCAAACGTCCATCCTCGCCGGGGGCGTGCTGGCGCTTGCGGCGCTGGGCGAGACGCTCGCCGAGGTCGTCGGCGTCGTCAATCTCGGCGTCGAGGGATTGATGGCGCTCGGCGCGGTGGCGGGGGTCGCCACGGTCGTCGCCACCCACAATCCCTATCTCGGTTTTCTCGCCGCGCTGGCGCTGGGGTTTGTTTTCGGCATGGCTTTCGCGGCGGCCACGGTGCTGGTGCGCGCCAATCAGGTGCTGTGCGGCCTCGCGCTGACGCTGCTGGGTTCGGGGTTGGCGGCGACGGTCGGCAAGGCCTATTCGGGCGCCCCGGTCCCCGCCGTCTTCGGCCCTGCGCCGCTCCCCTGGCTCAGCGGCCTGCCAATCCTCGGCAAGGCGCTGTTCTCGCAGAACGTGCTGGTCTATCTGATCTATATGGTGCTGCCGGTTGCGATGCATGTCGTGCTGTACCGGACCCGGCTTGGGCTCGACATGCGGGCGGTCGGCGAGAATCCGGCGGCGGCGGATGCCGCGGGGGTCAATGTCGCGCGCATCCGGTTCGTCAGCGTTTCGCTCGGCGCCGCTTTGGCGGCTGGCGCGGGCGCTTACCTTACGCTCGCGTTCGTGCCGTCGTGGTCGGAGGGGGTCGTCGCGGGGCGCGGCTGGATTGCGGTTTCGCTGGTCATTTTCGCGGGCTACCGGCCGATCAACGCGGTGGGGGCGTCGCTGCTGTTTGGCCTCATCACCTCGCTCGGCTTCGTCGGCCAGGCGCGCAACTGGCCCATCGCCCCCGCGGTTCTGTCCATGTTGCCTTATCTGGGCACCATCGCTTTCATCATCCTTCCGGCGCTCGCCTCGGAGCGGCTGCGGCGGCTGATGGCGGCGCCGGCCGCGTTGGGCGAGCCCTATTTCCGAGACCAGAGATGACAACGTAATGAAGGGACGGGAGACGCGGATGACCGACATGGTGGAGACGACGACGCTCGATCAATGGTATCCGATCCACACCTTGTCGGACCTGCCGCAGGAAAGCTACGCGGACCGCCTGCTGGGCTGCGACATCCGGGTATCGTGCGAGGGCGTGGTGGAACTCGCGTCGGGGCGCGCTCTGCCGATTCTCCGGCAATATCGTTACCTCTGGACGTCTCTAGGGGCGCCGGGGCGCCTTTTCCCCCTGCCCGAGGCTTTGGAAGCCGACCGCAGGATCGTCGAATGCGGTGCGGTGCTGGTTAATGCGTCGGGTCTGCGCATTGTCGAAAATTTCCTCGACATGGCGCATTTCCCCTTCGTGCACACCAACATCCTGGGCGCCGAGCCGCAGACGGAGGTGCGCTCCTACACGAGCGAAATCCGGCGCGACGTCGACGAGGTATGGGCGACCGAGTGTTTCTTCTACCAGCCGCAGGCGGCGAAGTCGGCGAGCGGGGGCATCACCACCGAATATCAATATCGCGTGACGTCGCCGTTCTCCACGCTGCTCTACAAGACCTGCCCGCTCGCCATCGACCGCTGGGACGTCATCTGCCTGTTCGTGCAGCCGCTTGAGCCCGACGTCTGCCGGGCGCATCCCATCATGTTCCTGATCGACGAGGACAGCCCCACGGCGGAACTCGTGCATTTCCAGCAACTCATCTTTCTCCAGGACCGCATCATTCTGGAGAACCAGCGTCCTGTGCTGCTGCCGCTGGACCCGGGGCGTGAAATCCCCACTCGCGCGGACGCAAGCTCCATCGCCTATCGTCGCTGGTTGAAGGAGAAGGGCGTGCGCTACGGGGCGTCGGGCGCCGCTTGTTAGGCGGGGGGCCGGGAAGGCGCCCCCGACCCCACTCTCGACGGCGGGGCTGCGATGCTTTACGCTTTCTCCACAGCCGGTGAAGTCGGTGGAGATTACGGGACGGGGGAAACCGGATGGCTTCGGTCGATGTGGTCAATGTGCGTAAAGCCTATGGCGGACTGGAGGTCATTCACGGGGTTTCCGTCGCCATCGCAGACGGCGAGTTCGTCACCCTCGTCGGCCCTTCCGGTTGCGGCAAATCCACGCTTTTGCGCATGATCGCCGGACTGGAGGGCATAACGGGCGGGGCCATCAAGATCGGCGGGCGCGTCGTCAACAATCTGGCCCCCAAGGACCGCGACATCGCGATGGTGTTCCAGAACTACGCGCTCTATCCGCACAAGACCGTCGCGCAGAACATGAGCTTCGCGCTCAAGCTGCGCAACGCGCCGAAGGCGGAGATCGACGCCCGCGTGAAGCGCGCGGCGGAGATCCTCGACATCACGCCTTATCTCGCCCGTTTTCCGCGCAATCTGTCGGGCGGCCAGCGCCAGCGCGTCGCGATGGGGCGCGCCATCGTGCGCGACCCGCAGGTGTTCCTGTTCGACGAGCCGCATTCCAACCTCGACGCCAAGCTGCGCGTGCAGATGCGCGCCGAGATCAAGGAACTGCATCAGCGGCTGAAGACGACGACCATCTATGTCACGCACGATCAGGTCGAGGCGATGACGATGGCCGACCGCATCGTCGTGATGCGCGACGGCGTGGTCGAGCAGGCGGGCTTGCCGCTCGATCTCTACGACCGCCCGGCGTCGCTGTTCGTCGCCGGTTTCATCGGCTCGCCTTCGATGAATTTTCTGCATGGTGCGGTGCGCGGCCAGAGCGTCGTTACGGACGACGGCGTAATTCTGCCGCTCAAATCGCCGCCTCCGGGCCTTGAAGGCAAGCGGTGCGTCTATGGCGTCAGGCCCGAGCACCTGGCCCTCGGCGGTTCGGGCCTCGAAACGGTGGTGACGGTCACGGAGCCTACAGGCTCGGAAACCCAGGTCTTCGGCAAACTCGGCGCGACGAAGATCGTCGGGGTGTTTCGCGAGCGGATCGCCGCGAAACCCGGCGAAACGCTGTTCGTGACGCCAAACCTGGATTGCGTGCATCTGTTCGACGGAGAAAGCGGCGCGCGTCTCAACTGAAGCCAGGCGACGGGAGGCGGGCTTGCGCTATGAAATGATGCTGCCGCACCAGATACGCACGGCGATTGACGAGCATTGGCCGGTCGTGCTGCCGCTGGGCGTGTTGGAATATCACGGCGAGCATATGGCCGTGGGCATGGATACGCTCGCGGTCACCGGCGTGCTGGAGCTTCTGGAGCGCGAGAGGGACCTCGTGATCCTGCCGCCCTTCTATTATGGGGCCGCCTCGTATGCCGTCGAGCCCCCTGAGCGCATGGGATCGCTGCATATCGATGCAGATGTGCTGGCGCCGTTCGCCAAGGCGATGTTTCTGGGCCTGCTGCGCATCGGCTTTCGCAACATCCATGTCGTCATCCACCATCAAACGGAGAATTTCGCGGCCGGCATGCCGACCGACCTCGCGTTCAAATTCGCCGCCCGGCAGGCCATCTTTGCATTTCTCGAAAGGGAGCGCAGCGAAGGATGGTGGGGCGCGGAGAAGATGGCGGATTATTACGCGCAACAATCGTCGGGGAGCGACCCGTTCAACTGGATCAAGGCGCATGCGCTGATGGACCCGGCCAAAATGGAGGGCTATCCTTTCGACCATGCCGGTCAGGGGGAGACCTCTCTGATGATGGATCTCTTTCCCGACGCGGTGCAGCCCGCCCGGATCGCCGACGGCAAGTGGTATACCAAATCGGCGGATGAAGCCTCGCCCGCGCTCGGTGCGCGGGGACGTGAACTTATCCTCGCGCATTTGCGTGACGCGCTGCGGTAGACTGGAAATCGAGAGCCGCAGCGCGCGATTGACTTGGCTGACATGTCACGGCTACACTCGACTTCACACGCGCGCGGCTGTTCGTGAAGCTGAGAGCGGCGCGCGAGGAGACCCGGTCAGACGTCCCGTTCGCCAAGGCGCGCGCTGACGGCTGGCGGGAAGGGCAAAGACAATAATCAGACCGGGAGGAATGAGAAATGCGCGTTCAAGTCTTCGAACAACTCATGGCGATGCAGGCCAGCCGTCGCCAGTTTCTGGCCGGCGCGAGCGGCGCGGCCGCGCTGGCGGCGGGCGGATCGCTGGGCGTGTCCAGTACGCCGTCCTACGCGGCCGACAGCGTCGTCGCGCAGATCATGAAGATCCCCGGCGCGGGCAACGGCTCGCCGACGGACGCCGACTGGCAGAAGGTCGGCGAACTCTGCCTCGGGCCGACGAAGGCGCTGGTGCAGCCCGGCGAATTCAAGGGCGTCGAGTTCTCCTTCATGGGGCTCAACAACCAGAACCTGCACAACTTCCTGTTTCGCGGATTCCTGACGCCATGGGAAGCTTACACCGGCGCCAAGATCAAATGGATCGATCTCGCCCAAGCCGACTATAACGCGCGCCTCCAGCAGTCGATCGCCACCGGCACCGCCGATTTCGACATCATCGAGATGGGGGCGCCGTTCGAGGGCGACATGGGCGTCAAGGACCTGCTTTCGGAAATGCCCGATTGGGTGAAGACGCAGATCGATATCGACGACGTGGTCGATTACCTGAAGCCGCCCGTCGGCACGTGGGGCGGAAAGGTCCATCGCGTCACCATCGACAGCGATTGCCACACCATGAACATTCGCACCGACGTGTTCTCCGATCCCGACCTTGCGAAAGCCTGGAAGGCCGAAGGCGGCAAGGGCGAATGGGGCGTGCCGAAAACCTGGCAGCAGGTGCAGGCGGTCACCAAGTTCCTGAAGGGCAAGAAGGTCAAGGGCAAGGAGGTCTTCGGCTTCCTCGACCAACCCAAGCCCTGGGGCGGCTTCCAGTTCTATTTCACCGCCAGCCGCGCCACGGCTTACGCCAAATATCCGGGTGAAAAGAACTGGCTGTTCGACGAGAACATGAAGCCTTTGGTCAACAACCCCGCCTGGGTGCGCGCGATTCAGGACATCGTCGACGCCCTGCCCTTCAACCCGCCCGACCAGATCAACGCCGATCCCGGCACGACCGCGTTCCAGCAGTTCCTCACCGGCACCGGCTCGCTGCTGGAGTGGTGGGGCGACATCGGCGCGGTCGCGCGCACCAGCGACACCGCGACCATCGGCGCCGTGCTCGACTTCGACATCCTGCCGGGTTCCGACGACGTCTACAACTTCCGAAAGGGCGCGTGGGAGAAGCTCGCGAGCGGTCCCAACGTGGCGCCCAACATGGCGTATCTCGGCTGGGGCATCTACGTGATGAAGAAGGTGGACGCCGATCCCAAGCGGCAGAAGGCGGCATGGAGCGCGGCGGCGCATCTGGGCGGCAAGGACCTGTCGATGTGGACTTCGGCCTACCCGTCCGGCTTCCAGCCCTACCGCAAGAGCCACACCAACCTCGACCTGTGGGCGCTGGCCGGCTACGACAAGAAGTACATCGGGGCCTACATGAACTCGCAGTCGAGTTCCTACAACCACCCGAACTCGGCGATCGAGCCGCGCATCCCGGGCATCTTCCAGTATTACAGCATTGCGGAAGACGAGTTGCAGAAGGTGTTCGCGGGCAAGCTGACGGCGCAGCAGGGCGCCGACAATGTGGCGGCGGCCTGGGAAAAGCTGACTGACAAGCTCGGCCGTGAGAATCAAATCAAATATTATCGAACCTCGATGGGCATCTAGAACAAACGTACGCGCGGCGCCTGGCGCCGTGCGTACGGTCTTTTACGACAGGGTGATTGTTTGAGCGGCGGACATTTTGAAATTGCGCATGAGGACGTGCCGGCGGGCCAGATTTCGCTCGGCCGCACACTGTTCTGGCTCGCGTCCGCGATCCTGATCGGCGTCGCCGCCCTGCAGATCGTGGACGCCGCCGGGATGGTCGAGATCGGCCTGCCGAGTTGGCGACCGACGCTCTACGCCTTTGCGCTCTGGGGCGTCGCGCTCAGCGTAAGTCAGGTGATGACGCTCGGCGAAATCGGCCAGCAGCGGTTGTTCATCTTGCCCGCCCTGCTGTTCACCGCCGCGATGGTGATCTTTCCGACCTTCTTCGGACTTTACATCGCCTTCACCGACTGGAACCTCAACGCGCAAGGGGGCCACCATCTCAACGGCCTGGAAAACTTTCGCACGCTGCTCGGAGATTCCTATTTCTGGAACGCGCTCGGCAATATGTGTTTCTATGTGCTGACGGTCGCTCTCCAATATACCATCGCCTTCGGGCTCGCGCTGCTGCTCAACGCGGACATCAGGGGCCGCAAGTTCTTCCGCGTCGCGTTCCTGCTGCCGTTCATGCTCAGCCCGGTGGCGGTGAGCTGGATGATCGGCAAGTCGATCATGGAGAACCGCTTCGGCCCGCTCGCGACCTTCCTGCGCTTCCTCGGCTGGGAGAGTCCGGCTTTCTACAGTTCAGCTTGGGCGGCCCGCGCGAGCATAATGGCGATGGACTCTTGGGTCTGGATCCCTTTCATCGTCATCATGTTGCTGGCCGGCCTTCAGGCGCTGCCCCACGAAGTCAAAGAGGCGGCCAGGGTGGACGGCGCTAACGCATGGCAGACGTTCTGGGGCATCACCTTTCCGCTGATGCTGCCCGTCAGCCTGACGGCTGTGGTTCTGCGCATCATCTTCGAGCTCAAGCTCGCCGATATCGTCATCAACGTCACGGCGGGCGGACCCGGCGGCGCGACCGATACGATTTCGAGTTTCATCTATCGCGAATACCGAGACCGATCCAACGTCGGCTACGCCACGATGATCGCCGAGGTGTATCTTGTCCTCATCATCGTTTTCATCACCGTGCTGCTGAAGTTGGTGAGCAAGCACATGCGCAAAATGACATGAAGGCGGCAAAGTGACCGTGGAAGCGCCCCTATCGAACGACGGCGACGGCTCGCTTTGGCGGATCGGCGGCCGCGTTGCGATCTATCTGGCTCTCTCGGTCTGGACTTTCATCGCGCTATTCCCGCTCTACTGGACGCTGACGACTTCGTTCAAGCTGGGCCGCGACGTCACCCAGGGTCACCTTATCCCTTGGGTCGATTACTGGCCGAGTTGGAAGGGTTTCCAGTCGCTAGGGCTTTCGCCCGACACCTTCTTTGCAATCTCGAACGTGCGCGCCGAGTTTCTCAACAAGTTCATAAACAGCGTCATCGTGTCCGTCGGCGCGTCGAGCATTGCGGTCATCATCGGTTCGCTCGCCGCTTATGGCCTCAGCCGATTCGACTACAAGCTGGGCCGCTGGCGCAATCAGGACATTTCGTTCTTCTTCCTGTCGCAGTTGATCCTGCCCCCCGTCGTGCTGGCGATGCCGTTCCTCATCCTTTACAAGGAACTGGCGCTGCTGGATTCCCGCGTCGGCCTGATGATGGTCTACACGCTGATGGTGCTGCCCATCGTCATCTGGGTGATGCGCGACCAGTTCGACACGATCCCCAACGAGATGGAGCAGGCTGCGCTGGTCGATGGGTGCAGCATCTGGGGCGCCTTCTTCCAGATCGTGCTGCCGATTTCGCTGCCCGGCATGGTGGCGGCGTTCATCCTGGCGCTGGTATTGTGCTGGAACGAATATTTCTTCGCCTCTCTTCTCACCGGCTCCCACGCGCAGACGTTGCCGGTGATGGTGGCGAGCCAGACGGGGTCTCAGGGCATCAATTGGTGGACCATGGCGGCGCTGTCGACGGCGGCCATTGCGCCGCTGGTGCTGATCGGCATTTTCCTTGAGCGCTACATCGTCATGGGCCTAACCGCCGGCTCGGGCAAATGAAGTCGCGTCTCAAGACGCTGTTGATGGATCTGATGCGCATTCCGGGCCTCAGCGGCCACGAGGATCGCGTGCGCCGCCGCCTGACGCGCGAGTTGAACGCGCTGGGCCTTGAAACGCGCACCGACCGGCTCGGGAATTTGATGGCGACTTCGCGGGGCGACCCGGACCGACCGAGCGTCATGCTGTTCACCCACATGGATCAACTGGGCCTGATGGTCCGCAAAATCGAGGCGAACGGCTTGCTTCGGGTGGAGCGTCTCGGCGGCGTGCCGGAGCGGGCGCTGGCGTCGCAGGAGGTGCTGTTGTGCGTCGGCGAGGGACGCGACGTGCCCGGCGTGATCGCCAACAAAAGCCATCACGCGACTTCGCCGGAGGAGAAATACCGGGTTCTTCCCTATGCGGAGATTTTTATCGACGCGGGCTTTGCGAGCGCCGACGAGGTGCGCGCGGCGGGCGTCAACATCGGAACCCCCGTCGTCTACGCCCCCAGGGCGCTCGAACTCGCCAACGAACGCATCGCAGGCACGGCGGTCGATGATCGCGCGGGCTGCGCGGTGGTTGTCGAAGCCGCCCGCGCGCTGCTCGCGACGACGGATCGCCCGACCGTGCATTTCGTGTT
>JAYVYJ010000206.1:0-24211 GCA_043784465.1 Hyphomicrobiales bacterium
CGGAGACGCCGCGCCGGTACGGCGCGGCGTTTCCCGGTCAATACATCATGTTGTGCTGGCGCATCATCATGTTGTGATGACGATTGTGCCTTACCTGCATCATGTGGTGACGGCGATTATGCCTTACCTGCATCATGTGGTGGTGGCGATTATGCATCACATGCATCATGTGGTGATTATAATTATTCTCCATCATCATCATGTGGTGATGGCGGTGGTTCGCCGAGGCGGCCACGGGGGAAAAGGCGACCGTAAGCGCGGCCACGGCCGCGACGGCGAAAGACTTGATCAAGGGCGTCTCCTATTCGCTCCGATTGAACGGATGCCCTGTTATTGCCTCCGCGTTTCTGAACCGGGCATGAACCATACCTTAACCTGCATTAATGCCTACCCCGCCTACGCCGGCGCGCCGTGAGAGGCGACTGTGGCTATCCTCCCACACCCGCCCCTCATGGCGCGCCGGCTTTCACAATTGCGCCGTTATTCAGCCCGCGTTCAGGTTGGCGGCCGCTTAAATCGACCCGACCAAACGCAAAAAAAGCCGGATCGCCGGCTGTGGCTGGAAGGGGCGGTTCGCGCGGTTCGCCGCGCGGCGCGAGTGCGGGATTTCGCGGTTTCGCCGCGGCTTTCGCTTGCGATGTCCTCAAAGCCACGGCTGTCGCCGGCTCGGAAAGCCAGAGCCCGTGTCGATTGCATCCCTGCGTCCCGATTTCTTCCTCAAGGATGCGCCGTCCCGCACGGCGTGCTCCGACGGGGGCCTGTCGATTCTCGGCGACGGCGACGTGCTGCGCTGGCGTTACGGGGAGCGGCTGGAGCATGTGCTGGAAGACGCTTGCCGGCGCCACGGGCCGCGCGTCGCAGTCTCGGCCGACGGCGTCGAGGTCAGCTTCGCCGAATTCGATTCGCGCGCCAACCAGATGGCCCGCTTTCTTCGCGATCGGGGGGTCAAGGCCGGCGACCGCGTGGCCGTGCTGCTCGACCGCGGGCTTGACGCTTATGTGACGCTGTTCGGCCTTCTGAAGGCGCGCGCGGCCTATGTGCCGCTTGACGCCAATCACCCCGCCGACCGCCTCGCCTACATTCTGGAAGATTCGCACGCGCGTCTGGTCGTCGCCCAACAGCGCTTCGCCGACCGATTTCCCCGTACGCTGGATCTCGTGACGCTCGACCGCGCGCGCTACGATCTCGCCGCCTTCGACGATTCGCCCCTGAGCGAGGACGAGCGCTCGGGCCCCGCCGAGGCGCTCGCCTATGTGCTTTACACGTCCGGCACCACCGGACGCCCCAAGGGCGTCGCGGTTGCGCATCCCTCGATCTGCAATTTCGTGCGCGTGGCGGCGGAGAGCTACGGTTTCGAGCCGGGCGACCGCATCTATCAGGGCATGTCGATCGCCTTCGACTTCTCGGTCGAGGAACTCTGGGTTCCGCTCGCCGCCGGGGCGACGCTGACGCCCAACACTTCGGCCAACAGCCTGTTCGGCGAGGAGCTGGCCGAGTTTCTGGAGAGCCGCCGCATCAACGGCTTCTGCTGCGTGCCGACCCTGCTCGCCTCCATAGAGCGCGAACTGCCGGACCTCCGCGTGCTGCTGGTGGGCGGCGAGGCCTGCCCGCCCGCGCTCGTCAAGCGCTGGAGCCGCCCCGGCCTGTCGATGCTCAACAGCTACGGCCCGACCGAAACCACTGTCACCGCGACGCTGGGCCAGCTTGACCCTGACAGACCCGTGACCATCGGGCGCCCGCTGCCGACCTATTCCATCGTCATCCTCGACGCCGAGCGCGACGAGGCGCTGCCGCTGGGCGCGGCGGGCGAGATCGGCATCGCGGGCGTGGGCGTCGCGGACGGCTATCTCAACCGGCCTGAACTCACCAAGGCGAAGTTCATCGCCGATTTCCTGCGCCTGCCCAACAATCCGTCGGGCCGCATCTACCGCACCGGCGATCTCGGCCGCGTCAATTCCGAAGGGGAGATCGAATATCTGGGCCGCATCGACACCCAGGTTAAGCTGCGCGGCTATCGCATCGAACTGACCGAGATCGAATCGGTGCTGCTGGAGCGCGACGAGATCGCGCAGGTCGCCGTCGCCGTGTTCGAGCCGACCCCCGGCGCGCCCGAGTTGGTCGCCTATTTCGCCCTCAAGCGCGGCGTGGCGGCGCCCGACGTCCACGATCTCGTCGCTCATTTGCGCACGCGCCTGCCCGCCTACATGGTTCCGGCCTATCTGGAACGCCTGCCGTTCATGCCGATGCTAATCTCCAACAAGGCCGACCGCGCCAAGCTGCCGCGCCCGAAGTCGCCCCCGATCCGCTTCGCCGCCCACCACGCCGAGCCCAACACCGCGATGGAGCGCCTGCTCGCCGAGGCGCTCACCTCCACGCTGGCGCTCGACCGGGCCTCCATCGACGGCGATTTTTTCAAAGACTACGGCGCCCATTCGTTGCTGATGGCGCGGTTCTGCGCGCGCATCCGTCAGGTCGCGCCGCTCACCCAGGTCGCCATGCGCGACATTTACGCGCACACCACCATTCGCCGCCTCGCCGCCGCGCTCGAGGCGGCCAAGCCAAGCCTTGAGCGCTACGCCGACGGCTCCGCAGAAGCCCCGCGAAAACTCGCCTATGCGCTGACCGGCGCCGCCCAGCTCGCCGCCTTTCTCGTCGGCGGCCTCGGCTTTGTCGCCGCGACGCTGGCGAGCCTCGCCTACACGCGCGCCGCCCCCGGATTTGCCGCGGCTTTCGGGCGGTCCGAGGTCGTCGTCTGGGCCTGGTTCCTCGGCCTCAACGCGCTCGCCGTCGCCGCCAAATGGACGCTGATCGGCCGCGCCCGTCCCACGGAAATCCGCCTCTGGAGCGTCGCTTATTTCCGCTTCTGGCTGGCGCGCCGGCTCGTCGCCTTGGCGCCTGCCGGTTTCTACGCCGGCGATCCGCTCTACAACCTGTTCCTGCGCGCGCTCGGCGCCAGAATCGGCGCCCGCGCCGTCATCCTGGCCAAGGTCCTTCCCGTCGCCGCCGATCTTCTGGAGGTCGGCGAGGACGCCGTCGTTTCGCGCCGCGTGCTGGCGCCGGGCTATGGCGTGGTCGGCCAGACCCTGACGCTGGGCGCGATCCGCGTCGGCAGGTGCGCCTTCGTGGGCGAGGGGAGCGTGCTCGACCACGATGTCGCGCTGGGCGATTTCGCGCAGCTTGGCCACGCCTCGGCGCTGCTGAGCGGCCAGCGCGTGCCCGACGGCAAGCGCTTTCACGGCTCTCCTGCGGAAGAGACGCTGACCAATTTCCGCCTCTCCGACGAGCTGTCCACCGGCGCGTGGCGGCGCGCGTGGTTCACGATCTGCCAGCTGGCGCTCGGCGTCGGCCTGCTCGCCCCGCTTGCGCAGGTCGTGGCGACGCTGGGCATGACGGCGACCCTCCCGTCGAGCGAGGCCAGCTTCGCCTCGACGGCGCTTGAGTCGCTGGCGCCCGCGCTGGTCTACGCGACGACGCTGTTCGTCGGTACGCTCGCCTTCGGCTTTGCGGCGGTCGCCCTCGCGCCGCGCCTGCTTTCCCTCATGCTGCGGGAGGGCCGCTCCTATCGGCTCTACGGCTTCCACCACTTTCTCGCCCGCGCGGCGTCCGCACAAGCCCATGCGCCCTTTTTCCAGCTGCTGCTGGGCGACAGCGTGTTGATCGACCGTTTTCTTCGGCTGATCGGCGTCAAGCTGGCCGCCTGCGAGAGCACCGGCTCGAATTTCGGCACCGAGCAGGCGTTCGAGCTTCCCGCGTTTTGCGCGTTGGGCGCCGGCACGGTCGCGTCCGACGGGCTGACAATGGGGTCGCTTCAATTATCCAGTCACGCTTTCCGCATCGGCGTCTCGCGCGTCGGTGCGCAGAGTTTTCTGGGCACCGACGTGTTCGTGCCGCCGGGCGCACGGCTTGGCGACAATTGCCTGATCGGCACCAAGACGATGGTTCCGCTCGACGGCTCGCTTCGCGAAAACGTTGGGTTGCTCGGCTCCCCCGCCTTCGAGATTCCACGCGCGGCAACCCGCGACCTCGAACTCGTGGGCAAGATCGACGCCGCCGAACGCCAGTCCCGGCTCGCCGCCAAGACCCGCCACAATCTCGTGACGATAGCGCTTGTGCTGACGCGCACCTTCCTGGTCGAGTTCGTCGCGGTCTTTGGGTTCATGGTCTGGTGGGAGCTTGGCGGCGGGGCGTGCGCGATGTTTTGCGCGACCCTTTTCCTGTCCGCCTTCGTCATGGCGCTTGATATCGTCGTCGAGCGCGGCGCTTACGGCTTCCGCCGCATGAAGCCGCAGGTCGCCACCGGCTACGACCGCGCCTTCTGGGAAGTCGAGCGCTACTGGAAGCTTTCAGGCGCGGGCGATCAGGGCGCGCTTCTGGCGGGCACGCCGTTCCGCCCGATGTGGCTGCGCGCGATGGGCGTCAAGGTCGGCTCTTGCGTATTCGACGACGGCGTCGTCATCAGCGAGCGCACGCTGGTGGAGATCGGCGACGGCGCCGCGCTCAACCAGTCCGTGATGCTTCAGTCCCATT
Organism: Hyphomicrobiales bacterium; assembly: GCA_043784465.1. GTDB lineage: Bacteria > Pseudomonadota > Alphaproteobacteria > Rhizobiales > Beijerinckiaceae > Roseiarcus. The sequence goes on from JAYVYJ010000206.1 coordinate 4,528, forward strand.
CGCTTGAGGAAGGCGCGTTCAAGTCCGACTTCATCCGCATTGGCGCGGGCGCGTCGCTGGGCGTCGGCGCGTTCGTTCATTACGGCGTGACCATCGGCGAGCGGGCGCGGCTCGACCCCGACGCGTTCCTGATGAAGGGCGAGATCGCCCCACCCGATACGCGCTGGCGCGGCAACCCCGCCCGGCTCGTCGGCCGCCGCGCCGTTCCCGCCTACGCTATCGCAGCGGAATGATCGGCCTCGCCGCGCGGCTCGCCCCGCTCGGCGTAGCGCTCGTCGCCCGCGAGATCGCACCCGGCGACGAGGCCGCCTTCGTCGATCCGGCCGAGCCGCTGGCGCGCCGCCGCGCCAGCGGCGCCGCCCGCCTCGCCGCCCGCGAGGCTCTGGCGTCGCTGGACGGCCCCGCCGACGCGACCCTGCCCCGTTCTCCCGGGCGATTTCCGCTTTGGCCGGCGGGTTTTGTGGGCTCTCTCGCGCACGACGGATCGCTGGCCGTCGCCGCCGTCGCGCGGGCCCAGCACATGGCCGCGCTCGGCGTCGACTTAGAGCTTGCCGAGCCCCTGCCCGACGATGTGGCGGGCATCGCATTGTTTGGCCCCGAGCGCCGTGAAGCCGCGTCCGATCCCGCGCGGGGCCGCCTGATCTTCGCCGCCAAGGAGGCGGTCTACAAGGCGATCAACCCGCTCGAAGGCAGCCAGCTGGAATACGAAGACATCGCCGTGGATTTGCTCAGCGAAGGCGGACCGATCGAGCGCTCGGCGCGGGCGCGTCTGCGCGACGGCCGGACATTGCGGCTCGACTATGCGCGGGGCCGGCGCTGGCTGGTCGTGGCGTCGATCTCCCGATAGGCGCCGAACGAACGCGGGCCCGCTGAAACGTAAGCCTCGCAAGACGCGCCCGATACGGCCTGGCAGAGGGGCGAGCGCGGGGATGGACTCCCGCGCTCCGGGCCCCGAACCGATTCGCTAGGGCGTTGTGCGATTTTAGGCTCGACCGGCGCAGGCGTTGCGGCGTGGGGCGGCGTTTGATACCGGGCGCCCCTCGGTGTAAACGGCGTCCGGCGTCAGGAGACTGTTTATGACCTTGTTTGCTCGACTTCGCGCGCCCGCGATGGCGCTGCTCCTCGCTTTCGGGGTGGCGTCCTGCGGCGTCAACGCCATTCCGACGCTCGAAGAAACGGCCAAGGCCAGGTGGGCGGACGTCGAAAACCAGTATCAGCGGCGCACCGACCTCATCCCCAATCTGGTGTCGACTGTGCAGGGCTTCGCCAAGCAGGAGAAAGACGTGCTGGTGGCGGTGACGGAAGCGCGCGCCAAGGCGACCTCGATCCATCTCGACGCCGGCGACCTCACCGACCCCGCAAAACTCAAGGCGCTACAGGATGCGCAGGGCGCGTTGACCGGCGCGCTGTCGCGCTTGCTGGCGGTCAGCGAAAATTATCCCGACCTCAAATCCAACGCGAACTTTCTTGCGCTGCAATCGCAGCTTGAGGGCACCGAAAACCGCATCGCCGTCGCGCGCCGGGATTACATCGGCGCCGTGCAAGCCTACAATACGCAGCTGCGCACGTTTCCCGGCGTGATCTGGGCCTCGACGCTGTATTCCGGCAACAAACCGATGGCGGAATTCACGGCGGCGCCGGATGCGCAAACCGCGCCGAAGGTGAAGTTCTGAGCCGCCTGTTCCTCCCCCTTCTGGCGCTGCTGTGGATCGGCGCCGCATGGGGAGCCGACACGTTCCCGGCGCTGACGGGCCGGGTAGTCGACGACGCGCATGTGCTTTCGGGAGTGACGAGAGCCGATCTCGAAAGCAAATTCGCCGATCTCGAAGCCAAATCGACGATCCAGATGGTCGTGGCGACGGTCGCGAGCCTTAACGGACAGGAGATCGAGCCCTACGCCAACGATTTGTTCCGCCGCTGGAAGCTGGGAAGCGCCGGCAAGAACAACGGCGTGCTGCTTCTTGTGGCTCCCAAGGAGCATCGGGTGCGCGTCGAGGTCGGCTATGGCCTCGAAGGCACGCTGACCGACGCGGTGGCGAAAATCATCATTGCCAACGCCGCCACGCCGCGCTTCAAGGCGGGCGATATCGACGGCGGCGTCATCAGGGCGAGCGACGACATCATCACCACGCTGACGACCGACGCTTCCGAATGGCGGGGCAAGGCCGAATTTCGCGCCCATCCCGCGCAAGCAAAGAACTATGACGTCACGCTCCCGTTCTTCGTCTTCCTCTTCATTTTCGTGGTGATCGTGTTCCTCAACCGGCGCGGGCGGCGAACCGGCGGCGCGTGGATCTTGCCGATCAACACGGGCGGCTGGTCGTCCGGGGGCGGGTCGGGCGGGGGCGGCGGATTTTCCGGCGGCGGCGGCTCGTCGGGCGGCGGCGGCGCCTCGGGGAGCTGGTGATGCTGAACCGTCGAGCCCAGCGTGAGGTCGAGGCTGCTTTCGTCGCCGCCTTGGCGCAAACCCGCGCGCCGCTGGTATGCGTGGTGGCGGAAAGCTCCGCCTCTTACGCGCTGTTTCCCGTGCTGATCGCGGCGTTCACGGCGCTGGCGGCGCCCTGGCCGTTGCTGGCGTTGACGGATTGGGCGCCGGAACGGATTTACCTGCTCCAGCTTTTGCTGTTCGCCGTTCTGGCGGCGCTGATCGCCTGGACCCCCGTCCGCGTCGCTTTGGCCTCGCACGCACACCGTCGCTCGGCGGGACACCGCGCGGCGCTGACGCAATTCGCACTGCGCGGCCTGGACCACGCGCCCGAACGAAATGGCCTGCTGCTGTATGTGTCGGTCGCCGAACGCTATGCGCGGATCGTCGCCGACGTCGGCCTTGACGAAAAGATCTCACAACAGGAATGGCGGGCGATGATCGACGACCTTTGCCAGGCCATGCAGCGCGGCGAGCGCGAAAATGCGCTCAAGAGCGCCGCGGCGAACTTGGGCGCCCTGCTCGCCCGGCATTTTCCGAAGGTCGATGGCGACGGCAAGGCGAAGGGAGAGCCTTTTCATTTGGTTCGCTGAACGGGCGATTGCGGAAGCGGTTTTGCGCCGATGACCCCGTGCGGCCAAAGCGGGCGAGACTCCCTCGGTTCAGAGCCGCGCGCGTCTCCCCCGCAAGAGGCGATCGAACGAAATTCGTATCACCCCTCCACGCCGTAACGCTCGCGCAAGATTTCCACGCGCTCGACGTCGCGCCTTATCCGGCACATGAGACGGCGCTCATAGAGCGAGCCGTTCAGTCCGGTTTCGATCAGCGGCAGATCCGCGCATTCCCGGTCGCGCAACACGCGCCACGCCTCGCCCGCCGCCCGCAGGCCGCGCGCCGCGCCGTCGGCGATCACCGGATTGATTCCGGGCCGTCCGCTAAAACCTGCCTGAGCCGTTCGCTCCGCCTGCTCGACATCGCGGTCGGCCTGTAGCGCCGCAACGCCCAGACACGCGGCCCAATCGCGCGCCTCGGGCTCACAGGCGCCATAGGGACGTTCGCGGCTGGGCGCGACCAAGGGCGGAGGCGGGGGGGGCGGGGGCGCCTTCGCTACGGGCGCGGGTTTCGGCGGCGGGGGCGGCGGGGGCGGCGGCTTGTGGCTGACCGCGTTGGGGTCGCCCAGCATGGGCGCAAACAGTTCCGGCGCAATCTGGCGCACGTCTTCCGCTTGCGCGGCCGACGCGCACAGGATCAGGCAGAGGGCGGCCGCGGCTCGCCAGCCTTGTAGGTGGCGAGGATTTTGTCGCTCACCGAGTCCCTCAGACAATTGAAGAAGCGCCCGCAGCCGACCGCGTGGCGCCAGCGCTCGGCCAGCACCCCCTTGGTGTTGTCGCGGAAGTAGAGGAAATCTGTCCATTCCTCGTCTGTCGCCGTTTGCGGCTCGCGCGTCAGATGCGCCTGCCCGCCGTGTTTGAATTCGACCTCAGGCCGTTCCATTTCGCAATAGGGACATCGGATCAAGAGCATCTTATTCCCTCAATGCGCCACGGCGGCGGCGGTCGCCTCGTTGACGAGCGCGCCGGTGCGAAAACGCTCCAGCGTGAACGGGGCCGCAATCTTGTTGGGCTCGCCGGTGGCGAGCAGATGCGCGAACACATGGCCCGAGCCGGGCGTCGCCTTAAACCCGCCCGTCCCCCAGCCGCAATTGACGAACAGCCCCGGCACGGGGGTTTTCGACAGGATCGGCGACCGGTCGGGCGTCGTGTCGACGATGCCGCCCCAGTTGCGCAGCATCCGGACGCGCGAGGTGATGGGAAACATCTCGATGATCGCCTCCAGCGTCGTCACCGCGATATGGGGACCGCCCGTCTGGCTGTAGGAAACGTAAGCGTCCGTGCCCGCCCCGATCACGAGTTCGCCCTTGTCGGACTGCGACATATAGGCGTGGACCGCGTTCGACATGACGACGCAGGGCATCACCGGCTTCAGCGGCTCGGACACCAGAGCCTGAAGCGGAAACGATTCCAGCGGCATCTTGAGCCCCGCCATCGCCATGACGACGCTCGTGTGGCCCGCAGCGACCACGCCGATCTTGCGCGTCGCTATCGACCCCCTCGTCGTCTCGACGCCCGACACCGCGCCGCTCGCGTCGCGCAGGATCGCCTTGACCTCGCAATTCTGGATGATGTCGACCCCCCGCGCGGAGGCCGCCCGCGCGTAGCCCCAGGCGACCGCGTCGTGGCGCGCGGTGCCCCCTGTCTTCTGGAACGCCGCGCCGCGCACGGGATAACGGATGTCGGGCGAGATGTTGAGGATCGGGCAGATTTCCTGAGCCTGCTCGGGGGTCAGCCATTCGTTGGGGATGCCCGCCAGCCTGTTGGCGTGGATATGGCGGCGGAACGCCTGCTCGTCGTGATGGTTGTGCGCCAGCAGCATGACGCCGCGCGGCGAGAACATCACGTTGTAGTTGAGTTCCTGAGACAGCCCCGGCCACAGCTTGTGCGCATGACCGTAAAGCCCCTCGGAAGCCTCGAACAGATAGTTCGAGCGAATGATGGTGGTGTTGCGCCCGGTGTTGCCTCCCCCCAGCCACCCCTTCTCCAGCACCGCGATATTGGCCAGGCCATGCTCCTTGGCCAGGTAATAGGCGGTGGCGAGGCCGTGGCCGCCGGCGCCGACGATGATCGCGTCATAGGACTTTTTCGGCTCGGGCGAGCGCCATTGCTCGGGCCAATCCTTGTGGCCGCGGAACGCCTGGGCGGCGAGACGGAGAAACGAAAATTGCAAAGGGCCTCTCCTGGAGATGGCCGAGTTATGTCGGCGCTCGCGGCTTAATGTCAAAACCTTGTAGCGGCTCGCGCGCGCAAAATCCCGGCGGAGCGCCTCGATAAAGCCGATGGCCCTCCCGAAATATCGCTTGGCGCGCGGGGTGCGGGCGGACGATAACGTACGTGAGAGGAACACATATGGACGGCACAAGCGAGTTTGCGCGCCCCGTGCCGCTGGCGCTGACGGCGATCGCCGCCGTCGGCTGGCTGGTGGCGGCTTATTTCTGGGCGCAGGCCGTGGGCCTGCGCGCCGACGGCGAGGACGCGCAGCGCCGCTGGGAAGTCGCGAGGGCCGAACTCGTGGGCGAATTGCAGGCGATGCAGAAGTCGGTCGGGACGGCGGCGGACCTGCGCAGACAACTCGACGAAGGCCGCAAGGCGCTCGACGACGCGGTGTCGCAGCGCACGACCGCGCAATCGGAACTCGCCCATGTCGCGCGCCAGATCGACGAGATCGAACTGGGGCTGTCCACAGAAACCGATCAGCTCGAATCGAAGACCGCGCTGCTGAAGGACGTCAACGCGAACCTCGCCGCCACGCAGAACGAGCTGGCCGATCTGTCCACGCAGAAGGCCGCCGTCGCCGGCGAAGTCGAAAAAGCGCAGGCCGCGCTGGCGGAAGCGCAGGCCCGCGCCCGCGCCGCCGATTCGTCCGCCGTCGCCGCCAAGACGACCGAGAGCGAATCTCGCGCCAAGTCCGAGGAGCTTGGCCGCGAGATCGAAGCCGCGCAGGCCCGGCTCGACGACGTGCAGGCGAAGCTGAAAAACGCGTCGTCCCCTTGAGCGCGCCCGATCCGCTCGCCGAACGTCGCTTCGCCTATGCGCAGGCTTGCGCGCAAGACGGCGATTGGGCGGCGGCGGCGGAAATGTGCGAGCAGGCGCTGGAGCTCAGCCCCGATTGGGCGCCTGCGTGGTTCGCGCTAGCCGAGGCGCGCGAAAAAACCGGCGCACGCGCCGAGGCGGCCGCCGCGTACGCCCGCACCCTTGGCCTCGATCCCGCCGACGTGCAGGGGGCCGGCCCTCGCCTCGCGCGGCTGGAGGGCCGAGAGGTGGCTGCTTTGCCGCCCGCCTATGTGGCGCGACTGTTCGACGATTACGCGCCGCGCTTCGACCGGCATCTGACAGAGACGTTGGGCTATTGCGGGCCGGAGGCGATCGTCGGGGTGCTTGACCACCTCGCGCCGGGTCGGACGTTCGATGTCGCGCTGGATCTGGGGTGCGGTTCGGGCTTGATGGGGCGCGCGCTGCGCGGAAGGGTCGGGCGGCTCGCGGGGGTCGATCTCTCTGTGGGCATGATCGCCAAAGCGCGAGAGAGCGAAGTCTACGACGAACTTGAGGTCGGCGACCTCCTTGATTTTCTCAACCGGCGACCGCGAGGGAGCGCCGATCTCTGCGTGGCGGCGGACACGCTGGTTTATCTGGGCGATCTCGCTCCCGTCTGCCGCGCGGCGGCGGCGGCGCTGGCGGCGGGGGGCCTGTTCGCCTTCACGGTGGAGAGCGGCGAGGAAGCCGGCTTCGTCCTGGGCGAGGGAATGCGGTTCCGGCATTCAGACACGCACTTGCGCGCGGCGACCGAAGCGGCCGTGCTCGAAATCGCTTCGTTGTCCCCCGGTTCGACGCGGCGAGAAGCCGGCGCCGCGACGGCAGGGCGCCTCGTGGCGTTGTTGAAACCTTGAGCGGGCTAGTAGGCGCAAGCTGGAGTCAGGGCGGCGGTAGCGCCTCGCGCAGGGCGCTCAGATATTCATCGAGAGTGGCGTCCAGCCGCTCAAACAGCAGGAGCTGGAACGCCTCATCGCTCTGCCCCGCCTGCGCATCCTGTAAAGCGCGCAAGTATCGCAGAAGATCCTCCAGCCTCACCGCGACCGGCGGATAGTCGCCCCGAATCAGAACGAGATTCATCAAGAGCCGCGCCGTACGACCGTTGCCGTCGTTGAACGGGTGAATGTCCACGAGACGGCGATGCGCCGTGAACGCCGTTTGTGGCGACGCCGGCGAGTCGCCAAGCCATGCGGAAAAATCGCCCATCAGCGCGGGGACTTCGGCGGGCGAGGGAAAAGTGTGCCGGCCGAGGTCCGTTTTCACGTAGCGGCTCGCGGTCGCGTAACCGCCTGCGATGGCCGGATCGGAACGGCGCAGTACGAGGGCGTGCAGGCTCCGCACTTCGTATTCCGTCAACCTCGAATCACGTCCCGCGAGGATGCGGACAAAGTCGAGCGCCTCGTGGTGATCGACGGCCTCCAGATGATCGCGGAGTTTCTTACCGCCAACAGTAATCCCCTGTTCGATCACCAGATTGGTCTCGATCTGGGTGAGGCTGTTCCCCTCGATGGCGTTGGACGTGTAGGTCAGTTCGAGGTCATGCGCGTGTTGCAAGTTGTAAAACGCGCCGGGCGACAGCGGTCGCAACGCCTCAAGCCGTGCTTTCTTTTCTTCGACGGCGCCGACGAGCCGCTCAAGCGTGGACGCGCTCATCCCCGGTTGGCCCCCCGCACCCGCGCCGCTCTTCGCAGCCGCACTTTCTCCCGGCGCCCGCTGCGCAGGATCGCCGCGTTCAACTCGCCGCCAAAAACAAAAATCGCCGCCAGCGAATAGAGAAACACCAGCGTAATCATTACCGAGGCGAGGCCCGCATAGGTGGAGACGTAATTGCGCGCGAACTCCGACAGATAAAGCCCGAACAATTCGCCAAAACCGACGCTGCCGACGAATGTGAGAATGACGCCCGGCGCGACGTCGACGATGCGCAGCTTCACCGCCGGCAGCCACAGATGCGCGACCAGCAGCGTCAGACACAGCGCCAGCGCCGCCACGCCGAGCCGCGCGACCGTGATGAATTGCTGCAACGGCGCCAGATGGGGTGCGTAGTCGAGCATCTTCGTCCAGAGCAGCGGCCCCAGCACCACGAAGAACGCCAGCGTCAGAATGGCGAACGAGGCGATCATCATGAACAGGATCGATTGCAGCCGAAGCAACCACCACGGCCGAGAATCGATGGCGTCGTAGGCGCGGTTCAGCCCGGTGCGCAAAGCCTCGACCGCGCTGGAGGAGAAATAGAGCGCCAGGACGCCGCCAATCGTCAGCAACCCGCCGCGCGGTTGCGTCAAAACATTTTGCACTTCGCCCGCGATGGGGCCGGCCACGCCCTGCGGCCACGCCTCGAAGACCAGTTTGGTCGCCGTATCGGCGAGATCGGAGGCGCCCAGAAAGCCCGCCAGCGCCGTGATGAAGATGAGAAACGGGAACATCGATGTCAGCATCGACAGCGCGATGTGGCTGGAAATCGGCCAACCGTCGTCGACCAGAAATCCGCCGATGGCGTCGAAAACCCAATTCACCGACCCCTTCATGCCGTCTCCCTATCATCCCCGGTCGCCCGACCAGCGTAAACCTTTTCGCGTTGGCGGAAATGCGAATTGCGCGCGGCGCTTTCAAGCCGCATGTTGCGCTGCGAAGGAAGCGAAGGAGCGGAATCTTGAACATCGATCATCTCGCCCGCGCCGCGCTGGAGGCGGCCGACGCCCTTGTGGCGCGCGCCGCCGCCTCCGTCGCCAAGAGCGTCACGCGCGACGGCCGGCTCGATTCCGGGCTGATGGAAACCCAGCAGCGCGCCGTCCACGGACTCGCCTGGCTCGCCACTTACGCCGAATCCGTGCGGCAACTTGTCGCCTATGCGGAGCGCTTGCAAGCGCAGGCCAGGTTCGGCGAGACGGAGGCGCTGCTGACCCGCATCGGCCTCTCCGAGTATCTCGCGCAGATGTTCGGCGGCATTCCGATGAACCAGGGCGAGTTCGTACGCCCCGCCGATTTCGGCCTCGTCGAGGCCGCCATCGGCCCCTTGCGCGGCGGCGCGGTCGCCGAAGCGATCGCGGCCGGAAACACGCCCGCCCAGCGCGCGCGCCTCGTCGAGTTGATCCAACAGGCGCCCGACGGCTGTATCGGCGATCCCGGCCTCGACGAGACGCTGGAAGCCATGCGCGGCGAGATGCGTCGCTTTGCGGAAGCCAAGATCACGCCCCACGCCCACAAATGGCACCTCAGGAACGATTACATCCCGCTGGAGATCATCAAGAGCCTCGCCGACATGGGCGTGTTCGGGCTGACGATCCCTGAGGAATTCGGGGGCCTCGGCCTTGGCAAGGTCGCCATGTGCGTGGTCTCGGAGGAGCTATCGCGCGCCTACATCGGCGTCGGCTCGCTGGGCACGCGCTCGGAGATCGCGGGCGAACTGATCCTGCTTGGCGGCACGGCCGAGCAGAAGGCGCATTACTTGCCCCGTCTCGCCAGCGGGGACATCCTGCCGACCGCCGTGTTCACCGAGCCCAACACCGGTTCCGACCTCGCCAGCTTGCGCACGCGCGCCGTCCGCGAGGCCGACATTTATAAAGTAACGGGGAACAAGACGTGGATCACCCATCCCGTGCGCGCCGACCTAATGACGATGCTGGTGCGCACCAACCCGGACGAGAAGGGCTACAAGGGCCTCTCGATGCTGCTGGCCGAGAAGCCGCGCGGCACGGACGCCGAGCCGTTCCCCGCCAAGGGCATGAGCGGCGGCGAGATCGAGGTGCTCGGTTATCGCGGCATGAAGGAATACGAGATCGCGTTCGACGGCTTCGAGGTCCCCGCTTCGCAATTGCTGGGGGGGGTCGAGGGCCAGGGCTTCAAGCAATTGATGGAGACGTTCGAGAGCGCGCGCATCCAGACGGCGGCCCGCGCCGTCGGCGTCGCGCAGAGCGCGTTCGAACTGGGGCTGCGTTACGCCAAGGACCGCATGCAATTCGGAAAGGCTCTCGTCAATTTCCCTCGCGTCGCCGACAAACTCGCCATGATGGCGGTGGAAATTCACATCGCGCGACAGCTCACCTATTATTCCGGCCAGGCCAAGGACGAGGGGCGGCGCTGCGATCTGGAGGCGGGCATGGCCAAACTGTTGGGCGCCCGCGTCGCCTGGGCCGCCGCCGACAATGCGTTGCAGATCCACGGCGGCAACGGTTTTGCGCTCGAATACGCGATCAGCCGCGTATTGTGCGATGCGCGCATCCTCAACATCTTCGAGGGCGCGGCGGAAATTCAGGCCCAGGTGATCGCGCGCCGGTTGCTTGAGGGCGGCAACTGAAGGCGCCTGCAGACGAAGGGAGGCCCGCCATGCTCGACATGCCGCCATTGCAATTCGCGGATTTGCCGGGCCTGCGTATGGGCTACTACGACGCCGGGCCCAAGGACGATCCCGCGCCTCTGGTGCTGCTCCACGGCTGGCCGGAACTGGCGTTCTCCTGGCGCCATCAGATCAAGGCCTTCGCGCAGGCAGGCCGCCGCGTGATCGCGCCCGACCAGCGCGGCTATGGCGCAACGCCGGGGCCGGCGGCGGTCGAAGCCTACGACCTCGACCATCTGGCCGGCGACGTCGCGCATCTGCTCGATCATTTAGGCGTCGAAAAGGCTGTGATCGTCGGCCATGACTGGGGTGGCATCGTGGCCTGGGGTCTTGCGCTTCGCCATCCCCAGCGCACGGCGGGCGTGGTCGGCCTCAACACGCCTCATTACGCGCGGCCCCCGGCCGACCCCATCGCCATCCTGCGCCGCCGCCACGGCGACAGCATGTATATCGTGCAGTTTCAGGATTCGGATGCTCCCGACCGCATCTTCGCCGATCGCGTCGAGGCGACCTTCGACGCTCTGATGCGCAAGCCGCCTTCCCGCCCCAACGACCCGACCAACCTCGACCTCGTCAGCCTCGTCGAACAATACGAACCCGCGCGCGACACCCGCGCGTCAATCCTCGACGCCGATGAAAGAGCCGTGTTCGTCGAGACCTTCCGCCGCACGGGATTCACCGGCGGAATCAACTGGTATCGCAATTTCACGCGCAATTGGGAGCGCGCCGCGAGCCTCGATCACGTCATCCGCGTCCCCTGCCTGATGATCGTCGCCGAGAAGGACGCCGTGCTGCCGCCCTCGGCCTCGCAGGGCATGGAGGCTTTGATACCCGACCTGGAACGCCACAACGTCGAGGACAGCGGCCACTGGACGCAGCAGGAGCAACCCGACCAGGTGGGTCGCGTGATCCTCGACTGGCGCCGCCGCCGGTTCGGCTGAGCGGGGGATAAATCCGCAACGCCCTTGGCGCAGAGCCCCCGGCCCGTCTATCAGCGAAGGCGACGGAGGGCGGCGGGTGGCGGCGGTTCAGGGCAAAAACTGCGGCGCCTGCATGATGTGCTGCATCGTGCTGGAGATCGAGGAGTTGGAAAAGCCCGCAGGCCCGGCGTGTCCCAATTGCGTCCATCCCGGCTGCCGCATCTATGCGGAGCGCCCACAGGTGTGCCGCGATTTCGAATGCGAATGGCTGACCAGCCGCACCTTGCCGCAAAACTTCCGGCCCGACCTGATCGGCACGATCCTGATGGAAGACGCCGACACGGGCGAATATCGCGCCGTCTGCGCCCCCTCGCACGCGCTGGCGTGGCGGACCCCCCGGGTGTTCGGCCATCTCGTGGCGATGGCGAAAGCCGGCCACACGGTCGTCGCCAAGGCGGGCCTGCAGGCTTGGCGCGTGTTCGCCTCGGGCGAGGTCGGGCGCACGGTCTGACGGGCGCCCAGATCGCAGGCGTCTGCGGCTTTATAACGAGCGCCGCCGCCCAGAGACTTGGCGTCCCGTGAAAATCCGTGTTACGGGCCGCCACCCCGCTGCGGGCGTGTCCCCGCTTGTCGCCGCAGGAGTCGACCCCATGAAGAAGATCGAGGCGATCATCAAGCCGTTCAAGCTCGACGAGGTCAAAGAGGCGTTGCAGGAAGCCGGCGTGCAAGGGATCACGGTCCTCGAAGCCAAGGGCTTCGGTCGTCAGAAGGGCCACACCGAGCTTTATCGCGGCGCGGAATATGTCGTCGATTTCCTGCCCAAGGTGAAGATCGAAGTGGTGCTGGCCGACGAAAACGTCGCTCGCGCCGTGGACGCCATCCGCAAGGCCGCGCAGACCGGCCGCATCGGCGACGGCAAGATCTTCGTCTCCACCATCGACGAAGCCATTCGCATCCGCACCGGGGAAACCGGACCGGACGCGGTCTGATAAGCCCCAAACAGCGGGAACAAGGGAGCCCTGAATGAAAACGGCGCACGACGTTCTCAAGCATATCAAGGAAAACGACATCAAATATGTGGACCTCAGGTTCACCGATCCGCGCGGCAAGTGGCAGCATGTCACGTTCGATCAGTCTCTGATTGACGAAGACGCGTTCGCCGACGGCCTGATGTTCGACGGCTCGTCGATTGCAGGCTGGAAGGCGATCAACGAATCCGACATGACGCTGATGCCTGATCCGACCTCCGCCTGCCTCGATCCCTTCTTCGCGGCTTCCACGCTCGTGCTGGTGTGCGACATTCTCGACCCCGCCAGCGGCCAGCCCTACAACCGCGACCCGCGCTCCATCGCCAAGAAGGCGGAGACCTATCTGAAGTCGACAGGAATCGGCGACACCTGCTTCATCGGCCCCGAGGCCGAGTTCTTCGTATTCGACGACGTGCAGTTCAAGGTCGATCCCTACAACACCGGCTTCCGGCTCGATCATGTCGAACTTCCCGACAATTCCGACACGCCCTACGAGGGCGGCAACCTTGGGCATCGCGTGCGCACCAAGGGCGGCTATTTCCCGGTGCCGCCGGTCGATTCCGGGCAGGACATGCGCGGCGAAATGCTGAAGGCGATGGCCGACATGGGCGCCGTGGTGGAGAAGCACCACCACGAGGTCGCCTCCGCGCAGCACGAACTGGGCCTCAAGTTCGGCCCGTTGACGCTGATGGCCGACCATATGCAGGTCTACAAATATTGCATCCATCAGGTCGCGCAGAGCTACGGCAAGACGGCGACGTTCATGCCCAAGCCGATCTATGGCGACAACGGTTCAGGCATGCACGTCCATCAGTCGATCTGGAAGAACGGCAAGCCGGTGATGGCGGGCGACAAATACGCCGACCTCAGCCAGGAATGCCTTTGGTACATCGGCGGCATCATCCGCCACGCCAAAGCGCTCAACGGCTTCACCAACCCCTCGACCAACAGCTACAAGCGCCTTGTGCCCGGGTATGAAGCGCCGGTGCTGCTCGCCTACAGCGCGCGCAACCGCTCGGCCTCCTGCCGAATCCCCTGGACGTCGAACCCCAAGGCCAAGCGCGTCGAGGTGCGCTTCCCCGATCCCGTCGCAAACCCCTATCTCGCCTTCGCGGCGCTGCTGATGGCGGGCCTCGACGGTATTAAGAACAAGATCGACCCGGGTCCGGCGATGGACAAGGACCTCTACGACCTGCCCCCCAAGGAACTCAAGAAGATCCCGACCGTGTGCGGATCGTTGCGGGAGGCGCTCGCCAATCTCGACAAGGACCGCGCGTTCCTCAAGGCGGGCGACGTGTTCAACGACGACTTCATCGACAGCTACATCGACCTCAAGATGACCGAAGTGCAGCGCTTCGAAATGACGCCGCACCCGGTCGAGTTCGACATGTATTATTCCTGCTGATCGGGCAGGGGTCGCAACGCAAAAAGGTGCGGCCTCGCGGCCGCACCTTTTTCTTTGCGTCAGCGCCAGATCATACAAAAGCGCCAAGTCGTGCGAATTCCGCCCGATCGCGTCGGTCTGGCGGGCCGCACTTGGGAGAGCGGGCGTGCCACCTGCTCTGGCCGCCCGGGTCCGCTCGCGGGAAACGGTATCAGGCGACCGCCTGCTCATCGCCGGGCGGCGCAAAAAAGCGATCCAGCTCCGCCATCGGCGTGGCGCGCCCGAACAGCCAGCCCTGACCTTCGGCCGGCACGCCGACGGCGCGCGCGCGTTCAAGCTGCTCCTCCGTTTCGACGCCCTCGAAGGTCACGCGCATGCCGAGCTGCGACGAGAGCCGCGCGATGTTGGAGACCAGAACGTCGGCCTTGCGGCTTTGACCCAGCTGCTGGGTAAAGCTCTTGTCGATCTTCACCTTGTCAAGCGGCAGGCTCATCAGGTGGCTGAGGCTCGAATATCCGGTGCCAAAATCGTCGAGGGCGATGCGCACGCCCATCGCCCTCACCTCTTCCAGAATGCGGCGCGCCTCGTCGCCGCCCTCCAGGGCCGCCGTCTCGGTGATCTCCAGTTCGAGGCGGTTGGGCGGCAGACCGGAAGCCCCCAGCGCGCGGCGCACCGCGTCGAGCAGCGTATCGAACTGACGTGCGGATACGTTGACGCCCACCCGCACCGGCTGCGACCAGCGCATGGCGTCCTCGCAGGCGCGCATGAGCGCCCAGGCGCCGAACGAATGCATGAGGTTCAGTTCTTCGAGCACCGGCACGAACAGCACTGGCGAAACGACGCCGCGCACCGGATGGCGCCATTGCGCCAGCGCCTCGAAGCTGACGAGATCCCCGGTCTCCAGATCGACGATGGGCTGGTAGCGCAGTTCGAAGGTGCGGGCGGCGAGCGCGGACTGGAGATCCAGTTCGAGCAGCCGGCGCTCGCGCAGGCGGTCGTTCATCGTGGTTTCGTAAAGCCGGCAGGCGCCGCGTTTTTCGCGCTTGGCGGTGTAGAGCGCCATGTCGGCGTGCTGGAGCAGCGTCTCCATGCTGGTCAGACCGTCGCCGCAGACCGCGACGCCCACGCTCGCGCCCACAACGATCTCCGCGCCCTCGACCCACATCGGCCGCGACAATTCCGCGATCAGCCGTTCTGCGAAGCCGATCATCGCCTTCTCGTCCCGGCCTTGCCGCAAGATCACGAATTCGTCGCCGCCCCAGCGCGCCGCGAACGCCTCGTCCCCCACCACATGGCGCAACCGGTTGGCGCTTTCCATCAGCACACGGTCGCCGACCTTGTGGCCCATCGTGTCGTTGACCTGTTTGAACCGGTCGAGATCGAGGAACAACACTTCGGTGCGCACGCTCAGGCCGCGCACGGCGCACAGCGTGTCGGCCAGACGCGCCTCGAACGAGCTTCGGTTGGGCAGGCCGGTCATCGCGTCGATGCGGGCGGCCACGTCGAGCGCTTCGCGCGCGCGTCGCTGCTCGGTCACGTCCTGCGCCACCAGCACCCAGCCGCCTTCGTCGTTGCGCTTGACGGTGACGTCGCGCACACGCCCGTCCGCGCCGACCAGTTCCCGCCGCACCACCCCGTCGCCAACGCGCGTCGTCTCGAAACTCGCCGTCACGCCGGCCGCCTCGACGGCGTCGAGCGCCTTGTGGCGCCTCGCCAGCCGCACCAAAGCGCCAAAGCGAACGCCCTGAAGCGAACGGCCCTTCGGGAGGCCGAAACACTCGGTCAGTTGAGCGTTGGCGACTGAAATCCGCATGTCGCTGTCAATCATACACATGACGTGCGACATATTGTCGATGGCGAAGCGGAAGCGCGTGGCGACAGTTTCGGATCCCCGGCGATGGATGATCTCGGAGCGCAGAATCGCGCGCAGGCGTTCGGCGGAATTGTAGACGAAATGCGCGACCATAACTTCGATGATCGCCGCAATGTAAAACGGCCCTCCTCGCAGAGAGAACGCGACGACGATCGGCACGCAAATCGCAAGCAACTGCGTCAGCACGACCCGGCGCACGGCGAAAAAGCGTAGGGCGATGCTCATCACGTTGAGCATGTGCAGAGTGACGACCACCGCAACGATCAGCAGGCTGTCGGTTTCGAACAGTCCCCAGACCGTCAGCACGGCGATCGTCAGCAGATAGGCGAACGAGCACACGCCGAAGCCGATCTCGCGCCACCGCGAAAGACCGTCGACGCTGCGGCGCACGAGCGAAACACGAAACAATGTCAGCGCGGGCGCGGCGATCGCGACGTAGAGCGGCGTCGATTGTCCCGTAAGCATCCAGCAGAAAATGGCGACGATCATGGTCATCGCAGCGCCGACGATCAGCGTCGTGAAGTCGGCGTAGATCGCGTCTTTCAGCCGCATCTGCGAATCGTCCGGAAGGGGAAATCCCGGCACCATTATTTTTCTATTCGGCATTGCCCGCCTGTGGGGTGATGACCATGCCGTTGTAGACTTGAAAAAATTAAAGAGAAGTTGGGACTTATCGCCCGATTGCGAACGCGCTGCGACCGAAACCGTGACGAATTGGCAAGACTTCCACGAGTAAAAAGTGGACGGCCCGTTCGAATTGGAGGTCAATTTGATGGAAAGATTTTCATCGCCGCCAGATGGCGAAGGCGTACCCTTTTTGACAATTGCTGAAATCAGTTCGCGCGATTTCTATCGAGCGCGGCAATATTTCGGCTTTTCCGGCTGGGATAACTATCAGGACTTCTGCGTTGAGCGAGAGTGTCTCCAGTTGGGATATGAATCGGCGGGCGTCCGGGCGCCGCGCCAGAGGGTGCCCTTGGCGGCCTTTCAGGGATGGTCGCGGCTCACCGGCGCGCCGCTCGATCTCGACGGGCTCGACGAATTCGCCGCCCATTGGCGCTACCGCGCGCATCGTCCCGTCGCACGCGCGCGAGGCCAGTTCGGCGCGCCGGGCCAGCCCGAGCGCCACGCCGTCGCCATCGAGGGCGAACAACTCGTCGTCGTGAGCGAGGACGTCTACGTCCGATGGCGCGACGAATTTAGCGCCGGCGCGCCCTTTCCCCCGCCTGATCTTGACGCCTACGCGATGCAGGTCGTCGCCTGCTGCCTGGCCTCGTCCTCTCGCGCGCGGCGGTCGGCGGTAAAGATCGTAAGGAAATCAGCGTCCGAGTTGGACGAACGTTGATAGAGCGACGCGCGCTCCTGCGGCGTCGAACGGTCGAACGGAAAACGCTTGGCGAGCACGCGCCGCGCCTTGCGACATTCCAGCGCCAACAGCATGTTGGGACGGGTCAGGGGGGGATAGGGACGCGGGGGCGCCCAGACAACCGCCCCGCCCATCCGCCGATAAGCGCCCGCGACTTCTTCGCGGCAGGCGGCGGTGATGAAGTCGGCGCCGAAAAAATCGTCGGCCATGAACGGCGCACGGATGCCCAAGTAAGGCAGAAACGGATAGGCGCGCGCGAAATCCAGCCGCGTCGTCATTCGCGAGGCGTCGACGATCAAGGCGCCCGCTTCCAGATGCGGACCGACGATGTCAGGGAAACCCCGCATCACCGGCATGAAATGCTCGGGCCGAGAAGCGATGTGCAGGCGGATCGAGACCGCGAGTTCCCCGTCGATGTAGCACGCGATCAGCCAAGCGTTTGGGCTGTCGTCGTCAGGGTCGGTGAACAACCCTTGTTCATTCGGTTCAATATATCCCTCCCGGAGATAGGCTTCATAACGCATCCGGAAAATCTCGTCCCGATCTTCCTGAGTGTCAGCCCGCTTATATTGTACACGTTTCATCAGTTTCATTATCCGCAACGCGAAATTGGAAGTCCCCTCGTCTACGATCACGCAAAAACCCCAGCGTAAGACTGATTACATTTCATTTGTAATCATCTTCGGCGCTGCAGCGCCAGCCCGTTTAATGACTTTTTAACCGTCACAGCGACGACGATTGCCGCGTTTTCGCGCAGCGACGAGTCTCGCCGTCGGCGGCATCGGAGAAAAGAGTGGCGCCAGCACGGCGGCATACACGCCGAAGGGGTCAGCCCGGAGGCGTTCGAGCGCAGCACGCCAGTCCGCGCGCGGCGTGCTATCGTCAAAAGCGCAACGTCGCGGGGTTCGCCTGCGCGCGACTGGGCGACCTTTGTGCGATTATTTCGCACGACGATTGGGGCGGGGCGGCGAAACGCTTTCAGAGTTAGGGCGCGTGGTCTAAGGGCTTAAGGCGTGACGTAAACTTTGCGCGGCGGAACACGGTCGAAGGAGGACCATGTCTCAGAACAGACGGATCCTGATCGTCGACGACGATCGTCATCTGAGAATGGCGCTGGGCGAGCAATTGAGCCTTCATCCCGAGTTCGCCGTCTCCGAAGCCGGAGACATTGCCGGCGCGCGCGAAATCGTCGCCGGACTGACGCCCGATCTCATCATCATGGACATCGGCCTGCCCGACATGGACGGTCGCGAAGCCGTGCGCATGCTGAGGGCGGAGGGCTTCAAACGCCCGATCATCCTCCTTACGGGACGCGATTCGGACGCCGACACCGTGATCGGGCTGGAGGCGGGGGCCAACGATTACATCGTCAAGCCGTTCCGCTTCGCCGTGCTGCTGGCGCGCATCCGGGTGCAGATGCGCCAGCACGAGGCGAGTTCGGAGGCCGAGTTCCAGATCGGCAAATACATGTTCCGCCCAGCCAACAAGCTGCTGGTGGACGAACGCGGCGTGAAGTTGCGGCTGACTGAAAAGGAGGCGGCGATCCTGCGCTTTCTCCATCAGGCCGAGCGGCAAAGCGTAGCGCGCGAGACGCTGTTGCGCGAGGTCTGGGGCTATAACGCCAACGTGACGACGCACACGCTGGAGACGCATATCTACCGTCTTCGGCAGAAGATCGAAAGCAACCCCGGCGAAGCGCAATTGTTGGTGACGGACGGCGGCGGCTACAAGCTGCTGCCCTGAGCTAAGTGGAGGCTGCGTGGCGCTCGACGCCGACGTTCGCCGGCTTTCCGGCGTCCGACCATTTGACGCCTTGCCGCGCGAAGCGTTGCAATTGATCGCGTTCTCCTGCGCAAAGCGCCGGCTGAGCGCAGGCGAAGCGCTGTTCTGCGCGGGCGACGCGGCGGACGGCGCGTTTTTCGTGCTCGACGGCGAATTGGTTCTGCGCGCGCGGGACGCCACCCGCCAGGCGGCGCCCGGGGCGCTGATCGGCGAAGCCGCCCTGCTCGCCGACATTCTGCGACCCAACGGCGCCGCCGCTCCCCAGGGCGCCGAGGTGCTGCACATCCCCCGCGCCACCTTCTTGCGCGTGCTGACGGAATTTCCCGAAAGCGCCGTGAAAATTCGCGCGTTTTCGCTCCGCCGCGCCCACGCGATGCTCGACCGGCTCGAATCGATCCGGCAGCGCAGCTTCTAGCCGGATGAGGTCGCACATGACCCAATGGGCCGAAACGCACCCCCCCACCCTCGACGACATCGAGACGCTCGCCCGCGATATTTTCGCGCAATTGCCGGAATCGTTTCGCGGTCTCTGCCAGGGCCTTGTCATCCAGATTGCGGATTTCGCCGACGCCGCGACTCTGGACGAGATGGGCGCGCAGACCGAATTTGAACTTCTCGGCCTGTTTCGCGGACTTGGCCTCGCGCACGCGGACGCGGTCGCCCAAACCGGGGCGTTTCCCAACATGATCTGGCTTTATCGCCGACCGTTGCTCGATTATTGGTGCGAGGGCGAGGACAGCCTGCGCGAGGTCGTCGCGCATGTCCTGGTTCACGAGATCGGCCACCACTTCGGCCTCACCGACGCCGACATACAGGCCATTGAAACGAAAGGCGAATAGCGCCGCGCGGGAACGCTCTCCCGCTAATTCGTCAATCTCACCAGCGACAGCGTCGAAGCGAACAGATTTTCCACGGCGGCCAGCAAC
>JAYVYJ010000207.1:0-7450 GCA_043784465.1 Hyphomicrobiales bacterium
GGGCCTCAGCGAGAAGGTCTATTCCGATTTCCGCCTCGAAGTCCGCAACAATCAGCACGATGCGTTGCACCGCACTGCGCTCCAGCGCATCGACCGCGCAGGCGACGGCCAGGTAGGTCTTGCCGGTGCCGGCCGGGCCGATGCCGAACGTGATGTCGTGCGTCGCGATGTTTTCAAGATAGACGCTCTGGTTGGGCGTGCGCGCCTTCAGGTCGCTGCGCCTGGTCTGCAGGGTCATCGCGCTGTTTTCGTCCTCATTGTCTTGCTCGTCATGACCCCATCCTCTCAGGAGTTGGGGCCTCCGACAAACCCGGGGCGGTTCACATTTACACCAAGACGCGGTGGACAGCGAACGGCGGCGCGGTCATCCGCATGCAATTTCATGCTTTTCGTGTTTTGCGGGGACCAGTCCCCCGCGTCAATATTTGCGGTGCGCGCGTGCCGAGCGGGCGCTCGTCACCCTTCCGGACGATCTTCCGGGCAGCCTTCTTGGCGTCTGCCTTTGTCGAGACCGTCGCAGGGGCAACGGAATTCGGTTTGCCGGCTTTCGCCGCTGGTTTCGCCGGCGCCGCCGCCGGGGCCTCGATCTCGACGCCGAACAACGCCGACAGATCGTCATCAACCAGCACGCGCTCGCTCCCCGCTGCGCTTTGCGTAAGCGAAAGATCGGTGCCCTTCGAGACAAGTTCCGCCCGGTCGACACCGCGGAGCGTGAACAGCACATCCGGGTCGGCGTCGAGCCGCGCGCCGACGCCGTACAGCGCCGCCGCCACATGTTTGCACATGTCCGCCCAATCCGGGCAGGAGCAACTCATCCTGATCTCTTTGGGCGCCGGGAAAAGCCCATCGCCGTCGCGGCAGACCCGCTCCATAACGCGGCTCGAAAGCTTGCCTTGCAGCAATTCCACGATCGAGCCGACCGAACCCGAGCAATCGGCGCAAATCGCCTTCCAACGCGCCGGGGCCGCGACGACGATCTCGACCTTGACCTTGTAGGTCTCCGATCCGCTGACGAGCGCCTCGACCTTGCCAGGCGAGACCGCCAGATCAACGACAAGACCATTGCAGACATAGGAACGCCCGCGCGGCAGACGGTTGGCGAAATCCGAGTAGCGCTCCAGATTCTCGCACCATGCCTTGCCCCAGAACAGCTTGGCGATCTTGCGGCCCTCAACGACGATGGGAGACACCGCCCGACCCTGGGTCTTCAACCGCGCGATTTCCCGCGTCGCTTTGGCCCGGCGCTCGGCGACGGAGACATAGTCCCGATAACTCCAGAAGCTCATGCCGCCTCCTTCGTCGCCGCGTCGAGATCGAGCCGGACGAGGTCGAGCAAGTCGCGGTCGCCGAGTTCGGTGAGATTGATCTCGCCGCCGCCGCTCAAAAGGTCCTCGGCCATCTGTCGCTTCGATTCGATCAGCGCGTCGATTCGCTCTTCGATCGTGCCACGGCAAACGAATTTGTGCACTAGCACGTTGCGCTTCTGTCCGATGCGGAAGGCCCGGTCGGTCGCCTGGTTCTCCACCGCCGGATTCCACCAGCGGTCGAAGTGCACGACGTGGTTGGCGCCCGTCAGCGTCAACCCGGACCCGCCGGCCTTCAGCGAGAGCACGAAGAACGGCGCGCGCTCGTCTTCCTGGAAGCTCTTCACCAGCGCCTTGCGTTTCGCGACCGCCGTTTCGCCGGTCAGGGCGAGGCCGGCGCGGCCAAAGGCCCGTCCGAGATGATCGCACAGCGGCGCGACGATTTCGGCGAATTGCGTGAAGACGAGCAGCTTCTCCTGCCGGCTGGAGATGGTCGCGGCGATCTCCGCCAGCCGCGCGAACTTGCCGCTGTCGGCGGCGTCCCAGCCGCCGTCGAGGCCATGCGCGGCGTGATTGCAGATCTGCTTGAGCCGCATCAGCGTCGAGAGCACCAGCCCGCGCCGCTCCATGCCCTTGCTATGTTCCAGCCGCCGTTCGAACGCCTCGACCGTCGCCTGATAGAGCGCCGCCTGTTTGCGGGCGAGGCCGCACCACGCCTTCACCTCCGTCTTGTCGGGCAGGTCGGCGATGACGTTGCGGTCGGTCTTCATGCGCCGCAAGATGTAGGGCGAGATCAACTTCCTCAGCGGCGCGTAGGATGGGGGCGTCGCTTGCGACAGCCTCTTGGCGAAGCTCTGGAACGCCTTGGCGGGACCGAGCAGCCCCGGATTGAGGAAGTCGAAAATCGACCAGAGATCGGAAAGGTCGTTCTCGACCGGCGTGCCCGTCAGCGCGATGCGGGCGTCAGCCTGGCAGGCCTTTACGGCGCGCGTCTGCTTGGCGCCGGCGTTCTTGATCGCCTGCGCCTCGTCGATGACCATGAGCCGCCAGCGCATTTTGCCGAGCCATTCGAAGCGCAGCAGCGCGCCATAGCTGACGATGACGAGATCCGCGGTCGCCAGCGCCGCCTCGGGCGATTTCAGCGTCTCGGCGCTCGCGAAGGCGGGGTGCGCGATGAAGACCTTAAGCGAAGGCGCGAACCGTTCGGCCTCCCCCGCCCAGTTGGCGAGAAGCGAGGCCGGCGCGACGATGAGGCACGGGCGCCTCGGCTTTTCCTGCGTCAGCGTCAGGACCAGCGCCAGCGTTTGCAGCGTCTTGCCGAGCCCCATGTCGTCGGCCAGACACGCCCCGAGTCCGAGCCGGATGCAAAACCCCAGCCAGCGCACGCCGGCCTCCTGATAGGGGCGCAGCGTCGCCTTCAGCCGGTCGCCCGGCAAGGCGGCGGCGAGCGCCTCGGGGCTACGCAGGGCGCCAAGGGTCTCGGCGAGCCATTCGCCTGCCTTCACCTGCGCCCAGGTCGTCGTCGCCAGCGAGGAAGCGTTCCCGCCGATCTCCGCGCCGGCGAGCAGGCGCATGGCCTGCCCGAACGAGACGCCCTCGGCGCGCGCCAAACGCTCGATCCCGGCGTACCGGTCGAGCGCGGCCTTTATCGTTTGCGGATCGACCTCGACCCATTTGCCGCGCAGCATGGCGAGGCCCTCGGTCGTGGCGAGGAGATCGGAAATTTCCTTGGCGGTCAGCGGCTCGCCATCAAGCGTGACAGCGACGTTGAAGTCGAGCACCTCGCTCGCGCCGACGAGGGAGGGTCGTTCGGCGCCAATGGTCGCCTCGACCTTTGGCCGGCTGGGCCGGGCGCCGGGCCATCCGGCGGGCATTCGCAGCACAAGCCCCGCCGCCTCCAGCGCCGCCGCGTCGCTGAGCAGGCGCGTCGCCTCCGCCGGGGTCCAGCGCAGGGGGTGGAAAATCTCACCGCTCTCGACGATTCTCTTGAGCCAGCCGCACGCTTCGCTCGCTCGGCTCACAGGCTCCAGCAGTTTGAGCAGTTCACCCCTGGCGCCTGCGTCGGCATATTCGCGAAGCGCCGCGCCGAGCGGGGCGTGACGCAACGCGCCGTGCGCAGTGACGCCGGGTACGTAGGTCGCCAGAAACGCGAACGGGCGCTCCGCGTCCTTGCGGTTCTCCGCGAGATTGAAATGCACGCGTCCGACATGGCGCCAGCGGCTGTCGCGCGCGGCAAGGAAGGCGTCGAGATCGAGGTCGCTGTCCGCAAGCTCCGCCTCAAACGCTTGCGCGAGTTCGCGCCAAAGCGTGGCGAGCGCGGCGGCGTCGAGATATTCGCCGCCGCGCATCGGCGGCGAGTCTTCAGCGAGGTGGGCTAGGTCGATGTCCGGCACGGGAGGGTCGTTTGCGCGACAGCGCGCGGCGATGAATCGCAGCGCGAAGACACGCCAGAAAGCGATGTCTGGCGGTAGCGCCCTGCCCGCCTCTGAGAATCCGAGGCGCAATAATCCATGCCCTGCGCCCCGAGTGAAGGCCGTCTCAACGGCGCCCGCGAAACCGTCGTCGCCCCGCTGCACGCCTTCGCCCTCGCACTGTTCGAGGCGGAGCTCGCCATTCGGCGTCAAGGTCGAGACGAGAGAGCTAGGCATCGGACTTCACTTCAAGCGGGACGCTCTCGGCGCCGCCGCCAAGCCGGGGAGCACCAACACGGCGCGGTTGAGCCTAACGGCATTGTCACGTTCACGACTTTTACTTTCCAAGCGCTCAAATCCAATGTGCACCAAATCCAAAAAATCGACGGCTTGAAAGGCGGTGCGTCGGTGCGGAGGGGGTCCGAAACACGCTATTCTTAGTGAACGTGACAAAGGCCGTACGCTCATTGCGTCCTGCATTCGAAAAGTTGAAAAAGCCCTCGCGCCGCAAGGCGTGGGCGACTTCGAATGCAAGCAGAGTCCAAGCCGGCCCAACGCCTCCCAGCCAGCGTGCCACTGCGATGTGTAATATGAAACCAGCCTCTGCCATGGGTCAATGCGCCGCCGACGCAATTGATGTCGTTTTGCAAACTTCTAGCCGCAGCCATTCATCGAGTTTCGACCACCGTCGTCTACCCGATACATTGCGGACGGCGATCGCAATCGCCTTCTTCTGTCCAACCAGGACGACTAGCCGCTTTCCGCGCGTCAATCCGGTGTAGAGCAGATTTCGTTGGAGCATTGGGTAATGCTGCGTCAGAACCGGGATGATCACGGCGGGATATTCCGAACCCTGGCTTTTGTGGATAGTGGCGGCATAGGCGGGAACCAGGGTGTCGAGTTCGCCGAAGCCGTAGGTTACCGCGCGCCCGTCAAAGCGGGTACTCAGTTCGCCCGCTTCGACATCGACATCTTCTACGTAGCCGATATCGCCGTTATAAACTTCCTTGTCGTAATCGTTCTGGATCTGCATGACCTTGTCGCCCGGCGCGAACGTCCAGCCAAACCTCTCGACTTTGCGCGCTCCCGCCGGATTTAGCGTTGCCTGGAGTGCGACATTCAGCGACCTCGCGCCCACGCCGCCGCGGTTCATCGGACACAGCACCTGGATGTCGCGGATGGGGTCGAATCCGAAGCGTCTGGGAATACGGGTTTTCACCAAATCCAGGATCCGTTGAACCGCAGTCTCCGGATCTTCCGCAGGGACAAAATAGAAATCACTATCCGCGTCGGCCGCAGTGAGGTCCGGCATCAGTCCCTGGTTCAAGCGGTGGGCATTCACGATGATCCGGCTTTTTGCAGCTTGTCGGAACACTTCGGTCAGCCGCACAACCGGCAAAGCCTCCGAAGCGATGATGTCCGCCAATATTTGCCCCGGGCCAACTGAGGGTAATTGGTCGATATCCCCGACGATCAGCAGCGCTGAACTGTCGGGGATCGCCTTGGCCAGCGCCTGCATCAACATGACATCAACCATGGAGGCCTCGTCGACCACCAGCAGATCGCAGTCGAGGGGATTGTCTGGGTTGCGTTTGAACCCGCCGCCCTTGGGATCGATCTCTAGAAGGCGATGGATCGTCTTGGCCTCAACGCCCGTGGCCTCGGTCATGCGCTTGGCGGCGCGCCCGGTGGGAGCGCAGAGCAAGAGCTTCACCCCTTTGGCCGCGAGAATCCGAAGGATCGAATTAACAATCGTGGTCTTGCCGACGCCTGGGCCGCCGGTGATGACAAGCGCCTTCGCTTTCAACGCCAAGCGGATCGCGGCCCGCTGAGTTTCGGCAAATTGCAGCCCGCTGCGAGCTTCGACCCAAGGAACGGCCCTTTCCGGATCGATCCACGCCCATGGCAGTCGGCCATTCAGAATTTGCATAAGCCGATCTGCGATCGCCTGCTCAGCGCGATATAGGCCCGCGAGGAATGTGCAGACGGTGTCGTCGACCTTGTCTGCGATCACGTTGCCCTCGGACCGTTCGAGTTCGAGCGCGGTGAGAATTAATTCCTGTGGCGCTTCGAGCAACTCCTGCGCGAGTGGGACCAATTTATCCGTCGGCAGGCCGCAATGACCCTCGTCCATCGCCTCGGTCAGCGCGCAGGAAATCCCGGCGCGCAACCGAATCATCGCCGTCTTTTCAATGCCAAGCTTCATGGCGATCGCGTCAGCGGTCTTGAACCCGATGCCCCGGATATCCCGCGCAAGGCGATAGGGATTCTCGCTCATGATCTGGACGGCGTCCGCGCCATAAGTCTTGAAAATGCGAACGGCGCGCGCGGTTCCGACGCCATTGCTATGCAGAAAGACCATGATCTCCCGCACGATCTTCTGCTCCGCCCAGGCGTCCGTGATCCGTTTGGCGCGGACAGCTCCGATACCAGTCACCTCACGAAGTCGATCGGGCTCGGCCTCGATGACGTCGAAAACCTTGGCTCCGAACGCCTTGACCAGTTTCTTCGCATAGACCGGCCCTATGCCGCGGATCATTCCAGAACCGAGATATTTCTCGATGCCGTCGATCGAACTGGGCGCCGACGTTTTCAGAAACCGCGCCCTGAATTGCTGGCCGTGCGTGTGGTCGTTTGTCCAGTCGCCTGAGGCGGTGATCCACTCGCCGGCGGAGATGATGGCGGCGTGTCCGACCACCGTCACCAGGTCGCGATGTCCGCGCGCCTTCGCCCTGAGAACGCAGAAACCATTCTCGGCGTTGTGAAAGGTGACCCGCTCGACCAATCCGGCGAGGACCTCCTGGGTCGATTGTTCCGGCGCTGATTTCATGCAGGAGCGAGGATCGCTGGTTTCCCGCCCGCGCGCCACCCCCCGGATGCGATGCGTAGCCGCGCGTCCGCAGATCGCCGGCGGCTGGCGAATTGCGGTCGACATTCCGGGGTCGGTTTGCACTCCGCGATATTCCGCTCGCTTCGGGGAATTCGAGAGCGACAAGAAACTAACCCCCTCCGCGCAGAGCGATTGCATTGCATCGCCTATGTGTTCGCTATATGTTCTAAGCGCAAATTCCTTCTCCAGCCGAGCCAAGATGGCCGATCAAATCGTCATCACCGAGAAAACCAGCCAGGCCAAGGATGTCCGCTCCGCCGTGGGCTCTCGATATGGCGACATTCTTCCTGCGGAAGGGCATCTTCTGGACCTCATGTCGCCCGAGGAGGCCGTGCCGGCGTGGAAGCGCTGGTCCCCGATCCTACTGCGGCCTGAGGGTCTCTACGGCACGCGCCCGGCGGAAGGCGGAAACAAAGCCGCCAAACTCAAAGCCATTCGAGAGGCGCTGCGCAGCGCCAAGCGGGTCTGGCTCGCCACCGATTGCGATCGAGAGGGGCAACTCATCGGGCAGGAGATTCTGGAGCACTATCATTATCGCGGAGAGGTAATGCGCGTGCTTTTCACCGCGCAGGACCCGAACACGATCCGCGAGGCCTTCCATCGGGCGAAGGCCAATGCCGAATATGCGAACCTCTACGCCGCCGCCGTGGCGCGCCGGCAAGCCGACCAAATCTACAATTTGTCCCTTACTCGAACTGCGACCGTCATGCTCGGGAAAGGCGCGAAAGGGGTCATCGGCGTGGGGCGCCCTCCGTGCCAATAGCGATGAGACACAGACGCGCCGGGAGTTTACCCTTGAGGGCATAGGCGCCAGGTCCCCATGGTTATGTCTGCATTTCAACAAA
>JAYVYJ010000208.1:0-11104 GCA_043784465.1 Hyphomicrobiales bacterium
CCGGCAAACAGTGGCGGCAGGTGGCCGACCAACTGCGCGCCAAGCTGCCCAAGCTCGCAGCCCTACTCGACGAGGCCCAGGTCGATGTGCTCGCGTTCCTCAACTTCCCCAAGGAGCATTGGGACAAGATCAGTTCGACCAACCCCATCGAGCGCGTCAACGGCCAGATCAAGCGCCGCACCGACGTTGTCGGCATCTTCCCCAATGAGGACGCCGTCATCCGGCTCGTCGGCGCCCTCCTCATGGAGCAGCACGACGAATGGGCCGTCCAACGTTCTCGCTACATGACGCTGGCGGGAATGGCTCCGGTGAGCGATAACCCCATCGTCATTCTGCCCGCCGTGGCGACATGACATCCCGCCAAAACCGGGAAGCCTACGTGGCGCAGAAAGTTACACAACGCGCTGGGACACGATCCATAAATCAATCCGCGAAATTCGAGTGGCGAAACTCGGGGGCCAGTGTCCGCATTGTGAGTTTCGTCCAAATCAAACGCCCGGTTTGCGCCGCGCCTACGCGGAAAGTGCGCTGGCGGCTCCGCCCATTTCGGTCGATCCGACCCGTGGCCGCAATGACCGCTTGAGAGGTGGAGCAAAGGTCAGTTGAACGACGATACTGGGTCGAAAGCAGCCATTCAGTGGCCGCCCGCTGGGCGCTTCAGCGCCACGACATTCGTGCCGGCTTCGCCCTCGCAATGGCGAGCCCATGCGTCCATCAGCTCGCGCCGCCGCTCCAGCGCGTCGGATCGCCGATATGCTTGCTCTGCCCTATCGCCGATGACGTGCGCCAACGCGTGTTCCGCTAACTCACGCGGGAAGTGCGTTTCGTTTCCGGCCCAATCGCGGAATGAGCTTCTGAAGCCGTGCGTCGTGTATTTGGATTGCACTCGGCGGAGAAACATCTCCAGAGCCATGTTGGATAGCGGACGGCCCGGACGCTGGCCGGGAAACACATAGTCTCCGTCCGCTGCCGCCTTCATGCCCTTGAGGATCGCGACGGCGCGAACCGACAACGGGACGCGATGTTCACGCCCGGCCTTCATGCGCTCGGCTGGAAGGGTCCATATTTTCGCGTCAAGGTCGATCTCGGACCAGCGCGCCTGCATCGTCTCGGAGGAACGCGTCGCCGTCAGGATGCAAAGTTCCAGCGCCCGCGCCGCCGTCGCCTCGCGCCGCCGAATGTCGGCGACGAAGGCGGGAACGTCCGCGTACGGCATCGCCGCATGATGGCCGCGAGCGAGCTTTTGCGGCTTTGGCAACAGAGCTGGCCTCGGAAAACTGGACAGGACGATAAGTGGATTTTCCGCCTGACTGCGGCGAGTATCGCCGCGCATCAGGAGAGAACATGCCGAGACGACCGCGCCGGAACCACACACCGGCATTCAAGGCGAAGGTGGCCTTGGCCGCGTTGAAGGGCGAGAAGACGCTGACGGAACTGGCGCAAGTGTTCGACGTGCATCCGAACCAGATCACGGCCTGGAAAGCGCAATTGCTCGAAGGAGCGGCGGGGCTTTTTGGAGCCGAGGCGACGAGCGTTGCGCCGCCGGTGGATTTGAAATTGCTTCACGCCAAGATCGGAGAGATGGCGCTGGAGAATGATTTTTTGGAAGGCGCGCTCATCAAGGCCGGCATGCTGAGCGCAAAGCGATGATCGACCGCGAACACGACCTTCCCATCGCCCATCAGGCCAAAGTCCTGAACATCAGCCGCGGCTGCGCTTATTACAAACCCAGCCTCACCGCGACAGTGGACCTGACGCTGATGCGTCGGATCGATGAGCTGCATCTGGAATATCCGTTCGCGGGGAGTCGGATGCTGCGCGATTTTCTGAACCGCGAGGGCGTCGAAGTCGGCCGCCGCCACGTCGGCACGCTGATGAAACGCATGGGGATCGAGGCGATCTACTGCAAGCCGAACACGTCGAAGCCCACGCCGGGGAACAAGATTTATCCCCATATTTTACGTGGGTTGAAGGTCGAGCGGCCAAACCAGGTCTGGGCGATGGACATCACCTATATCCCGATGGCGCGCGGTTTCGTCTATCTGGCCGCCATCGTGGACTGGTTCAGCCGGCGCGTGCTCAGCCACCGCGTGTCGATCACGATGGAAGCGACCTTCTGCGTCGAGGCGTTGGAGGAGGCGCTGGCGAAACATGGGAGGCCGGGCATTTTCAACACCGACCAAGGCAGTCAGTTCACGAGCGAAGCCTTCACCGGCGTTCTGATCGCCAACAAAATCGCTATCAGCATGGACGGCAAAGGCGCCTGGCGCGACAATGTCTTCGTCGAGCGCATCTGGAAATCGGTCAAATACGAGGAGGTGTATCTTCATTCCTACGACAGCGTCGGCGTCGCGCGGACTTCCATCGCCCGCTATCTGAATTTCTACAATCGCCTGCGGCCGCATTCGAGCCTTGACCGAAGGACGACGGACAAGGCTTACTTCCACCCGTCCTCCCTCGCGGCGGCGGCATGAAATTTTCCGCCGCCGATGGTCGGTCGCAACTTCGGTCGGGCTGCGCCCTCCCTACGTCGCGACCGACCATCGGCGATCCCTAACCACCAACCCCGGCGGAACGCCACTTATCATTCGCGGGAAGCTGTTCAGACAACCGGAGCCAGCTCTTTCGGCAGGGGTGACGGAAAAGGTGACGCCAGTTCGCATGCCGCAGACTCGCACGTCGCCAGCAAGCAGGGAATCCCCTACTGGACTCAAATGTCAGGTGCTATCCACTAGATGGGGATGAGCTTCGTCACCGACGTCGGCGCGATCTCCGCCAGATAGATCGCGCCGTCCGGGGCAAGAGCGATGCCGTGGGCGCCGTTCGGCGAAGGGCGGCCTCGGTCGACGCGCCGCCCGTCCGGCGCGAAAGCGGTCACGCTTGGCACCTGATCGGTGACGAGGATAACCCCGTCGGGACGCTGGCAGAGGTCCATCGGGCGGCAGAGGCCTCGCCATTCCTGCAACCAGTGGCCATCCCTGGCAAATACTTGTACCCGGTCGTTTTCGCGGTCGGCGACGAGCAGCCTTGCTTCTTGATCGACGATCAGGGAATGCGGGGTCATGAACTCGCCGGGACGCGAGCCGACCTCACCGAATCCGCCGAGATACGCACCATCGGCGGCGAAGCTGTGCACACGCGCATTGCCATAACCATCGGCGACGAAGATCATCTCGTCCGGCGCGACGGCGACCCGCGTCGGATGGTTGAAAGGCTCGCGCCACTTGGGCCGGTGGCGAGCGCCCAATGCCAGAACCTGTTTGCCCCCGCGAGAGAATGCGAGGATCTGATGCGCGTCGCGATCGGCGACCCACAGCCGGTCGTGGGCGTCGATGGCGATGCCATGTGGGTCGAAAATCTCGCCGGCGCCGTAGCCATAGGCGAATTCGCCACCAGGCATGAACACGGCGACGGGCGGCGCGCCGCGACGCAATACGTGAACGAAGCCGCGCGAGTCGACCGCGACCTGACTGATCTGCGCGGGCTCCAGCGGCGCGCCCGCGCCAAAGAAGCGCATGACTTCGTACAGGCACCCACCCAATATAACATGCGCGCTCTCTGCGCCTTGTGACATCGTTCCGCCTCAGGCCAGCTTCGGCGGTTCGGTGATCAGCTTGTAATGCTGGACTTGTCTGTGCTGCGCAAAGTTGAACATCGCCTTGCGATTGTGCAGGCAGATGTCGAGATCACATTTGGCAACGAAGGCCTCGTCGCCCGATGTCGAGGCCATGGCAATGATTTCCCCTGACGGCGCGATGATGCAGCTTCCAGCCAGCAGGTTCGAACCCTCCTCGGCGCCGGCTTTGGCGACGCCGACGACATACATGCTGTTCTGATAGGCGCCCGCTTGCATGCAGAGATGATTGTGGAACGCGCTGAGATGGTCATAGACCGGCTCCCAGGGAATATGCGTCGGCGTATTGTAGCCGAGCACAACGACTTCCGCCCCCTGCAGAGCCATAACGCGATAAGTTTCCGGCCAGCGGCGGTCGTTGCAGATCGCCATGCCAAACTTGCCGCCGGCGAAATCCCACGATCCGAAGCCAAGGTCGCCGACGTCGAAATAGCGCTTTTCTAGATGCTGATAAGGCATGTGCGGACGATGGTCGGCATGGCCCGGCAGATGCACCTTGCGATATTTGGCGATGATCGCGCCGGCGCGATCAACCAGGATCGAGGTATTGAAGTGTTTGTCGACGCCCTTGTCCTCGGCAAGCTCGGCGTAGCCGAAATACATTCCGACGCCCAGCGATTTGGCGGCCTCGAACAGCGACCGCGTCGCCGCATTGGGCATCTCGCGCTCGAAGAACGCGTCGACGTCCGCCTTGTCTTCCATCCACCAGCGCGGGAAGAAGGTCGTCAAGGCGAGTTCGGGAAACACGACGACTTCGGCGCCGCGCGATTTGGATTCGCGTAGCAGTTCGATCATCCGCGAGACGACATGCTCGCGAGATTCGTTGCGCGCTATGCCGCCGAGTTGTGCGCCGGCTATATTGAGATACCTCGCCATGATTCTTCCTCTCAGAGTTTTGCGCGAGCGGCCGCCGTCGCGGCCGCGTCCACCAAACCGTTGTTGATGCAAACTCCATAGTCGCGCGCCGCTTGCTCAGCGTCGATGTAGCCGTCAAGCACGTCATTAAGCACAGCCTGCGGATCGCGTTCGCGCGCCGGGCCGTAGCCGCCGCCGCAGGCGCGGATCGCGATGATAGAGTCCCCTTCGCCGAAAGGATGGTTGGGGAGTTTCGACGGCAGTTGAACCTCTTGTTTGTCCGCCGTCATGCGCACCAGTTGTGAGGGCGTGCCGTCGCCGCCGCCGAACAGGCCATGCGGTGGATATTTGTGGCCTTCGCTCTCGATCGACGCGCTGCCGGCCGCGAGGAAGCGCACATGACGGATCGAGCCGACGCCGCCGCGCCAGCGTCCGGGCGCCGCGACCTTCTCGCGCAGCTCATAGCGCTCGATGCGTAGTGGAACATGCGACTCAATATCCTCAATCGGATTGTTGCGCGTATTGGCGTAGAGCACGTCGACTGAATCCATGCCGTCCATGCCGTAACGGCCGCCGTAGCTGCCGGAGAACAATTCGACCTGGAGCCAAAAATTGTCGCCCTGCTGGCCGGCGAGTAGCATGCCGCCGCCATTGCCGCAGGCGCCGCAGACCTGGCGCGGCGCGACTTCGGACAGGGCTTGCACGACGGCGTTGGAAAGCTCAATGCCGGGACAGAAACGCGCGATCACCGGCGCCGGAAAGATCGGATTGGCGAGCGTGCCCTCGGGCGCGAAGATCTTGATCGGGCGCGTCAACCCCTCGTTCTGCTGGATCTCGCCATGGATGGCGGAATCAAGTAGGACGGAGCGGACCGACAGCCAGATCGCGCAATCCACGGTACCGTGAAACGGCATGTTGATGGGCCGGTCCGACACTTGCGGCGCCGTGCCGGTCAGATCGACCTCCATCTCGTCGCCCTTGATGCGGATCGTCACCTTGATCGGAAGATCGCGCCGGCGCGGGTCGGGATCGTCGAGAAAACCGTCGATATAGGTGGTCGCCGAATATTCGCCGTCGGGCAGATCGCCGATCGCCTTGCGCAGCAGGCGCTCGGAGGCGTCGAACATGTCCTCGGTCGCGGCCGTGACGGTTTCGAGGCCGTAGCGTTGCAGCAATTCGAGATAGCGCTGCGCGCCGATGCGCGAGGCGGCGATCTGCGCCTCCATATCGCCGAGGACAAGATCCGGCAGGCGGATGTTGGTGCGCAGCATGTGCCAGACTTGGTTGTTGCGTTTGCCTTCCTCATAGACCTTGATCGCTTGGAAGCGCAGCCCTTCCGCATAGCAATCCATCGCGTCGACGATGCCGCCGCTGCCTGGCGTATGCGCGCCTATGTCGAGGTGATGCGCCGTCGTCACGGCATAGCCGGCGATGGCGCCTTCGTGGAAAACGGGCACGATGAAACCGACGTCCGGGCCGTGCGTCGCGCCGCCATAGGGGTCGTTGTGCATGAACACGTCGCCGGGGCGCATCTCCTCGCCGCGCTCTTGCAGCATCTTCCAGACGCCTTTGATATAGCCTGGGATCGGGCCCGATTGCAGCGGCGTGCTCTGTTTGGCCTCAGAGAGCTGGCGCGCCTTCGCATCAATCAGCGCCGCGCCGAAATCTTCCGATTCGCGAATGATGCTGGAGTGGCTCATCCGCATGAGCTTGTAGCCCATCTCGATGGCGATGTTCTCGAGCGCGCCTTGGATGACTTTCGCCGTGATCGGATCGATGCGTCCTTGCGCCGCTTGCGGTTTCATTTCGCGCCTCCCGAAGTGAGGATGAGATTGCCGTGCGCGTCCGCGCGGAACGTCCAGTTCGGCGGCACGACCGTCGTGGCGTCAAGCTGCAAGATGATCGCCGGGCCGGGTATCGTCGTCTCCAGCGGCAAGTCGGCGCGGCGGTAAAACGAAGTATCGAAGCTTTCGAGCCGCTCGCTGACGCGGAATTTCGTCTTGTCGGTCTTGATCCGCGCCTTGTCGAGCGCGCCGCCCTTCACCTCCGGCATTTTGAGCGCCTGGCTCGCCGAAGAACCGGTGACGCGGATATTGACGATCTCGATCGGGCTGCCGGGAAAGGCATGGCCATATTCGCTCTGATGCGCCGAATGAAACAGCTCGAACACTTCCTGCATCTGTTGATCCGAGAGTTCCCCGTTGGCGACGTCGACACGAAGTTCGTAGCCCTGCCCGACATAGCGCGTATCGGCGAAGCGCTTGACCTTCACCTGCGCGCGCGGAACCCGGTCGGCGTCGAACTGATGCAACACTTCCTCCTCCATGTTGGCGAGGTCGGCGTTGATGCGCTTAAGGTCGAGTGCGCCCGAGACGTGGAACTGCGTGCGGATCGCGTCATATTTGAGATCGCTGACGAGCAGGCCGAGCGAGCAAGTGATACCGGGATAGGCGGGGACGATCACCTCGGACATGCCCAGCATGTCGGCGACTTCCGCGCCATGCAGGGGGCCGGCACCGCCAAAGGCCATCAGCGCGAACTCACGTGGATCAATGCCCTTCTGCACCGTGCGGCCACGAATGGCATTGGCCATGTTGCTGTTGAGGATGGTGACGATGCCGACAGCCGCCTCCTCCAGGCTCATGCCGAGCCGCTCGGCAAGCGTCGAGATGACGCGCCGCGCCGCCGTCACGTCGAGGCTCATCTCGCCGCCTAGGAAATTGCCGGGGTCGAGCCGGCCGAGAACGATATTGGCGTCCGTCACCGTGGGTTCCTCGCCGCCGCGGCCATAGGCGGCGGGGCCCGGCTTCGAGCCGGCGCTGCGCGGTCCAACCTGGAACGTGCCGCCGTCGTCGATATAGGCAATGCTGCCGCCGCCGGCGCCGATGGTGTGAATGTCGATCATCGGCACCAGCACCGGATAACCGGCGATGCGGGTGTCGCGGGCGGAGGCCTCACTGAAGTCGCCGTTGCGCGCCACGCCGATGTCGGCGCTCGTGCCACCGACGTCGAAGGTTATGAGGCTGCGCCGATCCGACAGCGCCCCGCTCATCGCGCCGCCAAGCACGCCGGCGGCGGGGCCGGAAAGTAGCGTCAGCACCGGGAATTCGGACACCGTCGCCGGCGTCGCGACGCCGCCGTTGGAGCGCATGATGCGCAGTTCGGCCTTCATGCCGGCCTTGCGCAACGCCTCGTCGAGGCGTCGCACATAGTCGCGCACAGGCGGCCCGATATAGGCGTTCATCGCCGCAGTGGTGAATCGCTCGAATTCGCGGAATTGCGACACCACGGAACTCGACGTGGTGACGAAGGCGTCCGGATATTCCTCGCGCACGATCTCGGCTGCGCGCTCTTCATGCACGGGATTGAGATAGGAGAACAGAAAACAGACCGCGATAGAGCGCACGCCGCTCGCCTTCAATTCGCGCGCTGCTTCTCGCACTTCATCCTCCGCAAGAGGGATCAGTACGTCACCATGCGGCGGAATGAGCCGCTCAGCGACGACCTTGCGGTGCCGGCGTTTGACCAGCGGCCGGTTCTGCCAGGGAATCTCCTGCATGATTGAATAATGCTGTGGGCGCTGGTGGCGGCCGATGTGGAGAATGTCGCGAAAGCCGCGCGTAGTGATCATCCCGGCTTCGGCGCCGCGATATTCGAGCACGGCGTTGGTGGCGATCGTCGTGCCGTGAAAAACGTAATCGACTTCGGCCTCGTTGATCCCGTTGCGCCGGCAGAGTTCCAGCACGCCGTTCATTACGCCGAGCGAGGGATCGTCCGGCGTTGTTGGCACCTTGTGAACGATCAGTTGGCTCGTCTCCGTATCCGAGAACATCACGTCGGTGAACGTTCCTCCTACGTCGACCCCGAACAGTTTCATGGCGTCCTCGGTCTTGGTTGAGATATCGTGGCGGGCCACAGATCCGCGATCTCGCGCCCGCCGGAAAGGCCGCGCGGCCGCAGCAGGATGACCAGCAGCATGGCGACGGCGAGACCGAGCTCCTGGACGCCTGGTCGGCCGCCGATGACGAAGCCGCCGACCGCGACGCCGCGCTCGAACTGGCGCAGCAATTCCGTCAGCATCGTCACGAAGGCGGCGCCGACCACCGCGCCGGTAAGCGAGCGCATGCCGCCAATCACCAGCATGGCGACGCTGACAAAAGTGAGGTTGAGATAGAATTGAGCGGCGACGACCATCTGCAGGAAATGCGCGTAGACCGCGCCCGCGACGCCGACGAAGAACGCGCTGACCACGAAGGCGATGAGCCGCTCGCGCCGCACGTCGACGCCCGAGGCCTGCGCGGCGATCGCGTCCTCGCGCGAGCCGCGGAGGCGAAAGCCAGCCGGGCTCGCCTGATAGAGCGCCGCGCCGGCGATGCTGAGCATGGCGACCGCCGCGGCGGCGGGAAGGTTGGAGATCATCGGCAGGCCGTACAGCGATCCCTGTCCGCCGGTGACCGTCGTCCAATTGGAGGCGACGGAATAGATGACGACCAGCATGGCGAAGGTGCCGATCGAGGCGGCGATGCCGACCATGCGCGAGAGCGGAATGCCGACCAGCAGCGCGACGAAAGCCGAGAGGACGCCGCCGGCGAGCGGCGAAACATAGGGGCTGATCTCAAGCCCGAGCAGGATGCCCGGCAGATCGGGCATCAACGATTCCTTGATTGACGGCGATATGGTCGTCCAAGCCGTTGCATAGGCGCCGAGGGCGAAGAAGCCGACATGGCCGAACGACAGGATCCCAGAATTGCCGATGAAGATATAGGTCCCGACGACGAGGCTCGTCTTGATGAGCGCATCGACGATGGTGCGCTGCACGCTGCCGGAGAAATACGAGCCGGCATAGGCGACGAGCCCAATAAGAAGGATGAGCACGAAGGCGGTGATGAAACTCCTGCGAACCATGCGCTAGACCCGCTCCTGCAACGCCTTGACCCGCACGATCCCCTCCGGCCGTACGACCAGAATGACGAAGACGAGACCGAACAGAAACGCCTCGCGGAACGGTCGCGCCTCCTCAGGAAGCACGATTTCAAGCAGCACGGAGATGAAGCCGACGACGAAGCCCCCAAGCGCCGCGCCGCCGAGGCTGCCGAGCCCGCCCAATATCGTCGCCACGAAGCCGATGATAAGCGGGCGCACGCCCATCGCCGGGCTCAACTGGCCGATCTGCTCGGAGTAGATCAACGATACGACGAAGGCGAGTACCGCGCTCATGGCGAAGGCGATCGACGTGACGCGGTGCACATTGATCCCTGTCAACTGGGCGGTGACGACATCCTCCGCGGTCGCGCGAAGCTGGACGCCGATGGACGTACTTTTGAGCACCCAGACGACGCCGACCAACGCCGCCAGTACGAGCAGAAGCGACACGATCTGCAGCAGGGGAATACGCAGGCCGGCGACTTCGAGAATGTTGGAGAGACCGGGCAGGAACGGAAACGGCAGCGGACGC
Organism: Hyphomicrobiales bacterium; assembly: GCA_043784465.1. Taxonomy (GTDB): domain Bacteria; phylum Pseudomonadota; class Alphaproteobacteria; order Rhizobiales; family Beijerinckiaceae; genus Roseiarcus. The sequence goes on from JAYVYJ010000208.1 coordinate 9,945, forward strand.
GGTCCGAATATCAGCAGAAAGGCGTTCTGCAGGAAATAGGAAACAGTGAAGGAGGCGACCAGCAGCGTCGAAGGGTCCTGCCCACGCAACGGACGAAACGCGATTTTCTCGATCGCGACGGCCAGCGCGATCACGGCAGCCAGCGCGACAACAATAACGACCGGCGCCGGCAGCGCGACCAGCAGAATCATGGCGTAGCCGCCAGCCATGATCAACTCGCCATGAGCGAAATTGATGAGCCGCATGATGCCAAAGATGAGGCCGATCCCCAACGCCACCAGCGCGTAAAGCCCGCCGACGTTGACCGCGTCGAGGAGGTGCTGGACGAGAATCAATGGGTCAGCGCCTCGCCGCCGGTCGCGAAGCCGAAATAGGCTCTGTCGAAGCGGGGGTCCGTGCGCAGCGCCGCCGCTTCGCCTTGAAGTTCGATCGCTCCGTGGCGGATGACATAGGCGCGATGCGCCACCCGCAATGCGCGGCCGGCGTTCTGCTCCATGAGCAGGATCGAAAGGCCGCTCTCGCGCAGATCGGTCAAGGTGGCGTAGACTTGATCGATCATCATCGGCGCTAGCCCGAGCGAAGGCTCGTCGAGCAGCAGAAGGCGCGGGCCCGACATTAGCGCGCGGGCGATGGCGAGTTGCTGCTGCTCGCCGCCGGAGAGCAGTCCCGCATAGCCCGTGAAGCGCTCGCGAAGAACGGGGAAGCGTTCGAGGACTTCTGCGAGCCGGCGCGGCGTCTCGGGATCGTCGCGGCGAACCAGCGCGCCGACAATGAGGTTCTCCTCGACCGTGAGATTGCCGAGAATCCGGCGCCCCTCAGGAACGAGCGCGATCCCCTCGCGTACGCGCCGCGCCGGCGGCTTTGTGAGCAGCGGCTGGCCGGCGTAGACGACAGTGCCGGCGCGCGGCTTCACCAAACCCGCCACCGCCGAGAGCAGCGAGCTTTTGCCTGCACCGTTGGGTCCGATCACGGCGACGAACTCGCCGTCGCCCACCGTGAGCGAGACGCCCGATAGCGCACGCGCCGCGCCATATTCGACGACGAGGTTCTCTATCCTCAAGAGCGGCTTGGCGGCTTTGGTTGCTTCGACCTCATGCGCTGCCTCAGCCGTTACATCAGAGCCGAGATAGGCTTCGCGCACGGCGGTCGATCTTTGTACC